>CAZJGS010000113.1:0-8275 GCA_964545735.1 uncultured Spirochaetaceae bacterium
AATAACGTTGTCCATTTTAAAGTGGAGCGCTGTCCAGATTCGAGCATAGAATGCACATTGACAGTTACACTTTGTTTATACCTGTAATAGAAAGATTAGAAAGAAGATGAAAAATAGAATTAAATTCTGCCTTAGACTTCTTCCTAGGCCTTTATTTAGAATATTAAGAAATATTAAATGGTTACCTTAGAATAATGCACCAAAGGCTCTATAATTATGGGATTCTTGGATTAATTAGTTACATAATCGACGTTAAAACCAAACGTTTGTATCTATTAACAATTACTATTAAAACTATTAGAAGAAAGCCATATTCTCGGTTTTACAAATCCCAAAATATATAAATTCCAACCGGAATAAAACTAATTAGGATTAACGTTAATCTACCTAACTCCTTATGCAGTAAATACAAATAAAATTTATTTCTTGCAATTTGGATTAACTAGTAGTACTATTAATTTATGAAACCTACATTGATGAAAGATATTTCAGAAGCTACTGGTTTTTCTATTAATACTGTATCTAGAGCACTTAGAAATGATAAAAAAATAAGTGAAAAAACTAGAACACAAATTAATAAAAAGGCCGATGAACTTGGTTACATAAATAATTCCCTAGCTGCAAGCATGAGATTAAAACATTCGAAAATTATTGGGGTTATAACAGCTGATTCTTCTAATCCTTTCTTTGCTGAAGTAATAAGAGGAATAGAAGAAACAGTTAAAAGTTATAACTATAATATTTTGTTGGTTAACACTTCGGAAAATGCAAAAGTTGAAAAAAACTATATAAAATTATTCTGTAGTAGACATGTAGATGGACTTCTAATAGTACCTGTTTTCAAAGATGTATTACTAAAACAACTATACTCAAGAATTGATATTCCCTTCCTTTTTTTAGGAAGAATTGCGGAAGGTGTTGAAAATCATTCATTACTTCATGAAGATTATGTGGCTCAAAGCAAAGTGGTTGAGTTTTTAATTAAAAAAGGGCATAGCAATATCTTATATATAAGCGGGCCAGAAAATGTTAGTAACACTAAACAAAGACTTGATGCTTATAAAGATACCTTGATTAAACATGGATTAGAAGTAAATGAAAATTTCATTATTCCCACCAAAGGGCACATTGAAGAAGGATATGCGGCAGTTAATCAAGCTATTAATAAAAGTTATAAATTTTCGGCTATTTGTTGTTTCAATGACCTAGTAGCTATGGGCGTTTTAAAGTCCCTAAAAGAAAACCATTTTTTAGTACCAAAAAACATAGAAGTATTTGGATTTGATAACCTAATGATCTCTCAATTTGTACAACCAAGTCTCAGTACAGTTGATGTACCAAAATTTGCTCTAGGTTGTGAAGCTACTCATGAATTAATGAGGCACATTGAAGATTTAAATTTGCCATACATTACAAGACATCTCCAAACGAGATTGATTTTCAGAGAATCAGCTCCTTTGGGGAGTCGCAATATTTCATGAATTATTTATAAGGAGGAATCATGAAAATTAAAAAAATTACGTTAGCTATTTTAATTGTAATAATAGCTGGAGTAGGTTCGTTATTCGCAACTGGTACAGAAGAAATGGCTACACCTTCTGCTAAAACGGAGGTAACAACAGTAACTTTCTGGTCTTTGTTTACTGGTGGAGATGGAGAATTTTTTGACGCGATGGTTGATGAGTTTAATGCTACACACACTGACATTCAAATGAAAACAGACACTGTTAAACATGAAAGTTATTATACAAAGCTAACAGCAGCTTTGGTAGCAGATAATGCACCAGATATGATTGTTTGTCACCAAGCCAGATTAAGAAATTATATCCTAGGTGGACAATTACTTCCTTTAGATAAATATCTAGAAGAAATTAATGCTCCAATGGATGATTTCATTGACGCTCCTCTTAATGCATGTATGTACGAAGGAAAGATTTATGCCCTTCCACTCGATGTTCACCCAATCATTATGTTTGCAAATAAAGACTTATTAGCAGAAGCTGGAATTGCAGAGCTTCCTACTACAATGGATGAATTGATTGCTGATGCTAAAGCAGTACAGGAAAAAACAGGTGCTATGGGAATTGCTTGTGATAACACAACAGCTGTTTACAAAGCTTATACCCTATCAAGGTTATTCTTTTCAATGATGTATCAACAAGGCGGCCAAATGTTAACTGATGACTACTCAGCAGCAGCTTTTAATAATGAAAAAGGTGTTAAAGCTCTGCAGGCATTAGTAGATATGGTTAATAAAAATAAAGTTACACCAGCTGGACTTGATTATGATACATCAGTAAATTCCTTCAAACTTGGTGAAGCTGCTTTCCATTTCAATGGTGTATGGGCAACAGGAACTTTTAATGGAGCTGAGGGTCTTAATTTTGATGCAGTTCCACTTCCTGGGTTACTTGGAAAACCTGCAGCATGGGGTGGAAGTCATACTTTAGCTATACCAGCAGTAGAAGCAAAAGATCCAGAACAATTAAAAAGCATTCTAAAATGCATTTTATGGATTACAGAACATGGTGAAATGTGGGCTAAAGCCGGACAAATTCCAACTAGGAAATCAGTACAAGCAAGTGATGCATTCAAAGCATTACCTTATTTATCAGGTTATGCGGCATCAGCTGAATCTACAGTAGCACCGCCTAGCACACCAGCTTGGTCTGAAATTTACGGCACTCTATCTGATAAACTTGAATGGGCGGTTGCAAAAAATTTAGATCCTAAACAAGCTTTAGACGATATTGAAAAAACTGTTAACAAGATTATTGAAACTTATTAATAGTTAAAAAAATCACGGAGTGGAAGGAAAATATCCTTTCACTCCAATTTAAGTAGGAAATTTATGATACCTGGAAATAAAGATAATAGAGATGGTCTAATATTTGCTTCTCCTTTTTTAATAGTTTTTATACTATTTATGATTTATCCATTATTTAATGGATTTTATATAAGTTTTTTTAATTGGAATATTCTTTCAACTAAAAAGTTTATTGGACTAGCAAACTACAAAAATCTTTTCCAGGATAAAATGTTTTATTCTTCTCTTTTACATACACTCCAATTTGTAATAATTACAACTCCAATACTTTTAATAATTGGATTTTTGATGGCTTTGTTTATTAATTCAAAATCACCACTAAAAGGAGTTGGAGAAAATGTATTCTTTTTTCCTTATGTTTTTTCAATGACTGTTGTTGCAACCTTATGGGCTTGGTTAATGCAAAAACAATATGGATTGTTCAACCATTTAATTACTGGTTTGGGAGGTCAAGCAGTAGGTTGGCTTACTGATGCACAATGGTCAATGTGGTCAGTTTGTACAACTACATTATGGTGGACAGCTGGTTTTAATATGATTTTAATGTCTGCCGGAATTAGACAGATATCAAAAGAAGTCTACGAGTCAGCAGAAATAGACGGAGCCTCTTATTTTCAACAAGTCAAAAGAATTACAATTCCACTACTTAGACGAACAATTTCACTTTGTTTAGTATTACAAGTAATAGCATCGTTTAACGTGTTCGGACAAGTGTATGTAATGACGGGTGGAGGTCCTTACGGAAGTACAAGAGTTCTTATTCAGTATATTTACGAAAATGGTTTCAAATACTTCAAAATGGGTTATTCAGCTTCAATGAGTTATATTTTGTTCTTTATTATTATGATTTCTTCAATTTTATTAAGTAAGATTAGCGGAGAAAAGAATGACCAATAAAAATGTAAAATATTATTTACTTAGAGTATTAGAAATTTTTATATTGGGAATTTGGGTATTCCCTTTAATATGGATGTTAATAACTTCACTCCATTTAGAAAATGAATTGATTTCAAAAAGTTTTCATTTTTTTCCAACTAATCCAACCTTAGAAAATTATCGAAAAGCTATTTTCTCTACCTACATAATGAGATGGCTATTAAACTCATTTTTGGTATCATCATTTACAATGATAATAACCTTAGTAGTTGATGCTCCAATAGCTTATGCTTTCGCTAAAATAAAGTTTAAAGGGAAAACTATATTATTTTGGTTTGTAATGGCAGGCATGATGGTGCCTTTTCAAGTATTAATAATTCCATTATATTTGCAATTAAATAAATTTGGACTAATAAATAATTTAATTTCTGTCGTATTACCAAGAATATCACTACCAATAGGCGTATTTATATTAAAACAGTTTTTTGAAGGAATACCTAATGCCCTAGAAGAGTCAGCTTTCATTGATGGTGCAACAAGATTTAAAATATTTCATTCTATCATACTGCCACTTGGATCTTCAGCTTTGGCTACAGTAACAATTCTTTCTTTTATTACTTGTTGGAATGATTTTTTATGGCCATTAATTGCAATGAACGATACGGCAAAATATACAGTTACAGTTGGTATTGCTAATTTTCAAGGTACTCATGGAACACAGTATGCTCTAATTCTATCCGGAGCTGTATTAGCTTCTATACCTCAGTTTATTTTATACATAATTTTCAGAAAACAAATTATTGCCGGGGTAGCAATGACAGGTATTAAGGGGTAATTATGGATTTTACAGTAAACCTTAATAACGAGATTATTAGTTTTTCTACAAAAATAAGCACAAAATTTGGGAAAATTAAATTAAAGTCTTCTTCAAACAATAAGGGAAAATTATTTTTGAATTTTGATAAAATATTAGTTACTGATGTTTTTTCAATCAGTGATAAATTTCTTTCAATAAAAAGAAAAATCGAAATAAAAGAAATGGCTTCATATAAAATTTCTTTTGAAGTTCAATTTAAGTTGATCGAACCTGAGGTATTCATTCCTTGTGTTATGTACAAGAAAAATGGCGATGGGAAAGGAAGCTTTCCAATAATTGATAAAATTAAATATTGGTCATTTGACGAAAGTAGAATGTCTATACCTGGTTGCATAGAACTTTATAAAGGAAGAAAAGTTTTGATAGCTGGCCATAGAGCCAACAAAGAACACATCAGCACAAGTTGGAATAATGATTGTATCAGCTTTAATTTGCCATCAATAGAAGGTCCTTTTGTTTATCTAGGAAAAAATAAATTAGCAAAGAAAGATCAAAATGAGTTTATAGAACTTGAGAAAGGTCAAATAATCGATCAAGAATATTTAATATATTTTGATAACTTGAGTGAAAATTCAAATTCAATTTTTTATAAATATTTGGAATACTCTAAACAGTTTATCAAAAACAACCATGAACTTACTTTAAGTTTAAAAAAAGCTGATTATAAAGCATTGTTACTTCGTCAGCTCTTGTTCTTATTAGAAAGTAGCGAAAAAGGCTACTATCTTAAAATGGGAAAAGGAAATGGAATCTATCAAAATATATACAATTATACTAGTGCTTCTTTTTTAGTAAAAAGCATTGAGGCTGCTCTCATTTTTTATTCTATGGATACAGAAAAACTCAAATTAGAAACTTCACCTAAAATAATAAGTATATTAGAAAAGCAGGAGCAAAAATCTCTTAATGAAAAAACTTATAAAGAGATGTCAATTAGTATAGCTGATTATTTTCTCCATGCAGAGGCTAAAAAAGGTGTGTTTCGGGACTGTTATAGCCTTGATGAAAATATCTGGGGGGGGTATTTAGGAATAGGTGAAAATGATGAGTTTAGATACAATGTTAATGCCAGAACAAATGGTGAAGCAATGCTTGCTTATCTTCAACTCTGTGATTATTTAGATGAGGAACACAAACAAGGTTATTTAAAATTAATACACAATGTAGTAAATTTTTATCTTGTTCATCAATTAGAGAATGGCAACTATGGTCGTTGGTGGACAGAAAAGGGACAATCAGTTAGTGAAAAAGGTACCAATGGAGCTTATATCCTTATTTTAATGGCAGAGCTTTATAAAAGAGAAAAGAATGATAAAATTTTAGCCTCAATCACAAAAGCTGCTGGTTACTATGCTCAATTGGTAGAAGGTGGTAAATTTTTTGGGGATACTCTTGATGCTGAATCCTGTGATAAAGAAGCCGGACACGCTCTTTTGCGTGGTTTTCTAAGTTTATATGAAATTGAAGCTTTCCAAACTCCATATTATCTTAAACTTTGTAAGGATTGTGCTAATTTCATTGTTACTTGGATTCAACTTGATAATATTCATTTTGACAGTTTTACTCCATTAGGTATTAGAAAATTTAAGACTAAAGGCCTTACTAGTGTGTCAATAGCCAATCAACATTTAGATTGTTATGGCATGATGATTGGTTATGATTTTCTTCGTCTTAGCAGATATTCAGACGAAAAGTTTTATAAAGTTTTGGCACTTGAAATGATAAAATCTTGTCAATCATTAATTTCAAAGCCAGAGGATAAACTTGGAAAAGGGGAAGACTTTTATGGATGGATTCCTGAGCAAATAAATCATACTAATTGGGATTATTTTGGCAATGAAGACAAAGCAGCAGGGTACTTTTCCATAAATATAGCTTGGGTTCATGTATTAGTATTAGGTTATTTTAATAAAATTGATAAAGATTTCCCGGAGGTAATAAAATGAAATTTAGATTTTCTGTAATGACATTAAATTTATGGAACACTGAAAAATTATCCATAAGAAAAAACACAATTTGCAAGTTTTTTGAAATTAACAAACCCGACTTTCTTTGTATACAAGAGATAAGGCCAGAAACTGAGGTTTTACTTGACTCTTTATTGCCAGGGTATGCTAGAGTTCATGATAATTTTTGTGGTTGGAATGAAGAATCAAACATCTATTACAATCTTGAACTGTTTGAGGAAATTGAACACGGAAGAATTGATTTATTTATGCCTGAAATTAATAGGGGTTTGTTTTATTTAAGTGTTAGATGTAAAGTTAATAATGATACTCTTTTCATTAGTACCGTTCATTTAACTCACCAGGGCAATGCTTATGAGGTATCAACTGGAAAAAGTTATCGTCATGATGAAGCAGTGAGACTTTCTGATGCAATTATAAAACTTACAAAAGAAAATGAGGGAGCCCTTATTTGTGGTGATTTTAATGATCCTTTTCTACCATTAAAAATTATTCATGATAAGACTGGTTTTAATGAAGTGTTTAACACTCTTCATCTAGCAGCACCAGTTACTTTTTCTTGTACTCAGATTAGTGATGATTATGGCCTAACAGAAAGCATTGATAAAATTGTTGCAAATAAAATTCTTCGACCAATAATGGCTACTAGTCCTAGAATAGTAACTAATACAGGATTATCAGATCACTATCCTGTTGAAGCAATGTTTGAAGTAACAAAATAAATTATTAACTTTATTTAAGCCCAGGATATGAGACTGTACAGAATAGAGAAATAACGTGGACCAGGTTGTTGATAGGGGTTCGGACATAAATTTGGACTTTTATGCATTAATTCCTAAAGATTTCCTGTACTCTACAGGGCTTTTAAATTCCAATGAAACCTTAAAAAAGACTACAAGAATAGTTAAATATGACTTAATCTCTGGGGTTCTATTGTTAAAGGATAATATGAAAAAATCGGATAAATTGTTATTATTATGTTTGTTAAGTTATTCATTCTTATATTTAGGAAGAAAGAATTATTCAATATGTATGTCTTTAATTATTAATGATAATTTATTGACAACTTTTCAAGCAGGCATTGTTGGAACTGTTTTTTTAATTTGTTATGCTTTAGGTCAAATTATAAATGGAATTATTGGAGACCATGTTCCACCACAGAATTTAATAAAAATTGGTATTCTTGGTTCTGGTATTATGAATATATTAATGACTTTTGCTTTAAAACCAATTAGTTTTACAATTTTATGGGGTTTGAATGGTATTTTCTGTTCAATGTGTTGGGCTCCTACTATTAGATTTATAGGATTAACCCAAGAAACGAAAGAAATAGCATCTTTGAAAGCTTTTCAAATGGTTTTTACATTACCTATAGGTATGCTACTATCTTATTTTATTAATGGATTAATTCTTACTAAATATAGTTGGAGAAACGCTTTTTTTGTTAGTGGTATATTAATTTTCATTTTGGGAATTTTTGATATCTTTTTCTTAAAATATAAATTTCCCCAAAAACAGAATAAACCAATCAAAGATAATAAAACAAAAAGTAATACAATAAATTATAATATAAAATTTTTAACTCTACTACAAACAGGTTTAGTAGGAGCTATAATGGGCATTTTTTTTAATGGTTCAATTAAAGACGGTTTAGATTTATGGTTGCAGACACTTTTAAGTGAATATTTTCAGGTTAGTGCATCAACAACTTCTCTTTTGAGTTCTATG
>CAZJGS010000114.1:0-5678 GCA_964545735.1 uncultured Spirochaetaceae bacterium
AATCTCTTATGGAAAAGCCAGAATCTAAAGAAATCAATAGGGAAATTGAATTATTCACTTTACTTGTTAAAGTCTATGAAGATAAACACTTTCCAGTTGATTTGCCAGATCCAATTGATGCAATTCTATTTGTAATGGATCAACAGAAATTAAAAAGGAAAGACCTTATTCCCATCATAGGCAGCCAAAGTAAAGTTTCAGAAGTATTAAACCAAAAGAGACCTCTTAGTCTAGCTATGATGCGAAACTTGCATGATAAACTAAATATCCCTGCTGAGGTTCTTCTTCAAGATCCAAAAAAGGAAAAGATTCCTGAGCTAAAATTCTCATACAGAGACTATCCAGTTTCAGAGATGTTTAAGTTAGGATATTTCCCAGAAAAATCTAAGCTTTCACAAGTTAAAGAATATTTTGAAGAAGTTATGTCTGATTTATTTAGCTCATTTGGTGATGGTATGCCTACCCCTGTCTACTGCAAACAATCTTTTAGAAAGACGGTCCCAAGCATGAATGCTATTTTTGCTTGGCAGGCTCAAATTCTCAAAAAAATTTCCTATGAAAAAGTTGATAAATTCAACCTATCTGCTCTTGATGATAATTTTATTGAAAAACTATTAGCATTAAGTATAGATGAGACTGGCCCACTGTTAGTAAAAGACTATTTAAAAACCTATGGTGTGCATTTTATTACAGAAACCAACCTTTCTAAAACTTACGTAGATGGAGCAGCATTCAAAGCTCTAGATGATAAACCTGTAGTAGCATTATCTTTAAGACATGATAGAATCGATAATTTTTGGTTCACTCTTATTCATGAATTAGGTCATGTTATAAAGCATCTCTATAGCAAGTCAAATAATAAATCTTTTTTTGACAACACTAATTCAACTTCAAAAAAATGTATTTCTCCAGTTGAAAAAGAAGCAAATAGGTTTGCTATGGAATACCTTATACCTTCTACAAAAATTAAAGATTATAAATTAAGTGATTTTTCGCTTTGGTCCAACTGCAAAATAATGACAACTGCAAAAGAAATAAACAGATCACCGGCAATCCTTGCAGGTAGAATACGATATGAATCAGGCAGTTTTTCAATATTTTCAGATATGCTAGGTTCTAAATGTATAAAAAAGTTGTTTTTTTAAACCTTTTGCTTGTAGCATTATTTCACAAAATAGTTTTAACCATAAACAAAATTTTTGGCTAAAATATGAGTCTAGAAATTAAGTAAACTTGTACTTGATTTATGATGGAAGTTAATAAGTATAATATTTGTATCTATCTCTCCACTTTCTTACTTTTCTTATTCACTTTCAACCTACTAGGTTCTCTTTAACAGAATGAGAGCATCGTTCAGTCGATAATTGTAGAAAATCATTCTCTACTGTAAAGTTTTCTAATGACCCATTTCTTCCTATAAAATTAAACTGAATTAATTTGCTTTGACTAGTGAATAAAGTGACAATTCATCTTTTTCACACTGTGAATCATATTGTTTTAACATTAAAACAAGTTCCTCTGCAGAAAAACTATTTGTAAAATACTTTTTTTCTCGACTTTTTGAATATCCATAATATTTCTTACAGAATTCACAGGGTTTTGACTTTTCTTTTTTAAAACGCCTCACATCACAATAATGTAAAATTAACAAATACTCTATTTCAGGACAGGTATAACAATTATAGACTTCTTTATACATTTCATTAGATGGTTTTATTGATTATCTAGTTTTTAAGTCACCATCATTAAGTGTTTGAGTCTCCATTTTCATTTCTATTAAAACAATCTCAATAAAAAAATAAATCATCACGTGTAAAAATTAATCTCTCTGAATCCAGAAGAAAATCAAGAATTTCTCTTTCAGCATTACCTTCATAAATACAATATATTATCTTACCACTTAAATCTAATTTGTTTCGTTGCATAATAGCTTTCTCACATTTTGAATTGCTCTATATTTTGGAGCAGTATCACCAAAGTAATTAGATAATAAAACTTCACTTTTCTTTATGTCATTTCTCTTAATTCTGTCAGAAAATTTTTCAATTTGTATTTTATGATTTTCATCACGAATAGATACATAAATTGCATCTTTTCTAGTTATTATATCTAAAATTTCTACATAATGGGTTGTAAATATTAAAACAGCTCCATATTTATTAATCTTTTCATCCATAAACAAATTAATAATTACTTCAACCAAGGTCTTATTTAAATGGACTTCTATTTCATCAATTATCAAATATCCACCTCTTTTCAATATTAAAGAAATTGTATTTAATAAAAGAGTTCCTTTAATAGTACCAGAAGATAATAGTCTATATTGATCATTTAAATTATTAATATTAAAAGATTTTTTTTCATCTTTAAAGTTTAAATTTATATTGTCTTCACTTTCATACTCAATTTTCTCTATACTATCATCAAAAAGATTTGTAAAAGTATTATTGTATTTAATCCCATCTATTAAGAAATTAACATTTGTATTATCTATTAATGCTATAATATTTAATGGGATATCTTTAGTTAGTTTTATTATTATACTATGATTATCATTTAATAATTCCAACATATTTTTTTCAAGTAGATTTCGTTCAATGAAAACTTGTAAACTTGACCACTCAAATAGTCCTTTTTTTAATTTAACTGATTTTATAGGTTTAGAATAAAGAACTTCATTTTTAAAATATAATTTATAACCTATCTTTATTTCTTCGCCTGTGATTTCTTTTATTCCTAAAACACTTCTCAATCTATAAATATTCTCAGCAATTACAAAATCAATAATAATTTCAGTTTGATCTTGGAATAAGGTAAACTCCATCTTCTCATCTTTTAAAACGGTATTATCCATTAATAATTTTGATGCAAAGTTAATTAATCTTAAGGAAAGTGATTTACCTGTTGCATTTATACCAGCTATGGCAATTACCTTCTGAAAATTAATATTACTTGAAAATTTATAAACCTGTTTTATGTCTACAATTCTATCAGTTGCAGTGAAATCAAAAACTAGTTTCTTTTTAAATAACTTTAAATTTTTGTATTCAATCCTTAATATTTTCATTATATACCTCATTTTCATCATTATTATGCCTCTTTATAATTAAATTGTAAACGTTAAATCTGTTTATATTTTATAATTACATTGATTAAATTTATTGGTAAGGAATAACTTTTATCCAAGATATTGTTGGTTCTTTTATAATACTGTTAGCTCTCCTATCGTGGAATAGTGGTTCTCATTGTATTAATATTCAATTACAAAAAGAACTCTTGCTAGTGATTTTATATTCACTTTTACGGTTGGAGGTGGAAAGGACTGGATTGGTATGATGGCTTCATCTGTTATAACTTCTATTACAGGAGCAATTATGTTTATTTTCTTAAAGAAATTCTTTGTTCCTGGATTAACTACTTCAGCTGTTCATGATTAACATTTAATACTCTATAGCCTTCCAAGTATTACTATTTGGCCATACCAATATCATGACTTTATTGAGTGAAAAAGGATCTGGAGATGTTTTAATTGGAGAAGTATCTATGTGTAACGATGATTTTAATGATAACTTCTTCTTAGAGCCTATTGGAAGATTCCCTAAAATTGAAGAAGATGAAATGCCTTATAGACTTATTTGTAGTGAATATCCTAAGTTTAAGGGATAATCAGTAAATTAAGAAAATCAATATAGAAGCTTTTGTAATTTGCATTAGCTTCTTTTTATGTTTATTTAAAGAAATGCTTATCTTATTAACTTATATCAACCCTTCACTAGCCCTGAATAACGATTTGAGTAATAGATAATTGTTATTTTTAATAAGAATTTCAACAGTTCTTAGTTCGAAAAAACACCCAACACAAGGATCATTTATACTTTTAAATAAAATTAAATATTCAGCTTTTTTAATGAAATAAATAGATATTTCAATTTAGAGAGAAAAGGAAGTAGAAAAATAACGCTCACATACTACTAAAAAAAATAATTTATTTTGCCTAGATATTTTTCAAATTCAAGCTCTGTATATGTATGAACTTCTCTAAAATATAATTTTTGAAATTTCTCCAAACCAAATAGAATAAATTCTTTATTTGCTTTCGACATAATTAGTTTTTGAATTATTGTTCTTGAAATAGATTCTTGTGGACGTTCTCTAGTCAACTGATTTGGTAAGGGGTTCTTATTCCCATTATAAACTAATAAAAAATCTACATTTTTCCTAGAATAGGTAATATTTTCCCCAACAATATCACAAAAAATCAGTAATCCATCTCTAATTTTATCTTTAACATTTCTTTTTTGGTTTTTCATATCACCATTTTTAAATTCAATAAACACCAAATTATTCGCCTTACCTGATAATAATGCATCAAATGAGGTAGCAAATTCTTCAGTCAATCCTAATGAGTTAACATATTTAGTTTTGACATCATCAAAATTTACTGCAAGAACTTTCGACTCTGTCATGTATATAGGATTGGAGGGATCACTATCATCCTTAGATAATTCTTTTAAAGTATTAATATTGGACTTAAAAATTTCTACTTCTTGAATATTAATCATTACTATATCGCTCATTTTCTAGATTTTGAAGAGGCTTTGCTAATTTGTCATATATTACTTCTAAGTTATTTGTGACATCTTCTATATATGAAAATTCATTTTCATTATATGCCAAATAATACTTACATTTATCTGAAATATTATATTTGTTTGAATATACATCAATAGCATCTAAAAAATAGGGACTATGGGTATTCAGTAATATATGCATCCCAAATTCTTTTTGTATTAATACAATAAGTTCTGCGAACAATAACTGCCATTCCGGATGGAGATGAATTTCAGGCTCATCTAAAATAATTGTTCCATTATAGTCAAGAACACCATTAGTTAATAATTTTTTTAAGATTACAAAAGTCTTCAATCCTGTAGAAAGATTGCGTATATCAAGAATCTTGTCTGAACCTGCTTTTTTATAACCAGTGACATTAGATTTAGTCTTTACAACATCTCCCCCACATACAGAAGAAAGTTTATTATAAATTTTTGAAAACTTGTTCTTTGTGACAATTTCATCTACTAAATTTATATCAATATTTCTATTACTTAATTTTGATTTTAAATGACTGCGATGATCATCATCTAGTCTATTGAAATTATTTTGTTCATTTATTTCATCTATTATAAATGGATCATCCATATATATGGCTTCAGTTTGGAGATTAACAGTATTTTCAATATTCAAAACCAAATTATTTGAAATAGTTACTATCATTGCTTCATCTTGAATTATTAATTTAATTTCTCCTTTTTCATTTGAAAAAATATTATTAACTTGACTATTGAATTCAGCATTTATTTTCTTTTCCATATCAGATTTAATGATATCTGTATCTGATACAAGTAAAGTCGCGTTTAGTCTTTCTATCAATTCATTTAATTTATCATCGTCTATAATCATTTTTTTATTTTTAAAATCATTATTTTGATAATATTCCATAATTTTATATTTGATTTTATCATTAGCATTTTTATAGATTTCAATATTTTCAACAAATTCTTTTGCCATATCTTTAAAATTATACTTATAGTCAAATAAAGAAGGTTGTCCTGAATTTCTAAATATTAAGTTTAAAACTTTTTCAATACTTTGAAGTCTCTCTTTTTTTATTTTTT
>CAZJGS010000114.1:5778-8170 GCA_964545735.1 uncultured Spirochaetaceae bacterium
TTATTTTGATGATTTTTTGCAATCAATAAAATTCTAATAAAAAATTATGTAAAATCCATAAAGGAATAAAAAGATTCTTGTAAATACTACCAATTGATTATCAGCTTTGCAATTCTACTTAAAGATAATAGATTTTAGTTGTTTTTAAATTTGCCCTCACTCATCACCTTTTTTAAGATTTAGAGCACTAATAATAATTTCACTGAAATCAACATCTCTAATAGCACCATATTTATCTATAAAATAATTTTTTAGATAATCTTCACCTTTTCGAACACCTGGGCCATTCTTTGTACTAGAGGTCTCAAAATCTGAAAGTGAATAATGAATACTACAATGAGATTTCTCATCTCTTTCAATAAACTTTATCTCATCCCTCCTAAATAAATTACTATTTAGAAATATAGGATTATGAGTATTAAATATTAATTGAGCTTGATTTATATTTATTTCATCATTATGAAAAATATTTATAATATTCATTATGACATTAGAATGTATAGATGCATCAAATTCATCAACTATCAATATACCCCCATTTGTTAAAGCATTAATAATCAGTGGGAACATATTTACAAATCGAATGGTTCCAGAGGATTCAAAAATATTAGCAGGAAGTGCTATTTTTTGATCTTTAAAAATTGAACAGAGTTTAGCTTCATTACTTTCCTCATCTTTAAAAAACCCTAAAGCATTTGAATTTATTCCAAAACTAGAAGCTGCTTCATTTAAAGTTTTTTCAACATATTTAGATTTTTCTATATTTTCATTAAATTTTTTTATTACTTGTAAGGAATCTGCTCTGTAAACAGTAATAAATTTAGACTCAAACCACTTTGTTATGATATTTACTAACTTTGAACTAAACATTGTCTTAAAGCCATTCATCAAAAATAATTCCTTAGGATCCAAATTATTCATTGCAATCGCACAAGCCCCATCATAATGTTTATCTAAAGAGTTAACCCATAAATCTTCAATTTCTTTCATTGGACCAATTTTTAAATCTTTCTCTCTAGAAAAAATAACTTTAGAATTTATTAATAATTTCTCTTCTATGATTTTTCTATCATAAGCAACATCAAGGAATTTACCTAAATCAATTTTTAAGAAATACTCAATTAAATAATTATCTTCAATAAATTTTATATAAAAATTTACTGGAGAAGCTTTCTTAAGAGTATTATTAGGAATTAATTCCAAAGAATTAGCTGCAGTATTAGGATTATTTGCATCAGAGTCATTATTTATATGACCTCTGAGTACTATTGATTTTAAAGTATCCATAGCACTAATAATATTAGTTTTACCAGAAGCATTAGGGCCATAAATAACTGAGGAACAAATTGCTTTATATTTTTTATTGTTGATTTCTTTTGTTAAAATACTATAATCTAAACCACTTTGTTTTGGTGCAGGTATTAATGAAAACACTAATTCATCTTTAAATGATTTGTAATTTTTAGCTCGGAATTCTAATAACATAATTTCCTCCAATATTGCGAAAATCCCGCAATACTAAATAAATTATAACCACATTCTACGAATATTACAATAAAAAGTTTTTTTTATTGCAAATATTTAGCATAAAATCCACTTAACTGAATCAGCAAAATATATAATTACCTATTTTTAACAATGTTACTTATTCTAATAAAGCAAATAAATGTCACTTTTAATACTAAACTGACAAATATTTGCGATTATTGTCCCATGCTTTTAAGTGTAAATGCATTATAAACTAAGATGAAACACTTATCATCTTAGTTTATAATGTTATTCTCTTGCAGAGAGCGATGTATTAATCAATACAGACGGAAGAAGCTATAGTGCTAAAGCTGGTACTAAAGTTTATTTAAAACCAGGAGAGAGTATTACTATTTGGCCTTACCAATATCATGACTTAGATGAGTGAAAAAGGATCTGGGGATGTGTTAATTGGAGAGGTATCTATGTGTAATGATGATGTTAATGATAACTTCTTTTTAGAGCCTATTGGAAGATTCCCTAAAGTTGAAGAAGATGAAAAGCCTTACAGACTTCTTTGTAGTGAATATCCTAAGTTTAAGGGATAATCTATAAATCAAGATAGTTAAAATATAGAAGCTTTTGTATTATGCACTAGCTTCTTTTTTATGTTTATTAAAAGAGCAGCTTTTCTTATCAACTTATATCAACCCTTCACTAGCCCTGAATAACGATTTGATTAACAGATAATTGTTACTTTTAACAAAAATTTCAACAGCGTTTAAATCGATAACAACCAACTTAATTACCATTTATTATTGCATATAAATGTGAGTGCTAAGTGGCCATCACACGATGGGTACCCCAAACAATATCGGTTAAATCTAGCATTTTCATTGATACATTGTGTGTCAAAATAAAAAAT
>CAZJGS010000115.1:0-2513 GCA_964545735.1 uncultured Spirochaetaceae bacterium
CGCCGACTGTTGTGTCCATACAGATGAATTTCACGAATCCCGATGATAAAGACAGACCTTACAGGTTTATGACAAAGGTGTTTCTGCCAGTACAGCAGGGCAACAAATGAAGAAAATCCTCCTCAATGAAAGGGGTGTGGCGCTGATACTGGTGATACTGATGATCAGCGTCATTATCACTGTCACGCTTCAACTGAATATTTCCTCACGCTCTGAAATATACGAGGCCGCGAACCTGGGCGACGGTATGAGGGCCACTTACGCGGCAAAATCCGGATTTTACATGGGGGAAGCCCTTCTGACAGAGGATACCAACAATTTCGATTCCCTGAACGAAGACTGGGCAAAACTGGAAGCAGCTTCCGCCGAGTCGGGAATCCTTTTTAATGGTGAATCTTTCCGGCTGAATGTTGAGGATGAATCCGGCCGAATTTCCATCAATAAGATTGTGGAGGCTGTAGAATACAGAGAGCTCCTCAGGAGATTTCTGAGCCTGCCGGAATTCAATCTTGATGAACAGCAGGTCAGCGATATTGTGGACGCAATCAAAGACTGGATAGACGAAGATGATGAAATAACCGGGTTTGGCGCCGAAAACCTGTACTACGGAGGGCTGGAAAAGCCGTACGCATGCAAAAATGCCCCCCTGGATTGCATTGAAGAACTTTTAATGATAAGGGGTGTTACCAAAGATTTGTACTACGGATCGGGCGAAATGCCCGGTATTGCGGGGCATTTCACTCTGTACAGCGAAGGAATGATAAACATCAATACCGCTCCGAGTTTAATATTGAAGGCGCTCTCGGATGACATTACCGGTGAAATGGTATCTGATATGGACGAATTCAGAAGAGATGAAGAGAACAACCTTTCCGACTCGTTATGGTACAAGAGTGTGCAGGGTATGGACGGCGTTACCATAACCCCGTCATTGATAACCACAAAAAGCACTACGTTCAGGATCACTTCAACAGGTTATCTGAATGATATCAGCAAGAGGGTAAGCGGAACAATCGAAAGACAAAGCAACAACAGGACGGTAAGAATACTGTCCTGGAGGGTTGACTGATGCCGGAAAAAATCCTTGGCCTTGATATCGGGAAAGACAGCATAAAGGCGGTCCAGGTACGGGCCGGCCTCAGGGACTATGAGGTGGTTCGTACAGCGCTGGTGAAGATTAGTGAGGAAGGCGGCGTGCAGGGTGCCCTAGAGCAACTGTTCGAACGTCACATATTCACAGACAGTGTCTGTATAACCACCCTTCCCTCAAAAGACTTTTTCTTCCGCACTATACGGCTCCCCTTTAAAGATAAAAAGAAAATAAGCCAGACCATCGCCTATGAACTTGAACCGCTTATCCCCTGCCCCGCGGATGAGGTCCTGATAGACTATGTTATCACAAATCAAACAGACCAGTCGGAGATATTCTCGGCTTCGGTTGCCAAATCCGCCGCAGGCGATCTGATCAAGCACCTCAAAGAATGCGGCGTAGAGGCATCGATACTGGACATAGATGCCGTTCCCGTGGTCTCAAGGATTCTGTCCACCCATACCGACACGACATCCGGACTTCTCCTCAATATCGGCAATGGGGACACAACTGGTGTGATTTTCGATAAAAGCGGGGTCCTTCACATCAGGCACTTTTCTTTTGGAGGAGAAAAGATAACAAAAGCCATCGCAAAGGCTCTTAAGATCGAGTTTTCGGAGGCCGAGGAGAGAAAGCGGACAGGCGATACGGATGGAACCACAGAAGAAATTACGGCGGTGTGCGGAAAGTTCTTCTCTGAAGTCAAAAAAACGCTGCAATTTCTCAGCTCAAAGGGCGAGATTAAGGAAGAGCCTTCAATGGTTTTCCTTACAGGCGGGGGGGCGCTCTACCCCCCTCTCCACAAAGAGATGGAAGCCTTCCTTTCTATCCCGATAGAGATGATCGATATCTCAGCGGCAGATGATATCACAATGGAAAAAGAGGTCAAAAACGACTGGAATCCCGAGCTGATGAATCAGGCCCTTGCCCTCGCAGTCAGAGAAGCAAAAAAGGGGACGGGGTTTAATTTTGCCCGTGGAGATTTCGGCCCAAAAAGAATATATGAAAAATTCCTGAAGGATTTTAAGTGGGTCGCGGCTATTGCCTTCGTAATACTCTGCACCTTGGGGGTTGATCTGTACATCGACTACCATTATGACAGGGCGCGTCTGAACAGACTCAACCAGGAAATAAAGGCTGTCTTCAAGAAGAGCTGCCCTGAGGTCACAAGGATAGTCGATCCAGTGCAACAGTTGAAGGTCACGATTGCGGGGGCCCGAAATTCTTCTTCGGGGCTGAATGGTGGTGGATTCAGGATACGGACACTGGATATCATAAAGGACATATCCCGGCTTGTTCCGAAATCCACGGACTTTCTGATCACGAGTTTCACGTTCGACAGTGGCTCGGTAAAGATCAAAGGTGAGACCGACAATTTCAATACCGTTGACAGCATAAAAAACAGTCTCGGCAAATCGGACTA
>CAZJGS010000115.1:2613-5065 GCA_964545735.1 uncultured Spirochaetaceae bacterium
GATTTTTGGACAAAATTCAAGTTTAAACTGACAAAGCGGGAGAGATATTACGTATCTGCGGGCGCTGCCCTGATTGCCCTTTTCATCATCTTCCAGTTTATCCTGTTTCCTTTTTTCGGAGCAAAAGAAAAAACAAAACATTCTATTCTGACAAAAGAAAAGACACTGAAAGAGCTTGTCTCTCTCAGTTCGGAGTACGAGACACTCAAAGAGGATTCAACAGATATCGGAAGGGGTCTTGCCCTCAGGTCGAAAGATTTCACACTGTTTTCCTTTCTGGAAAAACAGGCGGGGCGAAGCGGGGTAAAACCGAGCATAAAATACATGAAACCATCCACATCAACGGACAATGGCCCATACAGTGAATCTTCTGTGGAGATGAAGCTGGAGAACATCACACTGAAGCAGTTCGTAGAGTATCTGCATCTCGTGGAGTCGCCTGAAAATCTGGTCAGTATCAAGAGGATTTCCGTAAAGCAGAGCAAGGGGAGTCCGGAATATCTGACCGTTTTGATGCAACTTATGACATACATAAAAGATTAGGAGAAAGACAGGAGACAGGAAACCGGAGAACCGGTAACCGGTAACCGGTAACTGATAACCGTTACGGCCATGAAAACAAGAAAATGGATTATATATACGGTATACGGGATACTGATTACGCTTGCCTTCCTGTATCTGCGCTTTCCTTCAGACAGCGCCGGGAGGTATATCAGATCGATTGTCGCGGGGAGTAACCCGAATATTATACTCTCGTTTGATTCTGTAAGGCCCTCTTTTCCCCCGGGGATAAGGCTTCGCAACCTTTCAGTCGGCTTTAAAGGCAACCCGGATTCAGTCCTCGGAGCCGATGTCGTAAAGGTGCGACCTGCATTATCGAGCCTCTTTTTCGGCAAACTATCGCTACTCCTGTATGCGGAGGCATACGAGGGAAAGATGCGGGCAGATATACATTTCAAGAACCGCTTTTCGACCAAAGGCCCGGTCAGTATACAGAACGAATTTCACAACATCAGCCTCGGAAAGTGTTCCTTCATAAAAGCGGCAGCAGGCCGCCGGGTTGATGGCAGGCTGAGCGGTTCTCTTTTATATGACGGGGAATGGGACAAGGTTATCAGCGGCACGGGCAGCGCCAAGCTTACAATCCTTGACGGGAACATACAGCTCTTAAAGAGCACGTTCGGATTTGACGCCCTGGTCTTTGATAAGGCAAAGACAGATCTGAAGCTTAAGAATCAAACCCTTGAAATAATCGGGTTGGACATAGCGGGTGAACAGATCCGCGGCGCCTTTACTGGAAACCTGTTTTTTAAAAGGGATATCATCCAAAGCAGGCTTGCCATAAAAGGCGATATAGAAATTCCTGCTCTCGATAGGAAATTTTCAACTACTCTGAAAGGAACGGTGGCCAAGCCAATACCGGGGTTTGAGTAAGGGCGGTTTACCGTTACCAGTTTACGGTTTACAGCTTACAAAAACAGAAGGCAGAGGAAAATCATGGGGTTAATATATTTTGTGATTCAGACGCGAAAGAATTAGTTGAAGAATTGAAATCAATATCTAAAATGCTTCAGTCGTTGCATAGTTCATTGAAAAAACCGTGAACTGTGAACCGACAACTGTAAACAATTAATATTATGCCAAATAATTACCGTACAATAATCATTCTTGTGGCGATAACAGCCCTGTCCTACATGTCTGTGGATATCTTTTACAAGACAGTGGCGGCAAAACTTTCCGGATTCCGGACGGAAGCGACATACACCGGGAAAACCGCCAGGCGCACGGTTGTGAAAAAATTGTCTCTGAGTGATTACCGGGTAATTTCAGACAGAAATCTGTTCGGTTCGATTGATAAGGCAGGTGAAAAAACACAGATTGATGTCGATAATCTTGAACCCACAAAACTGGGGCTGGCTCTTCTTGGAACTGTTTCCGGAGCCGGGGCCTTTGACTTCGCCGTCATCGAAGAAAAGGATAAAAAGAAGCAGGGACTTTTCAGGGAGGGGGATGCAGTCGCCGCCGCCACTATCATGAGGATCATGAGAGGCATGGTTGTCCTGAGGGTGGATGGCAGGGATGAGATACTGAAGATGGAGGAAGGCGACCCCGCCAAAAATCATGTCTCTGACCTTGATGGCAAAGGGACAAAGAATACAATACAAGTAAATAAAACCGATATTGATAACGCGTTTAACGACATGGGAAAGATATTAACCCAGGCTCGCATACGACCCTACTTTTTTTCAGGAAAGACGAACGGATTCATAATAAGCAGAATAAAGCCCGAAAGCATTTTTCAGAAAATGGGTATGCAAAACGGCGATATCATACAGAGCGTTAACGACCAGCCTATTAAGAGCCCCGATGAGATGCTGAAACTGTATAACGGGCTAAAATCCGGCTCTGCAATAAACCTTAGCATCAAAAGAAGGGGCAAACAGGAAGAACT
>CAZJGS010000115.1:5165-8037 GCA_964545735.1 uncultured Spirochaetaceae bacterium
AATCCGGCTCTGCAATAAACCTTAGCATCAAAAGAAGGGGCAAACAGGAAGAACTAAAATATATATTCAACTAGTTGGCGGTTGGCGGTTACCGGTTACCAGTTATCGGTTGCCGGTTGTCGTAAACCGTAAACTGTGAACCGTAAACAGTAAACAGGTACTGCGGATATCGGTTGCCAGTTACCGGTTGTCGTAAACTGTGAACCGTAAACCGCGAACAGGTACTCATGTATACATCATATTTCGGACTGAAAGAAAATCCATTCAATTTGACTCCTGATCCCAGGTATCTCTTTCTGAGTACCCAACACAGTGAAGCGTTAAACCATCTGATCTACGGCATAAATGAAAAGAAGGGGTTTATTGTAATTACCGGAGGAATCGGAACCGGCAAGACCACCATCTGCAGAACGCTGCTTTCCGTCCTGGATCCTTCGGTCGACAGTGCGCTGATATTCAACCCATCCCTCTCGGAGATGGAGCTTCTGGCAACTATAAATCAAGAGTTTGGAGTCAAATTAGAGAGGGGAAGACCCACGAGAAAGCGCCATATCAACGCCCTGAATGCATTTCTTCTGAAAAACTTCTCCGAGGGGAGAAATGCGGTCTTGCTTATTGATGAGGCCCAAAACCTTTCCCGTGGCGTACTGGAACAGATCCGGATGCTTTCTAACCTTGAAACCGAAAGGGAAAAGCTGCTCCAGATAGTGCTCATCGGACAACCCGAATTGGAAAAGCTTCTGAGATCACCGTCTCTGAAACAACTCAATGAGAGGATTACAGTAAAATACAACGTAACCCCTTTTAATCGTGATCAGGAAGAAGACTATATACGACACAGGTTGGCGGTAGCCGGGGGAGAAAATGGATTCCCCCCGTTTTCCCGTCTGGCCTACAGAAAGATCCACAGCTATTCCAAAGGCATCCCCCGGCGCATAAATGCCATCTGTGACAGGGCGCTGCTCATCGCATACAGCGCGGATTCCGGCGCCATCAGCAGGAAACTTATCAGCAAGGCTGCTTCCGATATCGGCAGCAGCTATCTCACAGATAAAACAAAGTCTCGAAGGATGGGGGAATGGGCGCTTCTCGTTACCCTGATTATGGTTATCCTTCTATTGCTGACAGTCGTCATGGGCAGAGAAGCGGTCTTTGATTTTTTTTCGAATGTACATTTTTTTGAGTGACATGGATGAGTCATATAGATAAGGCCCTTAAAAAGGCTCAAAAAGAAAAAGATGATACCTATAAACGTTACCGCCGCATAGCGCCTGCGGAAACTCGCAGGAATACTACCAGGCTCAAGATTACATGGGGAATCGGTGTGGCTGTTGCATTGATATCTGTTACCGCGATCGTCCTCTTTGTGTCCGGGAACAACACACTTGACGGGGAAAAGGGTCACGTCAAAAATGGAGATGCCGTGGCTGAGGAGGCGCCAGCATCACAGCAGAAAATGGGGGTCGGTGCGCGTGAACCGGACCCGGACACTCGCATGATTGCATCTAAGACGGACGGGGCCAAACCAGACACCTTCGAAAAGACTGAGCAAATAAGGTTAAATGCGGATATTTTATACAAGGAAGCCTTGGACTGGTATCAGAAGGGCGAACTGGACAAGGCCGGTGAGGGGTACCAGAAAGTCCTGAGCATTGAACCAGGGCATGCCTTTGCCCTGAACAATCTCGGAGTCATCTATATGGGCAGGAAGAAAAGCAACGATGCCGCGGATATGTTCAAGAAGGCCATAGACCTGAAGCCCGACTATGTTGATCCATACTACAACCTGGCATGCCTCTACTCCCTGTCGGGGAATATTTCAAAGAGCCTTTATTATCTGAAAATGGCTGTCTCGATAAATAATAATGTGAAAAACTGGGCGAAAGATGATAAGGATCTGAAGAATGTTCGTGGATCGGCGGAGTTTGGAAAAGCTTTTGAATAGCAAAGATGAAGTAAATGTTTACGGTTCGCAGTTACCAGTTACCGGCTGCGAAAGCCAGTCATTCCTCATCAGTTGAATAGTTTATTGGGAAAACCGTGAACAGTAAACCGACAACCGTGAACTGATAAAATAACTACAAAAAACGAGATACTTTTAGCATGATAAAATCAGTAAAAAAATACCTATTGTTATCTGTCGTCATTCTGTGCATCGCGTCATTCGCGGCGCCCGTAAACACAATGGGGGCTCGGGTAACGGGTGACGAAAAGATCGTTACAACCGGCAAAGAAACTGTCAGTCCGGAGAAAAAATCCCCTCTAATTTCCCCTGTTAAAAAAATCGAAAAAAAGGAAATACCGGCAAAGAAGAAAATCGAGCCACGCAAAGAAGAGTCACGGTTCGTTACCATAGATTTTGACGATGTTGACATACGGGTATTCATCAAATTTATGAGCGAATTAACGGGCAGTAATTTCGTGATCGATAGGGGGGTTAAGGGAAAGGTTACGATAATCTCCCCGAAAAAGATCTCAGTCCAGGAGGCCTACAAGGTGTTTGAATCGGTGCTGGAAGTGCATGGATTCACCGTGGTGCCGGCTGGAGATATCATAAAGATAGTCCCTTCAAAAGACGCAAGGACAAAAAACATTGAAACCCGTCTGAAGAAAAGTGCGATAGACCCGGAAGACAAGGTTGTAACGCAAATTATTTCGCTGAGCTACGCAAGCCCTGATGAGCTGAAAAAGATTTTAGCGCCGCTGATATCCAAATCAAGCGTTATCCTGTCTTATCCCCCAACGGGAATGCTTATCGTAACTGACCTGCTTTCCAACATAAAAAGACTTATAAAAATAGTAAGCGCCCTGGACATTGAGGGAATAGAGGAACAGATTTCCGTCATACCGCTGGAGCGCGCTTCTTCCACGG
>CAZJGS010000116.1:0-7971 GCA_964545735.1 uncultured Spirochaetaceae bacterium
GAGCGCTTGAATGGCATTCAAGAGGTAGTCGGTTCGAGTCCGATCAGCTCCAATATTTTAATTATTTATCTCATAAACAATTAAGTTATATTCTTCATTTTCGACCTTCTAATAATTTATCCAAAAGCACAATAATTGAATTATCTTCTAATTAGGAAGTAGTCTACGCTTCTTATTTACTACTTAGTCTTCAAGAATTATTAACAAAGCATGTTAGGTTTTTTATTAATAATAAAAATTGCCACTGAGTTTAATCAGTGGCATATTAGTCAATTTGTTTTTATAACATGAGTACTCTTAGAATCAAAGCCTAGGTTAATTTTATCACCTTCTTCAAAGAACCCCTCTTTTTTAGGGTTGTAAGATACAGCAATAATAACATCCTCAAGTTCATCTACCTGAATCTCATATTCCATTGTTGCTCCAAGATATACAGCACTTTTAATTATTCCTTCAAATAACATTTTTTTAGAACTAGAAAGTTCTAGCCCTTCAGGTCTTACTACAATTAAAACATCATCATTTTCATTTAGGTTTTCAACAAACGAATTATAAATTTGTTTAGTACCTTGAACATTTAACTCAACAGTCGAATCAGTTTTTGAGATAATTTTTGATGGTATAAAGTTTGCTCTACCAATGAAGGATGCAACAAAGTAATTGTCTGGATTACTGTAAACCTCAAAAGGGGTTCCAATTTGCATTATAACACCTTTATCCATAATCATTATTCTATCACTAACTGTCATAGCTTCAACCTGATCATGTGTTACATAGATACTAGTGATACCAAATTTCTTTTGGATACGTCTAATTTCAATTCTCATCTTTTCTCTTAATTTTGCATCAAGATTTGATAAGGGCTCATCAAACAAAAGGACTTTAGGATTATTGACGATTGCTCTAGCCAAAGCAACTCTCTGTTGTTGTCCTCCTGATAATTGACTAGGTTGTCTATTCCCTAAATTAGCTAATCCCATTATATCCATGATTTCTTTTACACTTTCTGCTATTTTAACTTTTGAATATTTTTTAAGAGTAAGCCCAAATCCAATATTCTCTTTTACTGTTAAGTGAGGAAATATTGCATAGGATTGGAATACCATAGAAGAGTTACGTTTGTTGGCTGGTATATCATTTACACATTCTCCATCAATGTAAATTTTTCCAGCTGTTGGAGTTTCAAAACCACTTATCATTCGAAGAGTAGTAGTTTTCCCACATCCTGAAGGACCTAAGAAAGTAACCATTTCTCCATCATATATTTTAATGTTGACATCATCAACAACCTTAAACTCTTTTGTTGAATCATCCTGATCTTTAAATATTTTTGTTATGTTTGTTAATTTTACACTCATTTTAAATCCTTAATTTGATAGTAATGAACTTTTTGTATGATATTTTAATTTTAGAATTGTATTAATAATTAACATAGAAATTAAAATAATAATAACTAGAATTACTGAAAATGCTGAAGCAGCGCCAATTCTGCCACTTTCAACTTGACTCATAATTTGAACTGTCATTAAATTCCAGTTTGCTGAAACTAAGAAAATAGCTGCACTTATAGCGGTCATGCTCCTAACAAATGCATATATCAAACCAGAGAAGAAAGCTGGTACCATTAGAGGTAATGTAATTCTCCTAAATGTAGTATTACTATCTGCTCCTAAATCTTCTGCAGCTTCTTCAATAGAAGGATCAATTTGTCCTAAAACAGCAACTCCACCTTGTATTCCAACCGGAATATATCTAAAGATAAAGTTAATTAATAATATTAAAAGTGTACCTGTTAAATAAAAAGGTGAATTATTAAAAGCTAATATATATCCAATACCTATAACAGTACCCGGAACAGCAAAACTTAGCATCGATACAACTCCAATAAATTTTCTTCCAATAAATTTCTTTCTGACAATTAAGAAAGCTATTAACATACCAAGTATACCACTTATTGGAGTAGATATACCTGCAATTATCAAGGTATCAATTAGTGAGTCAAATCCAACCTCAAAAACATATTTAAAATGTTTTAGCGTTAGAGTTGCATCATTTCCCCAACTCATTGCGAAAGCTCCATAAATAATAGATCCATAAATTAATAAAACTAGAGCGGCTATTAAAATGCATATTGCAAATAATATATTCCTAGCTCGATTACTAACAATTTTATTAGAGGATGCCGTTGGTTTACCTGTAATAGTAATGTATTGTTTTTTACTTACCCAATATTTTTGGATAAAATAAGCAGAAACAGAAGGGATTAATAGTACAAAAGCTAAGGCTGAACCCTTTCCAAGATTATACATACCTGTTATTTCTAAAAAC
Source organism: uncultured Spirochaetaceae bacterium (assembly GCA_964545735.1). GTDB lineage: Bacteria > Spirochaetota > Spirochaetia > Sphaerochaetales > Sphaerochaetaceae > Pleomorphochaeta. Next base: position 2,329 of record CAZJGS010000116.1, read on the forward strand.
GCTTGTACAGATAATATAGGAAATTCACTTCCTGCTAAAATCATTGGATTTCCAAAATCAGCTAACGATTCTACAAATAATACTAATATAGAACTTGCTATACCAGGAATTGCTAAAGGAAGCGTAACTCTCATAAATATGGTAAATCTATTACCACCTAAATCCATAGCTGCATCTTCTAGTGTAGGTGAGATTGATTCTAATACACCTCTTAGAGTAATATAACTAACAGGAAAAAAGGTAATTACCTGAGCCAGTAAAAGACCTTTAAATCCATAAATATTTGCATTACTCATTTTTAATAAAAACGATGAAACAAATCCATTACGACCAAATAACATTATTATTGCTAATGCTCCTATGAAAGGAGGACTAACAATGGGGATTGTTGCAATAATGTTAAAAAATTTCTTTCCAGGTATTTTTGCTCTAATGATAGAATAAGCAAATAAGAATCCAATAAAGGTTCCTATAAATGCTGTTAATAATCCCACTACTATCGAATTAACAAAGGCTTGTCTATAATACCAGAACCCAAAAGCTTCTTGAAAATTCAAAAATGAAAATTTTCCATCTTTTTGGAAAGCAATTATACAAACTTTGGCTAAGGGGAATAATATAAATAGAAATAGAGAAATAATAATTAAAATTATAGTACCAAATAGTACTGGATCTTTTCTTAGTAGAAGAGTGCTTTTAAAATTATTTTTAAGTTCTCGTACATTCATAGTGACTCCATTAAATAAAGGCAAAAGTATTTCCTTTTGCCTTTATAAGTTAAATAATTCTAATTTTATTTATTTTGAAGTTAAAACTTCATTTATCCATCTTGTAATAATTCTTTCTGAATTTTCACTGTAATAGGCTTTATCATAAGGAATAATCTTTAAGCTATCAAATGCTGGCATACCTTCAGCTAATTTAGCTGTAGCAAGCACAGGATAGAAATATGTTGATAATTCAGATAATGCATTTTGACCCTTTACTCCAGTCATCCAGTCTATAAATATTTGAGCTGCCTTTACGTTCTTAGCACCTTTTAAAATAGAAACTGCTGGAGCTTCTGCTGGAATACCTTCAGATGGGAATACAACCTCAACAGGTAATCCTTGACTAATGAATTGGAAGAAAGCAGGAGTAAATTGAATACCTATTGCACAGTCCCCAACGTTAACGCCCTTAGAAGGACCTGTACCTGAGGATGTATAGGTTTGAATATTTCTATTTAATCTAGCCATATAACTCATAGCACCGTCTTCTCCCATGATTTCACATAGGCCATAAACTTCAGCTTTTGCTGTTCCACTAGCTTGTGGAGTTGGAGCTTGAATTAAATCCTTGTATTCTGGTTTTGTTAAATCTTCCCAAGATGTAGGCATAGTTGCACCAGCTTTTTCTAATGCTTTAGTATTAATACCAAAACATAATGGATTCATGTAAATACATCTCCAATAACCTTCAGGATCTTTAAAATTTAATCCTAAGGCATCAAGTTCTGGGCTCTTATAGGGGATTGTTAATCCATCTGATTTTGCAGTTATGTGATTTTCACTTGGAGCACCAAACCATACATCAGCTTGAGCACGTTCTTTTTCAGCTTGAATTCTTGCTAGAGCTGGACCACTTGAAAGGTGCACAGACTTTACAACAATACCTGTTTCTTCTTCAAAAGCTTTGAATAGTTTTGCTGAGTTTTCCTCATCAACACTTGCATAAATTACAACTTCTTTTGCTTCGTCAACAGTTTCTTTGCTGCCTTGAGCAAACAATGGTGTAAATAAGAAGCAACTTATTAAGCCTAATAATAATAATTTTTTCATAAAACCTCCTAATGTTTTAAAAAAATGATTTTTCTAATAATACTATGATTTTAGACATTTGTCAAAATAATATTTTTAAAACCTTTCACTATATAGGTTTGTTCAATTGAATAAGTGAACGCAACTTTGATTATTTCTTTAATTGCATTAAGTATTACAAACTATACAGTCTAATTTAGTAGTGCAAAATATTTTTTTAACTAATATAATGAATTTGTCTTTTCTTTCTTGTTTTTAATACTTTTAGGTTTATCATTAATTAGTTTAGGTGTTGGTGTTTTGGTTATTATCCAAAAAGGAGAATAAGCAATGAACAATAGCAAACATCTTTCATTTCGTGATAGAAATAAAATTCAAGGAGGATTACTTACTAGAAAGGCTTTAAAACAAATCGCTTTGGAACTAAATAAGCACCCTTCTACTATTTCAAGAGAAATTAGAACTCATATGCAATTAGTTAAAAAAGGAGCTAAATGGAGTCATTTTTATAATGACTGTAAATTTAGGAAAACCTGTGAACAACAATATCTGTGTGACGATCTTAACCGTATCAAAGAAAAATGTTCCCTCTGTGATAAATGCATTTATTACTGTGAACTTTATGAAAAAGAGGTTTGTCCTAAGCGAGAAATGGCTCCATATGTTTGTAATGGATGCAGTACCAGGATTACTTGTAATCTAGAAAAACGGCTGTACGACAGCGTTTTTGCTAATATGCAATATAATGAAGTACTAAGAGAAACTAGAACTGGTATAGCCATTAGTGAAGCTGATTTACAGTTTATTAATGATTTAGTTTGTCCTTTATTAAAGAAAGGGCAATCCTTTCATCATATTTATGAAACTCATAAATATGAAATACCTATATCTGAGAGAACCCTATACATATATCTAAAACAACAGCTTTTAAATATAGATAATTTAGAATTACCCCGTATTGTAAGGTATAAAAAGAGGATTAATACCAATCATTACAAATTAAAGGTAGAAAAGAAGTGCTATATAGGTAGAACTTATAAAGATTATCAAGATTACATACAATAAGGTGACATATTTCTCAAAAGAGTGAAAACCTACTCACAGACACTATTTAGAATAAGCACACTTTCCAAGGTTTCATTCATGGGTAAGTATAAGCCAATTTTCAGAACACCCTTCATACTACAGTGGAAAACAATCGCCAAGTTCAAATTAAATTCGCCAATTTAAGCTGACCATGTTACAACTTGGATTGGAATTTGGTTAGTTATTCTAAAGCTATCAATTGTTCAATCCAGGTATTAAAACAAGAACATTCCTGTCTCATTTTATCAATTCCAATATCTTTAGCAATACTTAATCCATCAACTGTTTTTTTATAATTTTTTTTCTCATTCAAAATAATTCTTGATGGTGCTGTAATCATATTTATTAACTCTGGATCATTATTATAATTATTTAAAATTTCAGAAAAATTAGTTCTACTACCATTAATAGAAATATTATTAGTAAGTTTTTCTACATCAGAAAACAACAAGGCCTCAAATTCATGCATTACAAAATTAGAAATAAACTTTGTTGGATTAATATTACATTCAGAACAAACTTTTTCTAAAGTTTTTTCATTTAAGATTTTTAAAATATCCTCTTTTCTTAAAGTACATCCATTCTTTTTTTGTAATTTTATTTTAGCAATACCTGGCCAATTACTATCAATTCTAAAAAAATCTAATAGTGAAGAAATATAACAGTCTACATTTCTGAAATTTTTAACGTTATTAACAAATCTAGAAAACCTAACATCTCCACCTTTATGATTTGAAGTTCCTATTAAAACTGAAGTCAAATAGCATTCATTTTTAACCGTTAAAAAATATGGAGCTAAAACATCTCTCACAAACAATTGCTCTGTCTGCCCCTCACAAATAATATAAATATTACTCATATTTTGGACCGCCAGAAAGTATATTTTTTTGCCATAATTCTCCTAAAGAAAAATCTTCTAACCAGTCTGCAAGGTGATTACCAGATAATCTCTCGAAAGTTGATTGGTTGTCTTTTCTATCAACAATTATAATATCTTCTGGTTTAAAATAATTTATTAAATCAGGAGATTGTGTCGCAATAATCAACTGAGTATCTATAGATCTAGCTTTGATAAGTTCCGCCAAAATAGCAATTGCTTGAGGATGAAGTCCTAATTCAGGTTCATCAATAATTATTGTTTCAGGATGAATTGGTTGTAGCAAAACTGTAGCTAAACATATAAATCTTAAAGTTCCATCTGACAAAACTTGAGGTTTAAATAGTTTATCTATTTTCTTTTGCTTCCATAATAATCTAACATTATCGTTCTTATCTGGAACTAAAGGAAAATCATCGAAATACGGAGCAATTAATTGAATTGAATTTATTATTTCTTTATAAATTGAATTATTATTATCTTTTAATTTTAGTAAAAAACTTGCTAAGTTTGACCCATCAAAACGTAAATTTTCATTATCAAAAATACTTTGAGGTTTTTTAACAGGAGCTAATCTTCCTGTATCATGAAAGTGATACATCTCCCATTTTTCAATTTTATTATAAATATAGTAACTTGGACAATGCGGCGCTGTCTCCCCGGGATTATTTTTATCTTGTATTAAAGCAGGAGTATATCCATCTTGATAAGAAATAAAATTGGACCAATCAGAATAATGACTACCTTGAAAATAATTTGATTCTCTATCAATTCGTAATAAATCATCTTGAGTAGGTCTAAAAGCAAGTCTATATCCATTCAGTCCAAAAAACATTTCAAAATAAATTTCATCTGAAACATAATTAGGGCCAAAAAATAATAAATCATTGGCACCACCAAAATCTTGAACATATTTTTTTAAATCTGTTTCTAAAAATCCGGGTAATGACATTTGCATAGTAGCCCTTAAAAATTTAAAAATTTCTAAAAAATTACTTTTACCTGAACCATTAGCTCCAATAATAATATTTAGATCATATAAAGGAAAATCTTTAAGTTCCCTTATAGATTTAAAACCTTTAACAGAAATCTTATCTAATTGAGCCATTTTTTTCTCCTGATTGAAATAATGCTACCACATCAACATACCTTTAGCAACTTAAATTTATCACTATTACGGGTCAAATCAGCAGAAATTTATAATAAGATACCTATAAAAACATCTTAATCCTTTAGAAAATTATAGAATTAAAAACTAACTTTATTACATAAAGATTAAATTACAATGTTTGAATTAAAGCTACTTAGAGCTCATGCTTATTATTGTTCACATTTTATAGGTTAAAGTTAAATAATAGGTATAAGGGAATATTTTAACGCTCAAAATCGAAATCATGATTAGTAATTGGTTCTCTTATAATTTCAAGGAAATCAACCAAATTATTGACACTAATCACTTAGTGTTATTGCTCATATATTGCAAACAAAAAAACTTCTTGATACTTTTTTATCATTGAAGGTTTCATTATTTAAAATTAATATTGTTTTATTCATGAAAAATAGTTCTTATTAGCAATCAATTTAACTTTGCTAGGTTTCGATAGTAAATTTAACATCGTTATCTTCCTCTGACAAATCTTCTGAATAAATATCTCCAATAGTTAAAGCTCGACTAACTATAAAATTATATTGTTTTCTACAATAAAGGTTGGTAGTTAATCTACTGGAGCTTTAACACTTATCTCTACTCCACCTTCAAACACTTCTTTGGTATACGCGTTTATCCACTTTTGGCTTTGAGGGAGGTAGACTTTTGTTTCTATTGGACCTGAATTCGTCCATAGTTATTTACGCACAATAAAATATTATAGCCAACTTCAA
>CAZJGS010000117.1:0-7841 GCA_964545735.1 uncultured Spirochaetaceae bacterium
TTATAAAATTCACATCGATAAAGGTGCAGATGATGATCAAGTTGTTAAAATAACCAGATTAACTATTATAATGTTTGGTATTATCGCCTACTTATTAGCTTTGTTTAACTCAGGATCTATAATAATAGTTTTAATATTTGTTTTTTCTCTTAGAGCTGCTGGTGCATTTATTCCTTATGTATTTGGATTATATTGGAGTAAATCTTCAGCTGCTGGAACAATTGCATCCTTAACTTTTGGTTGTGGTTCTTTTATTGTTTTAGAAATTTATAAAATTAGTGTATTGGGCTTACAATCCATTATCATTTCTTTAATTGTAAGCTTATTTTGCTTTATAATTTTTAGTAAATTATTTCCACCTGTAATTAATTCTTTAGAATTAGCTGATGATTAATATTTATAATTGGTTTTTTAGTTTTGTCTTATTAAGCCAATTGCCTTTAAAATAATAAATTATAAATACAATAGCACTGAGCGTCCAAGTAATTGGGTATGCAGAAAATACTATTCTAATATCATAAACAAAATTTAAAGCAACCTTTATATAACTTACTCTAAATAAACACCAGAATAATAGCATGACAGACATTGGGATTATTGATTTCCCTGCACCTCTAAATATTCCTGCCATAGTATGAGATAGAGCTAATTGCATGAAAAAGAATGCCATTATTCTAGCTTTTAAAACTCCGATTTCTATTACTTGAGGATCATCAGTAAATATTAACATCAATTGAGGGGAATAGAAATAAATTAATATTCCTATAGCTTGAGCCAATATAATTGCAGATAATAAACCAAATTTAGTTCCTTTTTTAACACGTAAATATTCACCGGCCCCAATATTTTGACTAGTAAAAGTCGTCATTGCCATAGCAAAGCTAGTGACTGGAATAAATGCAAAGCCTTGAATTCTCATCATAGAACCACTCCCTGCCATAGCTATTGGTCCAAAAAGATTTATACTTGATTGAACAAATACATTTGCTATTGATATAACTGAATTTTGAATTCCAGAAGGAATCCCAACTATCAAGAATTGCTTTAGTAAGGGTAAATCTAATTTAATATCCTTGATCTTGACTCTATAAATATCATCAGTAGTTAATAATATTCTATAAGCTAAAATAGCGCTAATACCTTGGCTAATAACTGTAGCTAATGCAACACCTTTAGTTCCTAAATTAAAATAAATAACAAATACCAAATCAAGTATTATATTAGATAGGGAGGCAACTATAAGAAAATATAAGGGTCTTTTGCTATCTCCCATAGCTTGTAAAATACCACTAGCACTGTTAAATAAAACAAGGGCAGTTATTCCTAGAAAATATATTTGAATGTAGGATGTTGCATCATCTAAAACAGAAGGTGGAGTTTTCATTAATATGAGTATTTTTGGAGCTAAAAAATAACCAAGAACGGTTAAAATTACACTACTAATTAAAGCAAAGGCTACAGTTGTATGAACAGCAGCTTTTACTTTTTCAGTGTCTTTGGCTCCAAATAATTTTGAAATTACAACACCAACACCAATGAATATTCCTGCAAAAAGTCCAACTAGTAAAAACAAAAGAGGACCACAAGAGGTAATGGCCGCTAAGGCTTCTTTCCCCACATATCTGCCAAGGACGACGGTATCAACTATCATATATAATTGTTGAAATAAGTTTCCTAAAAAGATAGGAAAAGCAAAGGATAATATATTTTTACTTATAGATCCAGAAGTCATAAGTTTAGTGTTAGTTTTCATGATTATCTTCAAAATAACCCAATAATAAGTTATAGTAAAGATTAAATATATGATTTGTTATAACAAACATCCGCAAGTCGAACGATATCAACTTATGGATGTTTTTTTAATTAGATACGGAGTTTTTTATTATACGAAAAGTGAGATAATTAAGACAATTGTAATTGTTTTAAATCCCTTAACAATTGTTACACCAGTTTGACATTTGTAAGCTTGTTTTGTATTCATATCACTAAATTATGATAATACCTAGAAGTAAGAATCATTTGTATGAGAGGCTGTCATAGAACCCGCTCCAATTGCCATAATAACTAGTACTTTTGTTATTTCACTATCAAAGCCTAGTGTATGAAAATATTAGCATATAAGCTATAAATAATTAGGGATGTTGAAATCCCTAATTTATAGATTTACAATCGCTTGGCTTTTCTTTTTGCCTTTAAATTTTTATAGAGAGCAGTATTGGTTAAGAAAGTAGCAACGATTACAATTAATAGAATTAAAGCTACAGGTCTTGTAAAGAAAGGTTTTAGTGAACCCTCTGATATCATAAGACCTCTTCTTAAGTTTGCATCAGCCATTTTTCCTAGTATGACCCCTATAACAAGAGGCGGTACAGGGAATCCAAATTTAACAAGGTAATAAGTAATAACACCCATTGGAATCATTAGATATAGGTTAAATATTTTTAAACCCAAAGCGTAAGAGCCAATAATACAAAGAATCCCAACAACTGGCATAAATAATGCTGGTGGAACTTGTAATATTTTTACAACTTTTGGAGCTAAGAAAATACCACAGAACCACATTGCAAAGGATGCAAGTAAAAGAATAGCTGCAATTTCAGTAATAAAACCAGGTCTATCAATTTGTAGCATAGGTCCAGGAGAAACTCCATGAAGTAATAGCGCCCCTAAAAGCATTGCAGCTGGAGGAGATCCTGGAATACCCATAGATAATAATGGAATCATTGCCCCACCAATACATGCATTATTTGCAACTTCTGTAGCAATAATGCCTTCTTCACAACCGGTTCCATATAGCTCTGGGGTTTTAGATGTACCTTTTGCAGTTCCGTAGGAAACCCAAGCGGCAATATCTTCACCAATACCAGGAACAGCTCCAATTCCTACACCAATTAAAGCAGATCTTACAATATGCTTAAATTTAGATCCAATAGATCTCCAAGAAGGAATTATTTTATCTAGTTTTGTAGCTTTAGGGGGTTGTTGTTGCTCTTTTAATACTTGAATAATTTGAGGTATTCCAAAAGCACCAATTAATACAGGGACTGTTTCAATCCCACCTTCTAAAGCATAAGAACCTAAAGTAAATCTAGGATATACTTGAAGGCTATCAGTCCCAACCATAGCAAGGAATAAACCAAAGAATCCAGCTAACCAACCTTTTTGAACTGTATCAGGGCAAGAAATACTACCACTGATCAAAATACCAAAGAAAGCTAGTAGAAAGTATTCGACTGAAGTAAATTGAAGTGCGAGCTTAGAAATTACAGGAATAAATATTACTACGAAGAAAATGGAAATTACTGTTCCTATTGCTGATGCAGTAGTTGTTAAACCTAATGCTTTTCCAGCTAATCCTTTTTTTGCCATTGGATAACCTTCCATAGCAGTAGCAGCTGAAGCGGCAGTGCCAGGAATGTTAAGTGTAATAGCTGAAAAAGATCCGCCATATACAGCACCAACGTAAATTGCCATTAAGGCAACCATTGCAACGTTTAGATCCATTCCGTAGGTTAATGTTGTTAATAGTGCAACCCCTAGTGTTGCAGTTAAGCCAGGTAGCGCCCCAAAAATAATACCCAAAAATGTACAACCAAATAATAATAAAAGCTGGACTGGGCTAGTAAGAATTGATCCGATTTGGGCGAAGAAAATCGAAAATTGATTTAATACGTTCATTTTTTATCTTCTCTCTTATTTTATTGCATAATATATTAAATACATGAAATTCATTATGAATCCTTCTTTTGGCATAGGAATTCTAAGTGCAAAACGGAAAATTGCAGCAACAGCAATTGGGGTAATTAGCGAAACGCTAAGAGCCTGATGATATTTTTTAATTAAATCATTTTTCACATCGCTAGCTTTAACTTTCTTTTTGATGTAGAAAATTAATACAATAAGTTCGATTGTAGCAAGTATATCAGTGGTAAATACAAAGAATCCATCTAGTATAATATTCAGAGTTGTAACTCTAAATAGTAGATTTATTATCATTAAAATACAATAAAACTTTAAAGTTTCTTTCAAAATTTTGGAGTCTTCAAAATAGAAAACACTAATTGTAAAAGTTAAATATAGTGCAACTGCAATACAAAAATCTAGCATTCTTAAATGAACAAAGACCAACCAAAAAAGAGGGATTAAAGTTGCAAGCATTCTTATCATTGATTCATTAAATAATATATCTTTTTTTCTTTCAGCAATACTTTCTTTTAATAATTTCATACCACCTTGTTTTAGAGCAAAAGAAAGAATACTTATTGAAAGTAATATAATAGCAATTCCGATAATAATTGGCATTAATGCCGGTGATACATACCAAACACTGTCAACGCCACCGTATGAATCGGTTAATGGCATTTGGGATGCTCCAATTAATATGAAAATTCCTAAAATTAAAAAGATAATGCTAATTACTATATCAGCACCTCTCATATCTTTGTTTTTGTCATTCTGATCCATATCTATTTCCTTGAAAAACCCCACTGAGCATTACCTCAGCGGGTATTTTAAGTTTAATTAAAAATTATTTTCTAGCAATTCCTAGTGTAGCTGGATCTACTTCAGCTGCACCTAAATCACTCAAAGTCCAAGAGAATTTTGATTCTAAGTTTGCAAATATTTCATTAGCTTCATCTCCACATTTACTACTTAAGTTATAGTAATGTTGTGCACCAAATGCTATAACAGCATCTGATTTCATTGCTTCTTTGAAAGCATCATGTAAGGTGGTTTTAATAGCTTCAGGAGTATCAGCTCTTACAGCAAAACCAATTTGTTGGCCTAAAGGTAAGTAGTTTGATAATTCTGAATAGCTATCAAATGAGGACGGAATGTTTATAGCTTTTAGAGTATAAGCATCAGGTGTCATCATAGCTAAAGGTCTTAATTTACCAGCTTTAATCATTTCAGCTTGTTCTGCAACAGATGTGATAACAACAGTGATTTCACCTGTCATAGCAGCATTTTGAGAACCAGCAGAACCATCATAAGGAATAAATGCTAATTCAGCACCTGAACCTGACATGAAAGCTAATAGGTTTAGATGGTGAATAGAACCAGGTCCACTAGCACCAGCTTTAATTTTATTAGGTCTAGCTTTTGAAGCTGATACTAATTCTTCTAGTGTAGTGTAAGGACTATCTGGAGTTACAGAAAGAATATCAGGAGATCCACCTACAATAAAGAAATCCCATACATTCATTGTTTGAGGCTAACCATATACAGCAGCAGTTACATTTGATTCTGATAAACCACAAAGAGTATATCCATCAGCTGGTTTGTTATAAGCTTCAGTCATACCAATCATTCCGGCTTTACCACCAGTAACGTTATTAACATTAATGTTTACACCAAGAACTGATCCCATTTCTTCCATGATGATACGGTTACATGAATCTGTTCCGCCACCAGCACTCCATACTACGATATCAGTAATATCTCTAGAAGGATATTCTTGTTGAGCTTGAGCAAAAACGGATCCAAAAGTAAGGGATACCATTAATAGAGCTAATAAAATTTATTATTTTTCAATTTTGTATACAATATCTTATTATTAGGATTACACAATTGTCAAGTTTTATTTTGAAAAACTTTTTTAGTCACAAAAATTAAAATTGATTTTTGTATTTAAAAAGCAAAATAATAAAAAATAGGGGACAATCCCCCTTAATTGGGTAAAAGTATTTTTTAGTTTGATTTTTTGAGCAAATTTAATATTCTATCTCTAGAACCGAGTAAATGTATTTCCATAGCTATTTGAGCTTTTTTACCATCTCTTAGCTTTAAGCCTGCTATTATTTCATTATGTTCTAGTAGAGAATCTTTCATAGGTTTTATTAGTCCTTTTTGGTAAGTTCTATTTAAAAATCCCAGAGAATTTCTCACTTGAGAAATTAAGGGGTTATGAGCTAAGAAAATTATTTTTTGATGAAAATCTTTATCAATACGAGTGTATTGTTTTATCATGCTATCTTGCATGTTGTTTTCAAATATATCAAAACTATGAATCAGTTCATTTAAATCTTCATCGGATGCTCTTTCGCAGCAAAGACGGACAGCAATACCCTCTAGTCCAGCTCTTATTTCAAACAAGTCACATAGCTCTTTTGGTGAAAATTCTTTTACAAAAAAGCCTTTTCTAGGGTATTGAACAAGATAGTTTTCTCCCACAAGCCTGTTTAAGGCATCATTGATTGGAGTAAGACTAATGTTGAACTTTGAAGCTAAATCATTTTTGTTAATTTTTTCTCCAACAACAAATTCATTGTTTTCAAGTAGTTGTTTTATTCGGTCATAAATATAGTCTTTTACAGATCTATTTTCTAGTTTTGTTTCCATTTTAACCTCTTTGCTCTAATATTTGTAAAAGCTTATTTTTAGTTGAACCATAAATGTGATAATACATTAATTGAGAGACACTTAAAGTATCCCCATCAATTAGAGATTCTAATATATTTTTATGATCTTGAATTGATTTATCCATTGGTTTTAATAAATTTACACTATGCATCAGAGGTACATATTTTTGTAATATTTCAGAGATAAAGAAATTCTCGGAGCTTTCAATTATTAGAGTGTGAAATTGGTTATCTAGCTTCTTAAACATAGTCTCATCATTGTTATCTATAGCAATTTGCATTTTCTTAATATTTTCTTTTATCGCGTTTATACCCTCTAAAGTAATCTTTTTTGAGGCTAATTCGCAAATATAAGGCTCAAGTCTACCTCTAATTTCAAAAATAGATAATAAATCTTCATCGGTAAATAATCGGACTCTAGTTCCTCGTCTAGGAATTGTTTCTGTCAATTTTTCACTTGTAAGTCTATTCATTGCTTGCAAAAGAGGTGTTCTGCTTATACCCAATTGATCTGCTAATTGTACTTGATTTAGTTTTTGACCTGGTTTTAATTCCCCTGAAATAATCATTTCTTTCAGTTTTTTGTAGGCTTTTGTTCCCAGGTCATCAAAAACTATTGTATTGTAGTCTTCATTCATTTGTTACTCTTGTATTTAAAATTTTATTTAATATTACCATATCAATTAAATAAATTAAAGAAAATTATATTTTTTTTGTTGACAGTAGAGTAATTTCATTTTACTATAAATTAAATTTTGAATACAGAATTTTGATTAATGAGGTTGATATGATTGGTGTTTCTCCATCTTTTATCTTTTCTAAGTATACTACAGACTTTAGTGTTGATGATTATATTGACAGTTTAAGTAGCCTTAAAGAGCTTAAAGTTGATTGTTTTCAAGGAGAAATTTTTAAAAGAGCAAATATCAAAGAATGGAGTGATAATGCTTCTAAATTAGCCGCAGCTTATAAAAATTTTGATTTACAAATGAGTTCATTTGTTGCTCATTTTTTAATTAACTACACCAAAGATTTTAATTCATTATTTGATGAGGCCTGTTTTGATGAAATAAGAAGAGTTTGTGAATTGGTAAAATATAATTTTGTTGAAGAACACCTCTTCAAATAAAAATTATTTATAAATACATAGTTGGAGCTTTGCAGATCTGCAAAGCTCTTTTTAGTCTCTTAGCAGAAACATAGAGAATTGAAAAAGTCTGAAATATCAAAATTGAGTCATAATATACTTAAAATAATTTAGAAGAATATTTTATGGGTTGAACACCAATAACACAATAAGATTATTTAAGTTAGTTTTGACTATCTAGATATAGGCGAAATAATAATATCCTTTTTTTATTTATTAATTTGTACAGAATAAAAAAAGCAGCTGGTATTGAGCTGCTTTTTAAAAGGAGTTTGTTATATTTTAGGTTTATTATTTGATTGTGTATTCGATTTTTACGTTACTTACATAGT
>CAZJGS010000118.1:0-7820 GCA_964545735.1 uncultured Spirochaetaceae bacterium
AATCGAGTAGTGATGCAGCCGCATCACATCCCGTACTTCATCAAGCAGCTTCCTGTTCTTAGATGTTGACATATGATACTCTTATCAATTACAACAACATAACCGAAGATAACGGGGCAAGGCAAATATGCTCGGAAATATGTTAAATATCATTATATCAAGGCAGATTTGCCTGTCAATCAATGGTTAGGCGAATAAAGATAAAATGAAAATATCTGGCCACGGAAAAGCAACGTATCTCTATTTAAACGGTATTGGCGTAAATAGAGAGCTGCAACTAGGAAATAATACTGAACTTTTGCCTGCTAAGTGTTCGCCAAATCCAGATGACATTATTAAAATCTCTAAAAGCGAAGTAGATATTGGCGTAACCACTATATTCTTAAGGCAGGTAGCTAGTCAGCTTCGCATCACCGCCGATGACCCTAAAACTCTCGCAACTATCGCATGGAATTCACTATGGGATGCTGTATTACTAAGTGCACTTCACGATTGCGAAGCAATTTGTAATTTTCAGTGCAATCAGCCAGCTGAAGCATTCAATCAGGAATGTGAATTTTCAATTACAAATTATTATTTACGAGGCTTGGTAGAATCAGTTTATATATTAAATAATGAGGAAGAAAACTGGATAGAGAACAATTTCAATACAGCGCGAAGCCTTCTCGATAAAAAAGAATTCCAGAATGCAGTGCACTCTCTAGCCACATATCGTTGGCATTCTCATCCTAGAGCAAGGCTTGCATTATTATGGTCAGGTATAGAGGGTTTGTTTAAAATCGAGAGCGAGTTAGTATTTCGTTTAAGTTTATACTCTGCAAGATTTTTACATACTGAAATTGACGAAGTGAAAGCCACATTTTCTAATATTAAAAAACTGTATAAGCAGCGTTCCGCAGCTGTACATGGCTCAACAATAAAGGGTGAAACAAATAAAAGCGTAGAAGAATCAGCATTATTACTTAAAAGTCTCATTCTGAAATGTATTACAAATAATGGTTTGCCATGTATCGAGGAGCTTGCCCCATAATGTTTTGTTTACAATTCAAGCTATCGCCTAACAAATCGCTGCACCGGAATTTTGCTACGCTGCGCTTCGCAAAATCCCGTGAGCTCAACCGTTATATGTAAAAAGTGAGTTGATGCAATGTCTCCCATAACCGAAAACGGTTTTTTAGGTAAGGAAATTAGTTCATATATTTCTGACATCCGTTCAGAATATTCAGATCTATTTAATCTTTGTGATGAAATAAATAAGTTGTGTCACAAAACTCTCTTTGAAATAGACGCTCACAGCCGTGAGGCACAAGAAATTCTTATAGCTACGCTTTACATGAGAATTAAAAGTTCTTTCCAAGGGGTTGTAATCCTAGCCGAACGGGGAATGATACCTCAAGCGAAAATGATTTTACGTTCCATTCTTGAAGCAATGTTCACGTTGTGTGCATTATCAAAGAATGTCGAGCTTTATGATTTTTATATACAAGCCGATCAAAAGAAAAGGTTGAAGCAATTAAATAAACTTAGAAGGCTAAAAAGCGGTTTACCTTCAGGGGCAAAAGAGCCAGAAATTCAAACGCTCGAACAAGAACTGAAAAAAGATATAGAAGAGAAGGGCATTAAACCTCTTAGCGTGGAACAGTGGGCTATGAAAGCAGAACAACACGATATTTATTTATCGGCATATACTGTTTTATGCGATCCAGTTCACACGAATGTAAGGGATTTAGAAAGATATTTAGTCTTAGATGAAAATAATGAAATAAAGAAATTTAATTGGGGACCTGATACAGACTATTTAGAAATTGTGCTTTCGGCTAATATCGAGTTTATGCTTGTAGCACTCAAGGCTACTTGCGACTTGTTCGCTATTGATAAAGAAAAAACAATAACTGATCTATATGATAAGTTAAAAGTTCTTATAAATGATCGGAGAAAGTCAGACAATTAAACATATAACCCATCACTGGTGCCGACCCAAAAAGCCGGGCGGCACAGTTCAATCGTTAGAAGCATAAAAAGGAATATTGATGTCAGCATATGAGCTTGATAAACGGATAAAGTCGACCTTTGTTTCTCTTACCCTTTTGCAGGAGATTGAAAAATATCTATTGGATCAGGGCGAAAGTCAGCGTAAAGAAGATAGCCAAATAAAATATACGGTCACTATTTATGACAAATTCGGTGAAGAGGGCATTGATTCATTTGAGAATTATCACCGCTCTTCCCTGCCTAATGAAGCAAAACGAATTAACCTCGACGTTCACGACTATCACAATGACTTTCGTATAGCAGTGAGCTTTAGCAGGGAATCAGCATATTCATATTTAAGAGTTCAAGTTGTTGATAATTCCGCAAAAGAAAAAGCTATCGGAATCGCAAATACACTTGAATCTCGATTAAATGAGCACAAGAATCTTAATTTCATATTTCATTCCTGGCTACCCTATTTATTGCCGGCCCTATTGGGCCTAGCCATAGGCTGGACAACTCCAGATCTAATAAACAATAATATAAGCATAGGAACACTAATCGGTTTTTTTATAATATTTATAGTTTTACTATATTATTGTTTGAAAATCGTAAATCCCTATTCAGTATTAGATACCAATAGAAATAGGCAGATATCCTCTTTTGTTAAGTGGATTTTAAATGGATTAGCAGGTGTTTTTTTGTTTGGGCTGTTAGCAACTCTTGTCAGAAAATATCTGATCGGCTTCTAACAACCGCTTTAACAACCGACCTCGCTACCGCTCGGCGGGTTAAGCGGGGCGTTATGAGCAAGATATATGAAAATAGATAAGATTGAAATAATCTGGGAGGGAATTTGTAAGGCCCTCAATTATTTCCAAGACAATTGGCTTGCACTCGCGGCATTTGTTTTGTCATTCATCACATTGGCAGTTACTTGGCGGAAAAATTTTAAAGACAGGCAATATAATAACGACAAAGAGCTTGTTGAGCAATTAAAACTCTCCCTTGAGCTTGCATTTAAATCTCTTTCATCCGATGGAAATGGTCCCCCTACAAATATTAGGTTGCGGTGGCTGACGGCAGCAAGACATATCGCACGATTTCGTGAGCTTCAGTTATCCATCAAGACAAAGTTATACAAAACAATTTGCGAAGAGCATGAAGAATACTGGCGAGATAAAATATACAACTTGCTTGCACATATCGAGAATAGCAATTTCTTCAGAAGTATCAATCCAGATGAAATGGAGGAAGAAACGATTGATATTAGATCAGCTGCCGTGGTCTATTCTTTCTCAGTATGGAAAGAAGGTCGCTCAGACCCCTTAGACAATATGAGTTTAGAGGAAATTATTGTAAAATATAAGCTATATAGCCCACTTTACAGGCACTTTTGGGATTATGTTAAAAAGGAAAAACCAACCCTTGCAGATAAAGTGAAAGGTGCCAGCTCATAACAACGGCATTAAGGGCGACGGCAAAAAGCCACCGCGCCTTATGCCGAGCGTTAGCCTACGAATTGGGATTTATAATGAAGGACAATTACATGAAAGATAAAATGAAATGAACAATGATAAGCGTAGATTGATAGAGGGTTGGATTGACAAAGCCTCAAATCAATTGCATGTAGCACAACAACATTCAAAGTCCTACGTTCACTACTCTGAAGCTATACAAGCAGCACAGGAATGCATTGAATTATCAGTTAAATCAGTTCTTTCAATACTCCATATTACCTTCTCACCTAGCCATGGCTGGAATCAAGATAAAAAACAATTCATCAATATTGCAGAGCAAATCCAAAAGAAAAGACTCATTGGTAAACTTGAAAAACAATACCTTAATCATTCTATTAACCTTCCAAGGCTTCTGTTTTTGGTAAACTTTTGGTCACATTTCTACATAACCGCCAAATATGGTTTTGAGGCCGGATATCTTGCATCGGCAAAAGATTTGTTCAAAAAAGAGGAGGCTGATCTTTCTATACAACATGCACGGGAATGCTATGATGCCGCATCTCAGTTAAGGTATTTAGACAAAGATAAATTGGCTTTATTGCTCACAACTAAAAATAAAGGCTAACAAAAGTTTCAACCTGACGTTTTTCGCCGCTCCGTTCGCTTCGCTCTCTACACTCTAAAAACGCAGGTTAAACAGGCGTTAAACCAAAGGAGAATGGAAGCCATGAACGACTGTTTGGATTTCTTTAGACCTCACTTCGATGCTGAACCTGAAGCTGTTCGATTTGTAAAGGAGTGCGAAAGGCAGTCCCCACCTGCGAACACAGCAAAGATTCTCATGCACCAGACGCAGAGACTAATCTCTTTGGCTGATCAGGTTTTGGAAATCCGCACTTACGATGAATCACTTCATGTCCTCTTCCTGATCATGTGTTCAGAAAACATTTCCAAACTCCAGGATGGTTACCTTGGGGATGGTAAATCGAGAGCCTATGTCAGGAGGTTCTTCGAAAGGTTTCTTTCCCAGGCTGACAAAGACATCCTTGGGGATGGCTTTATTAATAATGACGATAAGCTACAGCGGCCGCTGGGTTTCGATCGGGCCGTCGAGCTGCTTTACGACATTAGATGTGACGTTGTTCACGAAGGAAACTATATAGGTTTTTATTTCCACGATGGCAAAACGCCCATTCTAAATACTAACCCGAATGTCACCGCAAATTTGAGACTGAGGGACGTCCGAAACATTATTGTCCGTGGGTGCATCAAAGCTGTTCAAACCAGGTTATAAAGGTTTAACATGCGGCTGCACGAGGACCGCTCGTTACACTCGCTGCCTGTGAGCCGCGCCGTTATACTTAAGAAGAAAAGAGGTATCTTATGTCAAAAGATGTAATACGCATACGCTATAATGGGCCTGTTCTTGCCAATCATGCCATTGATGTAAATCATTTAGCTCCCGCCCTTTTGTCTCTTGGAGACCTTTGTAGCCTTGCAAATAAAAAATTTAATGGCGAGCGTGCTTCAGTTAAAGTTCTTGTTAGCGTAGATGCGGAGCATAGTTGTTTTGAATTTTCCTTTGAGTTGGTTCAAAAAATCTATGATATGGCGATAAGTCTTATTAAGACTGATGATGTTAAAAACGCAAAACAGTTATTAGAGTGGATTGGGATAATTACTGTGGGATCACCCGCAGCACTTGGTTTACTTAGGTTGTTAAAGTGGCTTAAAGGGAGAAAGGTTGAGAGCCAAACTCTGGTTAAACAAGACGGAAAAAATGTAGTGGAAATTAAAGTCGTCGGAGACAACAATGTAATTATTGCATATCCGCAAACTATGGAGCTTTACAATGATGTTAAGGCTATAAAAAACACACAAAATATCGTTAAGCCTCTCACGGAAGAAGGTTATGATACCCTTGAATTTGAATATAAGGAGAAAGTAACCGAGGAGGTGTCTAAAAACGAAGCCCTCGATATTATGTCTATAGCTGTTGATTTAATGGAAGAAACGGTGGAGGAACCTCAAGAAATTATTGCATTGGTTAAAGTCTATTCGCCCGTATATGATGCTGATGTATCTATCTGGCGATTTGAATATGGTGGTAAGCATGAATATATGGATTTATCAGAAACCGAAATAGCAAAGAAAGCCATTGAACGAGGTGGGACATCAGTAGACGATATATATCGGGTTAGGCTTGAAATAACCCAGGTTACGACACCTGCTGGAAAGATTAAAAACCGTTATAAAATAAAGGAAGTGCTAGAATTTCGTCAAGTTAATCTGCCCAAACAAATAGAGTTGTTTGAAAAAAAGGATGATTAGTTAATATGAAAAGTCCGTATAACAAAAAAATGCAGCGGACGGAAAAAGCCCCGCCGCTGATTTTGACGTTATACGTCACGGAGCACATAATGAGCGAAGATCGCATAACCGCAATTGATGCGCTTGATGTTTTAAACGACTTGATCGGTGACCTGATTGCCGGAACAAACGTTTTTATCGACTACCGGCAGCGGTTGATTCAAGGTGGATTTAGTGAAGAACAGTTGAGCGCTGTGCAAAAAATGTGCTTTTCGCATCTCGCGCTTTCGTTTTGCAAACTTATAGAATTCTATAAACGATATCATAGATTAGTTCCGGAAAATCACCGTGAAGTTCTAAAAAACTTGAATGCTGAGATTCGCAGGAGAGGGGTGCGGGATTTCAGGAATAAAGTTGCAGGACATATTTGGGATAAAAAACTTCAAAGGCCATTGCGTCATTCTGAGATAATGTTGCAGCTCAATAGCGTGATCGGCAAACACGCTGATGATTTTCTTTACTGGATAAATAACCCCAAAAATAACACGTATCCAGAAACGATAGTCAGCGTAGTGGAAACTATTAGAGACTCCATTGCCAAGGAGTACGTAATAGATCCAGCAGAGGTGATCAATCGATAACGTATAACATCATGCTTCACAAGGATTCGGGCCAAAAAGCGGCCCTCACCTGTGAGCATGGGCGTTAGCCTGAGTAGATAAGGTTCACCGCTGCAGTGGAGGAGCGATCATGTATATGCTTACGTAAAACGAAGGAGTAGAACGATGGTAATTCAGGGGCGAGTTCGTGATATTCAGCCGAGACGGGCGCAACCAACACTTGAATTAAGTTTCAACGCAAAAGATCGCAGCGCGCTCCCCCAGGGCGCTCGTGCTGGGATCTCACTCAATCTAAATGGGAAGCGGTGGCACGGCACAATCAATTCCAGCGGCCGCAACCCACCGTATCTCCACACACGTCTTAGTCAAAATTCTGGGATCACGTTCACGTGCACGCAGGTGTTCCTCGGGCTTGATCTTGCTGAAGGAGCAATACTCGATTTCGAATGTGAACCAGGTGCCACTCTCCGTCTCGTGAGAATTGTCAATACCGGAAAGTGGCGATCTGGAAACGAACCGGGCAATCGAAAAGCCAGCAGTCGATCCTCTACAACTCGAAATCAAAATGGCCCTGCAACCAGAGGCCGATCGTCGAGTCTTGTAAGGACCATCGGAATAAAGAATAGAGATGTTGAGCGGTTAGCAGGGGCTTTGAAGCGTGACTTTCCCGCAACCAAATCATCTAACGACAGAGCTTGGTTCCGGGCTCCTGCCCTTCGTGTTATTGATTGCGTGCTTTCTCTCAACAGACGATATGACGCTTTCGTCGTCCCAAGGTTGAATCGGTTTGAACGGCTTTACCCAAAGGTAGCTTCTGTTCGCAGTCTACGAGACCTGATCGATCAATTTTCAACCCCCGCAGATTTCGTGCACGATGTGCTCGACTATAAAGACCCCGACAGGGCTCGTGTCCTAAATGCCATTGTTGACTTTGTACTCGATATTATTGGAGATACATCGGAAGAATCGGAGATCTCTCGACTTGAGCAGTGGGCCAAAAGCGCGAGACCCCAAGACCATGTTGCCCTGGGCATCTCCGGTTTTGCCATAGCTGGGTTTCAGTACCTTCGCATGCTTTTTGGGGCCAACACGACCAAACCTGACACGCACATTCGCGGCTACGTCACGGAGGCAGTGGGCCATAGCGTATCGGATCTTGAGGCCCTCAAGCTCCTTGAGGCAGCAGCGGAACGGCAAACCATTGTGCTGCGCGACGCGGACACGAATATTTGGGAAATACGCGTCCGGGGGGGCAAGAATTGAGGCTAACATGTCATTCGAGGGGACGGCTAATACAGGGACAAATTCGGAGAATTCCCTTTTGCACTCGATCGTGCATTCTGCAAAGTATAGCCAGTAACCGCCGCCCCTCAATTTCGCGTTAAAAGCAAAAATGATATTAGGATTTACTAGGAGGCTGTCCGAGAATAGCAGAGGGTTAGTGAAGAAGCAATGCATA
>CAZJGS010000119.1:0-7769 GCA_964545735.1 uncultured Spirochaetaceae bacterium
TAACCAAGGGGATATAAAATTAAATAAAAATCCCACAAATAATATTCCAATAGTGGTAACTACTACAAAAAGAGCAATCAATTTAGGTTTAATAACCTTCCTTAGAATAATCATTTCTGGTAAAGAAAGGGCTGTAGTTGCCATCATAAATGCAAGAGCAGTCCCAATAGCCACTCCTTTTGCTATTAATGCTTGTGCAATTGGAATAGTTCCTAAAGCATTTGAATATAGAGGAACTCCAGCAATAACTGCAACTAGAAGAGCAAGTGGATTATCTTTATTTGCATATTTAAAAAGAAAGTCTTCAGGTACCCAACCATGAATAATAGCACCAATAGCTATTCCAATAATTAAGTAAATGTAAACTCTTTTTATAATATCCTTCATATTAGTAAGGGCAAAATTAATTCTTTGTTTAGACGTTTGTTTTTCAATATCAATTTCTGAAGATTTTATTTGATAAACGTACTCTTCAACTTGATTTTCTGCCTTAAACAACCCAATTATATAGCCTCCAACTACCCCAACAAATACTCCTGTTACAACATATATTAGAGCAACTTTCCATCCAAAAGCCGCTAATAATATTACAAAAGCAGCCTCATTA
This sequence comes from uncultured Spirochaetaceae bacterium, assembly GCA_964545735.1. Taxonomy (GTDB): domain Bacteria; phylum Spirochaetota; class Spirochaetia; order Sphaerochaetales; family Sphaerochaetaceae; genus Pleomorphochaeta. The sequence goes on from CAZJGS010000119.1 coordinate 608, forward strand.
ACTATTGGAGAAGTAATCAGAAATGAAAAGGTAACTCCTAAGGGAATTCCAGCTTCAACAAATCCTATAAATAATGGAACGGAAGAGCAAGAACAAAATGGAGTAACTATTCCAAGTAATGAAGCTATTATATTTGCTTTTATACCCTTAAATCTTTCTATAATCTTTTTTGCTCGCTCTGGAGGAAAATAGCTTCTTAAATATGAAATTAAAAAAATCATAAAACTTAACAAAATAATGATTTTTATCACATCATATATAAAAAAATGAACACTTGAACCTAAAGCACTTTCAAGCTCTAAATTAAATATTTTTGTTACTAATAAATTTACTAAATTATCTAACCAATTAAACATAAAACCTCTCATATCAACTTTTTTTGATATATATAATTAAAAAAATATTATTTACTACAGCTACAACTAGAAGAACTATCAGGGACAATAATTAGTGAATCCAATACCTCTTTAGCAACTTCTCTACCCTCTAAGCTTAGGCTATAATGACTCCATTTACCTTCAACTCGGCATTTAACCAAATTAGAATCAATTAATATTTTCATATGATAAGATAAGCCGGACTGCACCATATCTAATTTTTCAAGTAAATTACAAGCACAAAGTTCACCATGTTGTAAAAGTCGAATTATTTTAACTCGCTTTATATCACATAATGCTTTAAATATTTTTACAACTTCTTTATCTTCCATAAAATTCCCTCATATCAACTTTTCTTGATGTATCAAATATAATTCAATTTCCACCTTGTGTCAACGAAAGCCTATAAAAAAGAAGCTTCTTTTGTATATTGTCTGATTTTATTCAATTCGCTTTCACTGAAATTTAACACATTTTTTAATATTTCAAATTCTTTATTTATATCAGTATTTGAGACCGTCATATTATCAGAGGAAATCGCTATTCTAACACCTCTATCAAATAATTGCCTAACAGGATGGTTTTCAATTTTCTCTATAGCTTTGGTTTGATAGTTACTACTTATACATACCTCTAAAGTGATATTGTTATCAATCAGTTTTTCAATAATATCATCATACTTTATTGAAAGAATTCCATGACCAATTCTAGAGGTTTTTACAGCTAAAACAACATCAAGATCATCTCTATCACCAGCCTCTCCTGCATGAATGGTTAAAGGTAAATTCAGCATTCTTGCTTCTTCGAATAAATTCATAAAATTTCTAGTTTTATATATAGCTTCAGCTCCGGCGATATCTAAGGCACAAACCGTATCTCCAAGATATTTCTTAGCTAGATAAATTGATTCTCTATTTAAATTCTCATTATGTGAGCCTCTCATCATACAAATGATTAGCCCTGCTTTAAAATCACCAAGCTCTTTTTCAGCCTTGTTTATTCCTTTAATTGCACCTTTCAAGATATCTTCTTGAGAATATCCTTTTAAAGTCGATAATTGAGGAGCAAATCTAATCTCAGAATAATCCATACCTAAAGCAGATAAATCTTTTACCAACTCATAAGAGACTCTTTCAATTGCACCCGGGTTTTGCAAAACCTGTAAGGGTAATTGAAACTTATCTAGATATTCATTTAAACTTTTACAATTTTCAGGAACTTTCATCTTTTCTTTTAAGGCTTCTCTTGAAAGGTCCATATCAATTTTCTCTTCTCTCATTAACTCTAAAACTGTATCAACCCTTAAAGAACCATCTAGGTGTAAATGTAATTCACGATTTTTCATAACGCCTCCAAAAGTTTTGCCTTATAGCTTAATCTATTCTATTTGAAAAAACAATTTAAAAAGATAAATATAAGCTATTGCACAAAAAAAAATATAGGTATAATGTAAAAACATCAGGACAATAAGGGACAATAGAGGACAATCATCGACATGAATGAAATAATGACATTAACAGAAGTTGCGGATTACTTGAAAATAGCTACTAAAACAGTTTCTAGAATGATACAAAGAAATGAAATTCCTTGTGTGAAAATATCAGGCCAATGGAGATTTAAAAAAAGTACAATAGATCAATGGCTCGATAATAATATGAACAACAAAACAAATACAACTAAAGAAAATATTAGCAATTCTAGCGAGCTATCTTTTCTCCCTATTTATAAACTAATTGATGAAACAATGATGGTTCTAGATATTAAAGATGGCAGTACAGATGACATTCTAAAGCAACTTACAACACCCTTAATTGAAAATGGATATTTAGAAAATACAGATACTTTAGTTGAAAATCTCAAAGTTAGAGAGCAAATGGCTTCTACTGCAGTTTCTAAGGGTGCAGCCTTCCCACATTGTAGAAAATCTAGTGACAATCCAAAGAATTTACCTCCAGTAATACTAGGCATTTCACAAAAAGGCATTAACTATAATTTAAAAAATAATGAAAAAATACATATTTTCTTTTTGATTTTAGTCGATGATGAAATATTGCACTTAAGAATATTATCAAAATTGGCCCAATTTATTCATCAAGATAATATAGTTGAGCAAATAAAAAATAAAAATACAAAAAATGAAATAATCAACTTTTTAATGGAGAAAGAATATGAAAACATGGCTTAATTTAGAGACAAATTGTATTAAAACAAATGCAAATTTAAAAACTAAAGATGAGGTATTAAAAGAAATATCATCTTTAGCCTTAAATTGTGATTCAATGAAAAATCACTCACAAGAAGATATCTATAAAAAGCTTGTGGCAAGAGAAAAAATAATATCAACAGGCTTAGAAAATGGAATTGCAATTCCTCATTGTAGCTTTAGTGATATTGATGAATTCCTAGTTGGTGTTATTACCACAAAAGATCCTATAAATTTTAAAGCCTTAGATTCAAAATTATCAAATGTATTTGTCTTTATAATTGGTCCTGAACAACTAAGAAACAAACACATTAAACTTTTATCCGTAATTGCTAAAGCAACACGACAAGAAAGCTTTAGGAATTTACTGAAAAAAGCTGATAGCCCTTCAATGGTAAAAGATATTTTTCAAAGCAATGTTGACTTTGAAGCAAATCAAGACACCAACAATAATGAAAAATCACAAATTACTATTTATATCCAAAAAGAAGAGTATTTTGACGATATTTTACAATTATTAAGTTCTAATATGGAAGGTTCGATAAGTGTATTAGAATCTGAAGCTGCAAGTAGATATTTAAATAAAATGCCCTTATTTGCTGCTTTTTGGAATTCTACTGATGATAGATTTAATAGAATTATTTCCTGCATTGTAGATAAAGGTGCTATAAATAGCATCATAAGAAAAATAAAAGATATCTATCCTGAAATGGAAAGTGAAGCTGGAGTTTTATTAAGTGTTCAAGACTTAACCTTTACTTTAGGCTCAATAGATTTTTAGGAAGGTAATTATATGAATATTTCTATACTTTTTTTAGTAGGCGCAATGGTTCTTGTTGCTTTTTATGGTGGTAAATTGGCAAAACTTATAAAATTCCCTTCAATAATTGGATATATGATTGTTGGTGTTTTATTAGGCCCATCATTATTTAACATTTTAGATACACCAACACAAAACAAATTATCCTTTTTAACAGATATTGCTCTTGGATTTGTAGCATTAAGCATTGGCTTAGAGTTAAATTTCAAATCACTAAAAAAATTAGGTGGTGGGATAATCACTGTAATTTTTACTGAATCATTAGCTGCATTTATTCTTGTTACTGCAGGAGTTTTTATCTTAACAAGAAATTTGCCATTATCTCTCGTTTTAGGTGCAATTGCTCCAGCAAGTGCACCAGCTGGGACCGTAGCTGTTATTCAGGAATACAAGGCAAAAGGCTCTTTAACAGATACCTTATATGCTGTTGTTGGATTCGATGATGGTCTTGGTATTATTATCTTTGGCTTCGCCTCTGCTATTGCACAGAACATGTTAAAAACAGATCAATCTGGGTCAACTATAATGTTATTCGTTGAGCCTTTAATGGAAATTTTGGCCGCTATTGGAATTGGTATTGTGGCCGGCATTATTTTCATGCTTTTAGCAAGAACCTTAAAAAATAAAACTGAAAAACTGATATTAATTTTTGCATTAACACTAAGTGTAGCCGGCCTTTCTATTATGCTAGATTTATCACTTATACTTACAAACATGGTATATGGAATAATTATAGTTAATACACAATCTTCTAAAATGCTTAGTGATATTAAATTCGAATTAGAAAATATTATGCCCCTTGTTTTTGTAATATTCTTTACCCTTGCTGGTGCCAATTTACATATATCTGCATTACCTTCATTAGGTGTAATTGGTGCTGTTTATATTGTATGTAGAACTGTGGGATTAATGGGTGGAGCAACAATTGGTGCATCTTTGAGTAAAATGGATCCTAAAATAAAGAAATACTTAGGCTTTGGTATAATATCTCAAGCAGGTGTTGCTATTGGTCTTGCCTTAAATGTTAAACAAAACTTTTCTAGCTTAGGTCCCAAGGGTCTATTAATTGGTACTACAGTTATTACAATGGTCACTGCAACAAGTATATTCTTTGAATTTATAGGACCACCACTTACAAAGTTTGGTCTTGCAAAATCTGGAGAAATAAACATCCTCAAAGACTAATAAATTTAACAACATTTTCTAATAATTATAAAATCTCTAAGCAAGACAATTAATTCAAATTGATTGATTTGCTTAAGGGATTTTTTATTGTGGTAAAAAAATTGTAAATGTAGTTTTTACAGTTTCTATACTTTTTACATCAACAAAGCCCCCTAATTTTAATACAATTGCATTAACAATTGACAAGCCTAAACCAGAACCACCAAGTTTTCTTGCCCTCGATTTATCAATTCTGTAAAACCTTTCAAAAATTACTTGTAATTTATCATCAGCAATACCAACGCCATTATCTTCAATACTAATTAAATTATAATTTTTTAAAATATCTGCCTTTTTTTGTATTGTACTAAAATAATTAGAGTGTATATCATTTGAGATATATTTTTCATAATTTACTTTTATTGTTGAACTTTCACCACTATAGCGAACTGAGTTACTAATTAAATTATAAATGGCTGATCTGAGTAAAATTTCATCACTTGTTATTGAAATATCGCAATCTATTGTATTTATAACTTCCATATTTTTAGCTTTCAAGGAAATTTCAAACTCTTTCTTTATAGAATCAACCATTGTGGGAAGTAAAAAAGTAGAATAAACAATTGAATCTGAAGTATTTTCGATATTTCCTAATTGATACAATTGGTTTGCAATTGCACTTAATCTATTAACTTCGTTTAGGCAAAGTGTAATATTTTCAGTATTTAATTGCCAAATACCATCTATCATAGCTTCAATTTGAACTTTAATATTTGTTAGAGGTGTTCTTATTTCATGTTGGACATCCTGAGATACTCTTTTATCATGCTCAATATTTTCATCTATTTTTTGAGCCATTTTCTCCAAAGATATACCTAGCAAATATATTTCTTCTATTTTAGAGGTTTTATCAACTTTGATAGAATAATTTCCTTTTTCAATTTGTTTAGTAACCCCTATCAAGGCTTTTAAGGGTTTTGATAGCTTTCTAGAAATAAAATAGCCTACCAAAATAGAAATAAAAAATGAAATAGCTCCACTTATTATAATACTTCTATTTATAGAATCTTTTAGCTCTTGCTCAATACTATTTAATTGGTACATTCGACTAGAAGTGTTGCCAAGCCCTACTACTTTTTCATTTGTCATGGTTTTAGGTATAACACTTAAAAATTCATTATAATTGCTTTCTTCTTTATCAGGCATTTGAATGAGTTTAGGTTGTTGCTGATTTTTAGCAGTGGCATATTTATCAAAGCTATTTGCAACTGCAAAGTTAAATGTTATTGCAACAATTAATGTAATTAACAAAGAGAATACCCCAAAGATTAAAGTTAAATGCCTTCTTATTGATATTTTATTTTTCAAAACAATACCCCATTCCATGTTTAGTTATAATGTATTTTGGATTTTTTCTATCATCTTCAATTTTTATCCTTAAACTTTTGATATAAGTATCAATACTTCTATCATAGCCCTCAAAGTCGTTCTCCAAGGCAAAAGAAATTAAATCCTCTCTTGAATAAATTCTAAAAGGGGACTTTGCCATTGTAAAGATAATTTTTCTCTCCCGTGGAGTGAGATCAATTAATATAGCATTTTTATACAATAACTCTTTTTCAAAATCAAACTTTAGATTCCCATATATAATTGGCTTAGCAACAAGAATATCATTTTTAGATCTTCTCAATACGGCTTTTACCTTTGCTACAACTTCTTTTGGACTAAAAGGCTTCTCAATATAATCATCAGCTCCTAAATCAATTCCTTTAACAAGATTATCTTCTCCAACTTTTGCAGTTAACATTATTACTGGAGTTCTTGAATTTTTTCTAACATATTGGCAAACTTGTTCGCCTGAATAGAAAGGCATCATTAAATCTAATATAATTAAATCAATTTCTGAATTATCATATAAATCAATAGCTTGCTTACCATCATTTGCAACAAGAATTTTATAGCCTTCTTTTTCTAAATAACTTTTTAAAATATTTGTAATATTCTCTTCGTCATCAGCTAACAATATAGTGTAATTTTTCATACAAAACTCCTATTTTAAATTTATTATACCATGAATTGATTAGTTGTTAAAAAAACTAGTCATTGTTTTTTTAGGACAAATGGCTAGTTATTATAATCATTTTAAAATTAGATATTATCTATTATTAAAATTTCTACTTGATCCAATATTTCTTGAGCCACTATTACTTTTTGTATTTGCTCTTTTTTGTTGATCATTTCTTCTATTGTCTTGATTATATGAATTCATCATTAGATTTCTTTGCAAATCATTTTGACCGTCTCCTCCAACTAATCGGCAATATTCTGGCAATTCATCAATTGAACATAATTCATTTGTTTCTACATTTTTATATGTGTCTTCATCTATTTGTACATAAATAGGATTACTATTTAATCCCTCTTGTGTTCCATCTTGATCTAAAACTCTTAGTTGGTTACCAGCAAAAATACTGATAGTTACTACTGAAACCATTAACATTAAAGCTAAAATTTTTTTCTTCATTATTCTATCCTTGAAAATTTATTTCACATTTTCTTTGTGATGTTTATAATTTACAAAACAAATGTGGTGAAATT
>CAZJGS010000120.1:0-2505 GCA_964545735.1 uncultured Spirochaetaceae bacterium
CCAAACATAAATTGATTGTCTATTTCTTCTACTCTCTTATCTTTGTTAAAATCAAAGAAAAGAGGTCTCATTAATGGAATACCCTCAGTTACTGTTTTAGCAGCTTCTTCTTTTATATAATCTCTTAAAGCTTCTCTAAACAACAAGTACTTTTTAATAATATTATAAGCTTTTTCTCCAAAAGACCATATTTCATTGTCAGCACCTTTTTTAGGGTCCCAAGAATTTCTAACGCCGTGAAGTCTAAAGATTGGACAATATAGACCAAACTGGAACCATCTTACAATAAGCTCTCTGAAAGACGAATCTTCATTAACACCACCGTAGAAACCACCAATATCTGTAGTCCACCAAGGAATACCACTAGTTACCATATTAAGGCCTGCTTTCATTTGTGTCTCTAAAGATTCAAAGGTAGAATCAATATCACCTGACCACACAGCAGCACCATATTTTTGGCTACCACACCAGGGGGATCTACAAAGGTTTAAAGGCTCTTCTATACCACACTTCTTCATATTCTCATAGAAAGTCTTCTCATGTAACATAGGATAGAGAGAAGCTACAGCTGAACCCTTTCCTAAAGTATATCTTTGGTTATCATAGTGATAAGGAATAGTCTCAGGCTCACATGCATCAAGCCAAAATATATTAATACCTCGATCAATATAATTCTTTTTAATCTTATCCCAGAGGAAAGTACCAGCATCTTCATTTGTAGCATCATAATAGTGGATATATTTATTACCCTTTTCATAAGTATCAGTAAATCTCATAAGAGCAGCATTACTTCTCTCTGTTTCAATCAAATACCCTTTATTTTCCATCTCTTCAAAATAGAGACTATCAGGATTAACTGAAGGCCAAACAGAAACCATGGTTTCTATACCCATAGATTTTAACTCTTCTACCATTTTTTCAATCTCAGGCCAGCATTTCTTATCAAAATCCCAGTTACCTTGTTTTTCCCAGTGGAAGTAATCAATAACAATAACATCTAAGGGTAGGTTTCGTCTCTTATATTCTCTAGCTACCTCTAGTAATTCTTCTTGAGTTTCGTATCTTAGTTTACATTGCCAAAAACCAGTTGCCCAATCAGGTAAAGCTGAAGGTTTACCTGTAATAACATAATACTGAGCAAGTATTTCTTTAGCACTGTCACCTATGATTATAAAATAATCAATTTGCTCAGTTTGCTCTGCTACAAACTTAGTTCTGTTGTTGGCAAACTCTACCTGTCCTACAGCAGGATTGTTCCAAAACAAACCATAACCACGAGAAGATATATAAAAAGGAACACTTACTTGAGAGTTCATTTGGTTTAGTGGAATAACAAGAGACTTTTGATCAAAGGCATTGTATTGGTGTTGACCCATGCCCCATATTTTTTCATCCTTATAGGCCTCAAATAACACCTCTGCCTTGAACAAGTCACCTCCGACATTACAGAGGGTTCTGCCTCCCTCATGTAAAGCCCTGGGCGATTTTCTCTCTTGTATTCTAGCTTCAGTTTCACCTTTTTTATAAAACTCTAAATAGCCTCTTTCATCAACGACTACTTTCATATTTGAAGTTGTTAAAGACTTATTTTCTTTATCTACTCGAACATCTTTGATTGGCACTATATCCTCTAGTGCCCAATCAAACTCTTTAAATGATGACAATCTTGTATGTCTAACTCTTAGTATAGAAGCTGAGTAAGCTTCTATTAAAACCTTATCTTTTTTGTTTTGATAATTTAGTGAATATTTCATAAATAAACCTCTCTTTCTCTTATTCTTTTACAGAACCAGCTGTAAGTCCTGCTACAATATATTTTTGTAAAAACATGAAAATCAATATTACTGGAATAACTATTAAAGTACTAAAGGCCATGATGTAGTTCCATTGAATACCATATTTTGACATAAAGTTATAAATACCTGCTGTAAGCACTCTAACCTGTTGTCTGTTTAAGAAAGTCAAAGAATAAACGAGATCATTGTAAGCAAAAAGAAAACTAAATACACCACTAGTTACAAGAGTCGATTATGCTATAGGTAGCATAATTGATGTAAAAGTTCTAAAGGAAGAACAACCATCAATAGTTGCTGCTTCTTCTAAAGACTTGGGTAAACTCTTAAAGTAAGGTCTTAGTGTAATTACTACAAAATCAATAGCTACAGTACAGTTTGCTAATATAGGGGCTATTGTTAAATTTAAAATGTGAAACTTTTTAAATATTAAGAATAAAGGAGTTAATAATAGAGTAACTGGTAACATTTGTGTTATTAAGAAAGACAGGATAAAAGCCTTTTTACCCTTCATTTCAAATCTTCCAAGACCATAAGCTGCGACAGTAGATAAAAGCATAGATATAGCGAAACTAGATAAGCTTATAACTAAACTATTTTTTAAACCATTGAAGATTGAATAGTCTCCTGCTAACTGATCTGTATATGCAGAGAATGTTAAGTTTTTAGGAAAGAAAGTAGGAGGAGTCATAAATATTTCTGCATCACTCTT
>CAZJGS010000120.1:2605-7739 GCA_964545735.1 uncultured Spirochaetaceae bacterium
TTTAAAAGTATTTTCTTTTTTTTCATTACACTTCTCCCCTTTTTAACATTTTCAAATAACCCAAACTAACAAGAAGCAATATAGCAAATAGAATATTTTTGGCAGCAGCCCCTTGTCCAAAATTGAATTGACTAAAGGCGAGTCTATAAGAGATTGTTGATAAAATTACCTAGAAATAACATCATATGCATTAACAACTCCCCCCACCTGTCATTACAAAGATTAAATCAAATACTTTAAAGGTATAGATAAGAGCTTGCATTATCAAATTACATGATAGCGGGTTTAATCATAACAAGAGTAATCTTAAATAGTTTAGTAAGACCTGTAGCTGAGTCTATAGAAGCACTTTCATACAATCCAGACAGGAATTGTACTCATACTAGTTGAAAGAAGAATCATATTAAAATCAATACCTACCCAGGTATTTGTTATAATTATACTCCAAAGAGCTAACTTTTCATTTACTAACCACCCTATTGGCTCTTTTATAAGAGAAATGGCTACCATCATATAGTTTATAACACCATCACTGGGACTAAGCATAAACTTAAACAACATACCTGTTACTGTTAGTGGGATCATCCAACTAACAAGGACTAATCCTCTTATAGGCTCTGCAAGTTTAAACTTTAAGTTAAAAAATAGAGCAAACAATAAACCAAAGGTAAACTGTAATAAAATACAAAAAAATGTAAAATAAAAAGTTTGACCTAAAGCTGTAGTAAAGAGAGAATCACTTACTACCTCTTTGTAGTTTTGTCCATTATTAAATATAGTAACTCCTGAATTAAAACTCATAATGTCAGATTGTTGTAAACTCAATATGACATTATAGACAATTGGATATCCAACAAAGGCAACCATAAATAATAAAGCCGGTATACAATAAAAATAACCATAGTATTTTTTCTTCATAATATTTTCTTTTCCTTTTGTCTCTATCATCCAATAGGAAATAACATTATAAAAGTGTCATTTATTGATATGCTCCCTTCGGTAATATGGAAAAGAAATATTCAGTTGGTGATGAACTTCCAGATATTGGAACTATTGATAACCCTGATAGAATAGCTTTTACAAGCATGGGTTTATTTGAAGACATTACAAGCAAAGTAGAAGCTTAAAGACAAGCTGAGAACTACTTTGAAGGACCACTTAAATCAAGTTATATAGAGAAGAAGCACAACCAATATGTGAATAAAATGAAGCTTGAATGTGCAAAAAAAATATCTAAGAAAAGAGGAACTCAAAGTATCAGATATATCTGACAAACTTAGGTTTTCTTCTCCTAGATACTTCTATGAGGTATTTAAGAAATTAACAGGGATAACAACTAAAGAGTATAGGAATGAGTTTGAGAGTTAATGAATAATTACTAAAAATATAATATTAAATTTATTAAAAGATAAGAAAAATAAAATTAGCTAACTACCGGCATAACAGGCTTATATTACCTTATCATAAACTACCTTCGCGTTTTATTTAATTCTTGCAAATTCTGATGGTGATAATAACAAACAGCTTGAATACTTAAAAATGGCACAACGAAATAGAGTTGACGGAATACTAATAAATACTAATGATACCTTGCTAGATGAAATCCAAAGCACTGGTTTACCATTTGTCTTAATTGGTAATGCAAATTCAACCTCAAGATTTCCTAGAGTTAGTTCTGACTCCTATGAAGGTATTAAAAAGGCTTTAGAATACCTTTATGAAAATGGACATCGTGATATAGCAATGGTTGCTCCATCAAAGGAAAATTTAAATCCAGCAAAAGTATCTAATAGAGTAAAAGCCTATACAGATTTTCTCACCAGTCATTCACTTAATTTTAAAGAAGAATACTTTTTCTCTTGTCACCCTAATCTAAAGGATGGTGAAGAACTTGCAATTAGTATTTCTAAAATGAAAAAAACACCAACAGCTATTATAACTGCTAATGACTTATTTGCCGCAGGCTTTGTTAATGAAGCTATGAGAAGAGGAATACAAATTCCTGGTGATATATCAGTTATTGGTGTTGATGATATTCCTCTAGCCTCTATGATAAATCCTAAGTTGACTACCCTTGAGAAACCAAAACATCTTTTAGGAAAAGTAGCAGCCCAAACTATAATCTCTGTAATCAAAGGTATAGAGGTTAAACAAAATAACAAACTTCCCGTAAATTTAATAATAAGAGAATCATCCAAAGAAATTAAGGTAAAAAGTTAATGAAAAAATCATTTAAAATACTCTCACCCTGTGGAATTCTAGGCTATGGATTTCCAATAGATTCCTTTTTAAAAGGAATTGAAGAAAAACCAGATGCAATTGTTGTAGATGCAGGGTCCACTGATGCTGGTCCACATAAACTTGGCGCTGGTGTTGCTATAGTTAGTCGTCAAGCAGCTAAAAAAGATCTTATGCATTTAGTTAGAGGATCAATTGAATTAAGTATTCCTTTACTAGTAGGATCTGCCGGCGGCAGTGGCGCACGAAAGCATGTTTTATGGACCATGGAAATTTTAAGTGAAATATTAAAAGAACTAGATGCAGAAAAGACAAAAGTATCTGTAATTTGGGCTGATATTCCAAAAGGGGCAATACTAAAGAAAATGATAGAGGGCAAAGTTACTCCTCTTGGAATGACTGCCCCTATACTTACTCCCGAAAGCTTAGATGCTACAAATGGTGTTGTTGCCCAGATGGGCGTGGAGCCAATTCTTAGTGCTCTTGATACTGGAGCCCAAATAATTATTTGTGGAAGAGCCTATGATCCTTCCCCCTTTGCAGCTGTTGGTATAAAAGCAGGATTTTCTCCTGCCTTGTCTTATCACCTTGGAAAAATACTTGAGTGTGGAGCACTCTGCTGTGAGCCTGGAACAACTAAGGACTGTATGATTGGAGAACTCTTTGAAGACTATTTTGAACTCTATAGTCCTAACAAACTTAGAAAATGTACAACTGTTAGTGTAGCAGCTCATACCTTCTATGAAAAAGATCACCCTTATTTACTTCATGGTCCTGGAATCATTCAAGATCTAAGCATGTGTGAATTTAAACAAATTACGGATAGAAAAGTACGGGTTACAGGAAGTAAATTAACACAAACTGATCCCTACTGCATAAAACTTGAAGGTGCAAAAAAAACTGCCTATAGAACTTTTGTTTTAGCAGGAGTTAGAGATCCTTTATTAATAGCGCAAATTGAAGAAGTCGAAGAACTTGTTAAAGAGAGCGTAAAAACACAGTACCAAGAAATTAACAGTGATGATTATACAATTTCTTTCTATAACTATGGAAAGAATGGGGTTATGGGAGAACTGGAGCCTATAAACAAACCTGGCTATGAGCTTGGAGTTATGTTTGAAGTTCTAGCTAAGGACCAGGAGACTGCTTCTGCTCTTTGCGCTTCTACTAGATCAACGTTTCTTCACTATGGATATGAGGGAAGAAAATCAACGGCAGGAAATCTTGCATTTCCTTTTGCACCCAGTGATGTTGACTTTGGAGCAGTATATGACTTCAGTGTTTATCATCTTATGGAAGTTGATGATAGCAGTGAGTTCTTTCCAGTTGAGACGTGGGAGGTAGGGCAATGAGCGACAAACTTATAGATCTTGCAAAGGTATTAAGAAGTAAGAACAGCGGACCTTTTCAGGTCACCCTGGATGTTCTGTTTGATAATAAGGAAGCCTATGATCGAGTAGTAAAGGCTGATGTTATAAACCAGGAAACTATTATGAAACTATATCATCTAAAGAGAGAAGATATTTGCTTTATAGTTTTCTTTGAAAAAGCAATGGGAATCAAAGTCACCTATAATCGCAGCATTGCAAGTGGTGGCTGCTTTGATAGAGATGTTTATGGAGCTCAACAACAATCTCCATTGTTCGATTTAGAAATTAATTAGGGGAATTCATGAAGAAGAAAGACAATATAGGGGTATTTATTGACCTACAAGGAACTCTGGGAGGAGAATCTTTAGGTGATATTTCTAATTTCAAATTTTACGATAATGCTAAAAAAGCTTTACTAAAATTTAATGAAAATAATATTAATATATTCATTGTTACAAATCAAAGTCACATAGCAAAGGCAGTAATTACCCTTGAAGAATATAAAGAAGGCGAATTAAAACTATTAGAAGAACTAGATGAAAGTGGAATTAACATTAAAGAAATATATTATTGTCCCCACAGGCAAAGCGATAATTGCACTTGCAGAAAACCTTCTTTATTTTTTGCCAATATTGCTAAGGAAAAATATAGCCTTGATTTAACTCAGTCTTACTTCATAGGCGATATATTAAGAAGTGATATGAAGCTAGCTGAAAATGCTGGTGGTATAGGTATTCTTGTTCAAACAGGACAAGGAAAGATAAGCAAAGACAAATATAATTCTCTAGCTATAGATGAAAGATATCCTAGAATTAATATTCTAGAGAATATTGAAGATGCAGCTAATTGGATACTAATAGATATAGAAAAGGGAGCTGTAAAATGACTTTTATACAAGCAAAGAAACAAATAAAAGCAGATAAGATTTTATATATAATGCTACTTCCTACATTTATATATTTTCTAGTTTTTCATGTGTACCCTATTATTGAAATGAAATTGGCTTTTTATGATTACCGAATTTTTGGTGATAATATTTTTGTAGGAATGAAATGGTTTAAAAAACTCTTTTCTACTCCTATGTTTTGGAGAATTCTAAAAAATACTTTAATTATTAGTTTTATGAAAATTTTCCTCTATTTCCCTTTCCCAATATTATTTGCTCTTTTCCTTAATGAATTAAGAAATAGGGAATTTAGTAGAAGTATCCAAGTAATATCCTATCTACCCCACTTTTTATCCTGGGTTGTAATTGCTGGAATCTGGTTCAGTTTTCTAGGATCTAAGGGCGCCGTTAATACGTGCCTGGGACTTTTTAATATTGACCCCATAGATTTTCTTAGTAATAAAGAAAATATTAGATGGACTCTATTCTTTTCTGAGACCTGGAGAAGTATGGGCTGGGATTCAATTATTTACTCCGCTGCTATTTTAACCATAGATAAGAATTTATATGAGGCTGCTGAAATAGACGGAGCTGGAAGACTACTTGTAGTTAAAAAGATAATTCTTCCTATATTAATACC
>CAZJGS010000121.1:0-7726 GCA_964545735.1 uncultured Spirochaetaceae bacterium
CCCTCAGCTTCAATCTGCTGAAGGCGCCGTATGATGAATTTAACTTCGTCCTTGAATGACACGAAGTGCTGGATCTCGGGAGAAACACCCTTCAGCAATGACTTATATCCCCTTTGATCATCCGTGCCGCCATCTAGATCATCAAAACTCATGCCCTCAAGTAGTTTAACGGCCCATTTACGGGTCTCGTCCGTTGTGCGGTAATTAATCCTCAGCTTTCTTCCGCGGCCGCGGATATTAATATCACATCGGCTAAGCACAACTTTATGCCGGTAGATACGTTGATGTGCATCACCAACAATAAAGATGTCATTTTTATCGGCGCCAGGGATCATTTGCCTTATTAACTTGAACGCTTGCACTCCCATGTCTTGGGCTTCGTCGACAATAATAGCCCGATAAGGCAGTATGCTTCCCCTTGTTTCTAACAGTAGTCTTGCATCTCGCATGGCATCATCCGCCTCTTTCAGACCATGTTCATTAAGCAATATTCTGTATTCCTCAAATACGGGCCATATAGTCTCCCGTGTTTTGCGGTTCAGCCTTATCCCGCGACCCAGGCGAGATGCTTTCATATATTCGGCAATTGACGTTATGCCCTGGGGCTGGATTACCCGTTCCCATTCCTCCCTGTAAAAAGAATCAGGCAGATCAAGATTGGCAGGTTTCATATTCAACGCTTTGTCCCACAGGGGAGCTGTACGTCGTCCATAGTCGATATCATAGTTATAGCTATTGCGCTTCAGGAAGTCGGATACCCACCTGTCAAGATTGACAACGTCGATTCGACGCATTGTTTTCTCACTGCATATTTTACTCAGATTGTCTTTAATATCGGCTGCAAGGTTACGTGTGAAGGTCGTAAACAAAATACGGTCATTCTCACCAGTAAATATTTTCTGCGCCAGCCACTTGGCACGATGCATAGCGGCCACAGTCTTACCAGTTCCTGCGCCGCCAAGCACCCGGACAGGGCCGTTCCACTGACGTTCTACTAATTTTCGCTGGGAGGGATGGAGGAAAACCCGCCATTTCTCGAGCGGAGCATTCAGAATGGCTGCCAGTTCCAGATCCTCTTCCACCATGAAGAAACGACGTTTGGAGTCGGGGTTGTCCAGGGCCTTCTCGTAATCATTTGTATCGACTGTTTCCTCTGCTTCCGCCGCTTCCATTTCTCGGAGTACTTCCTCAAGGGAAAATCCCGACGCTATAAAAAATAATGATTCGTATGATTCTTCGGGCAGATATTCAGCAATTTTGTCAAGTTCTTCCTCAGTGTTGAGACCACGAACGAGAGGAAGCAACGTTTCCGGTACACCCATGCGTATCAAATGCCGATTGGGAATATCAGCAAACAAAGTACCCTTAGCCTGTTTTGAAGTCTCGTCACGCAATTCCTGTGCAGATTTTGCATCCTCAACATCAATGACCTGGAGGCTGCCCGTTTCGGGATGGATCTTGTAAACTTTGTTTTCGGCCCATTCGTATGCCTTGTCGTGATGATCCACCCAGAGAAGCACATAAACGTTGCCGGTTTTCGGCTTTAGGACAATGCCCCTGTAAGACTGATCAATGCGCACAGAACGCAGGTTAGGATCCTTTGCTTTCTGAATCTTCTCATAATTTATACCGGGCAGAGTCGGATCTGATCGGAACTTATTCACAAAATCCAAAACCTTTGCCTGCTGTTTTCTGGGAATACCGGAAAAAGCAGTTAAAAAATCTGATGCAACAGCAACTTTAATATTGCTTCTTGGAGTAGTCATCTATCATGGACCCCCTGTTAGACTTTGTTTAAACCGATATATGCCTCAGGATCATCAACGACCGCGGCCAATGAAAAGACCTGCCATCCGGCTTTCTTGAATACATCTGCATATGCGAGTTCATTTTCCTGAAGAAAAGCAATTTTTTCGACTTCCCAGGCCAATTCAGCAGTTGCCACGATCTCACCAACATTATCAACCAATTCGTACCCGACCTCCGGTATCGGCCACCCATTCTCAGCCAGACTATCAAGCAACCCGTGAAGTTCCACACCTGTTACGCCGTGAATGTCCGCCCAGGAACCATCTGCCGCTTCTTTGTCTGATACGACGGGCGCTTCTCTGATCTTGATTCCATCATAAGCATGATCTTTCAGACCCTCCTGTGTAACAAAGAAGGCGTATGGTATAAACTGGAACAAATTATAAAGTCGAAGATAACCGTTCCAGACATTCTCAAATTCTTTCCGGTCTCTATTTTCGACCTGGTCGTATAAACAACACGCTAATTTAATTCCGTTAGCATTGCTATGCTGGACTTCTTCCTGGCTGGCTAAAACAAAAAGCCTAAGAGGCACATCATCTTCCTGCTCCTCAGGCTCAAAAATGCCATATATACACGGATCTTCAACATCCTTAAAAAGTTCGATCATTTCTTCCGGTAAGGTTTTTTCGAGTTTTGTCGTCCACTTCTTCAATACATCAGGATCGGAAAAGGCTTGAGGATTAAGATTTATCAAGCCATGAACAAATGCATATAGCTGCCAGGCCCTTTCATCGGGGTTCGATAGAAAACGCACCAACAACTCAAAACTGTCAATCCTGTGAACATCCCTGAAATTCTCAATCTCAAATCCTTTTAAAAATTTACCAAAATTATTACCACTTGGCTTTCCTTTAGGGTCTACGTAGTTTCTGAAATAGTCGGAAAGGGCATGATACCTGTTTTCCACATCCTTCCAGGTCAATGACCACACATTATACCGGCCGCTTTGAGAAATGGACATACGCTGGGCCATGTCTTTACCAATACGACCCTTGTGAAAAAAGAATCCGTCTGTAAAAACCACTATTGGTTTGGTGCTTTCCTGCGACCGTGCCGGATAAAATATAAAATCCGCACGGCTCGCGATGCTGACATTATCCCCAGTGCCGAGATTCACCTGAGGTTCGATATACCATGCACGCATGCCTGTTTTGAGAAAGTATCCCGGTTTGCCATTGACCAGTTCCTTGCTCAGAGTTACCGGCAGATCATCTGTACGCGTACGACGGAGTGCTTCAATAAAGCGCACCTCAAGTTCACTATCAAACAGACTATTTACATGCACGTTTTTGAGAGTTTCTGTCTTGACCAGATTATCCCGGTGCTTCAGGATTTCAGACAGCAGTTCTATTGCGGCATCCCGCGAGGTTTCTGCCATGTGATAGCTGCTTCGATAGGCATAAAGACAGCGATAGCATCCGTCCTTTCCCGGATCCTGATTGCATGTGCATGTCCTAAGCGATTCCAGGGCCAGATCGAAGACTTCCAATAGAGGTTGTTCCGATCTCATAAGCTGTTTCAGATATCCGGTCCCGCCCGGTATCGTATCGTACAAAACCAGATATTTCTTTCTGTATGTTGATTCGGGAACGGGTTCCTCATAAACAGTAGTCTGAAGATGAGATATGTTGTTGCCGAATTTTTTCTTGAGGCCGAGCTGTAGCGCTGCGACGAAAGAATGCAGCTTACGTTCGGATCCCGCAAAGGTGGTAACGGGCAGCAGCATCCGTATTGCTTCAGACGAAAACTCCCTGTAAAGGTACACACAATCGGTCAGGTTTTTATCTGACTCCTGATCACGCGCGGTGCATGTGAATGCATGCTCGATTTTTCCCTCATGATTCTGGACTTTTCCGCATTGCCGACAGATAGTAAACCCCTTTCTGGGGAGCTCTACCCCGGCTATAACCACATTTTCACCGGCCTCGCCTTTCTCCCCAAAGTTGATCTCCCTGAAAGATGCCTTCGACAGAAACTCGAATCCAAAAGGCAGTTCTTCGCTATCTACCTTATAGGCATCCGTAATGTGTTGATCCTCAAAATCGAGCATCATCTGTTTGTTATAAAAGCTTGGTATTCTGTCGTCATTATCATCTTCTATTCGACTTTCCCTGTCGGATGTCGTTGCAAATACCTGCCGCATACGGAGCATACGGCGCAGCTGTCCCTCGTCTGACCAGAGAGCGCTACCACAACGGGGACAAACGGGTTTTTCCTCCTCTTTTCCGAGCAATTCCGTGTGGGAGCAATCGTTGCAAAAACGCCATGTTTGCACCTCCGACAGTTCCATATCTACCTGATCCACCTTAACCTTGCGCCCACCGGCATAAAAGTGGCTGTCCGGGGCAAGCTCATCAATAGCGCTTACCGCAGGCCTTTCGTACTCGTAGGTCCAGACATCGTAATTTCTGCCACCTTCCTGTGTTTGCTCCTTTTTTCTATGAATAACTGAGCGCAGCATTACACCTGCCTCCGGAAACGCGTAATTTGGAATGAGACCTTCGTCGGTGAAAAAATTCAATGTATCACGGCTATTGATTCCGGAAACAAGAGCCTGGAGGGCACTTTTTTCACGCTTTAGACCACCAAGCTCCTCTTCATATTTGCGATCTCTGGCAGGGTCTTTTTCTTTATTGCGTATCTTGCTGTTCAGGGTGCGGATCTTCTTGCGCAACGATTCACGTTCACGGTGCAGGTTGTACAGACCTGTCATTATCTTGTATCGAAGACTGTCCTCCCACGCACTGTCTCCTTCAACAAAAACCTTCAGATGCTCAACAGATTCACTGGTTAGCGTTTCTGAAAATATCTCTACAAAACTATTAAACAAATCTGTTTGACTGTTTTCAATAAAGCGGAGAAAGTTATGAGGAAACCTCCGGCAATCAACCGGCTGCAGTTTACTTAAAACCTGTCCGATCTTGGCGGGTAAGGCAGCTTCGGTAATGCCTGATTCCACCCAGCGATCAAAACAAAACGCTGTGAATTGTCGTTCTAAAACGGCAGACGCGTTCAAAAATACATCCGGCGTATCGATACGACCGGCAATCATTTCTTCGGGGTCAGCAAAAAAGTACAGATCGTGCGGCCGTGCATTGGCAACGGTAATATTCAGCGCATTTCCGTCACGGCGGCCAGCACGTCCGATACGCTGCAGGTAATTGGCCTGTGCCGGCGGAACCGAACAAAGCACAAGTGACGAGAGATCACCGATATCAATTCCCAACTCCAGGGTTGGCGTACAGGAAAGGAGATTTGGATTACAGGGATTCCGGTTTTCCCCGTCACCGGATTTGAATCGTGTTTCCAGATCCTCCCTGTCTTCACGTGTTAGCAAACCGGTGTGTTCTCTGGCGAATACTCGTTCTACGTCACCTGTTGCATACAGCTTGCCATAGTAATCAGCACGTACCTCCTGCTTCTCATAAATGCCGCTACAGTGAAAACGCAGACAGGGCGCGCCATCCCATGAATCCCGTTCAGAAACAGGCACTGAAACGTTGTGACTGCAGCGTCGGCATTGAAACTGAATTACCTGATCGCTGACCCGCAAGGCCTCAGGTTTTATTCCCCACACCCGATCATTCCTGATCTGTCTTTCTTCAAATAGCTCCTTATCCACCAACGTTTTGAGAACGAGATCATAAACCCTGCCAGTAACAGCACTAATCAGAGGATTGATCTGAGTAAAACACTTATCTGCCCAGGATTGATACCATGTCTTTCGGTTTGCTGATCTGCTTAATAGCTGATCAAAACGTGTATCGCTTCTTGTTGTCAGAAACACCGGCGCCCGAGTGCTAGGACCAAAATTCGGCATCCATTTGATGTGTTGTTGGGTGATTCTGTATGTACTACCCCAGCCCTCAATATAGCCTTTGAGTATCGGCTGCAGAATAGCCCCATGGTTTTTTAGATGAACGAAAAAGCCCACAAGAAATCGCCGCAGAGCCATTTCATCGAGACTACGCATCTCCCCTATCTCGTTTCGCAGTATCTCAAGAAGCAGGGCTGTCGTTTCATCAAGAAGCTTCGTGTCGACATGTGCCACGGAAGAACCTGTCTTTTCCAGCGTACGGCCGATGCGCGCGCTGAAACCATACTCACTGTTTATTTCCCACCCTATGCGTCTGTCCACATAAGTACGTAAAGTGGAACCTTCCGGCAAGTGACCATTTTTTTCCAGATAGCCATAGTCCTGGAACCACGACATGTTAGGCGCTAAAAAGGTGGCGACATAGGTATTTTTATCCATACGATTGGACCAGTAACGAATAAATGCCCCGGGTAATTCAGCCAGTGTTAGCCCTTTACCCTCATCAGCCACAAACTTCTGAAGAGCGCTTCGAAAATTAAATCGATAGGTTCGCCCGGCAAAAAATCCGGCCCTGTGAGCGGCATCCTGGACAGAATCCGAAAAGGTAAGCAGCTTTTTGTCATCGTTGAAGCTTGATGAAAAGAGCTGTGAGATTGCTACGCTGGTCAGACTGGCCGCCCTGGAACCTATAAGGGTAAGGCTGTTAACTCCTCCGCAAAACGGACAATTATGTAAACCGATCATTCTATTTCTGCGACGTACCCGCGTATTTGGGACAAAGACACGGATAAGATTTCTATGGTTACAATTGGGACAGACTTCCGGATTTGCCTGTGACGTGAGATGCAGGCAGGAAGGGCACAAATGATAAAAGTTACCGTCTAATCCCAGTTTATGGATATCTCCGTCCTCTGGAAAGAGAAAGACTACTTTGGGATCATCACTGAAAAACCCGATGTAAATGGACTGTAAATCCATGAGTACCGCAGAATCATTCTCCCTTTTCAACCCGGCCCACCCGACACTTCCACACTCGCGACAATGCACCACAGGTAAGTGAACCTGCAGCTGTTCTTCGTTAAGGTCATCCGCAAATCGCAGGCGGGGTTTTGGGGATACCTCTCCCACCATCCGGCGAAGTTCTCTCAGCCAGTACTGCAAGCGTACATACAAGAAAGGTTTTGTAGCGTTTTCGTTTTCGTCTTTCCATAAGCGCGCCTCTGATATCAGCGCCAGCATGCTGTTTAGAAGATTGGTTTTATAGATGGGGTCAGCATTCTGAAATCCGGGCGTCACCTTCTCCAGTTCAGCGACAATTTCGTTACAGTCACGAGTACCCCCACCAAGCACCTTGAGGAGATTCTGAAAGAAAATGTGTGTTCGAAGTTTTTCAGATAGATCAACACGCCATTCATCCTTTTGAAAATCTTCTTCATGAATCTCCGCTCCAAGCCACAGTTGGTGTTGTGCCTGAATATATTCTCTGTACCCATCGTATGACTCAGGATCGAGCTTGTCCTTTTCGTCCTCAGGAACGATATCTATTCGCGAAATGAGACTTCGCTCCAGAAATTCCCCGGCGCCGAGTCGCAGCTCATTGATTGTTGCACTCTCTTCAAAGACCTCACCGAA
The DNA here is from genome assembly GCA_964545735.1 of uncultured Spirochaetaceae bacterium. Classification (GTDB taxonomy): domain Bacteria; phylum Spirochaetota; class Spirochaetia; order Sphaerochaetales; family Sphaerochaetaceae; genus Pleomorphochaeta. Next base: position 7,262 of record CAZJGS010000121.1, read on the forward strand.
TATCTTTCCGGCATAATCAAGAAGGCTGCCCTGTTCGGCTTCGCCACCCAGAGTTGCCGAGGTTCCAACACAACAGACAAACTCCCGTGGCGTATGAAGCCTCGCCTTGAGGCGGCGCAAGAGACAGGCCAGATCAGTACCCTGGGCGCCATCGAAGGTATGCAATTCATCGACAACCAGGAAGCGCAGGGTCTCCGGCCCGTTTTGTTTCCAAAGCGGGAAATCCTTCGCCCTCACAAGGAGATAATCCAGCATCTTATAGTTTGTGAGCAGAATATCCGGCGGCTTGAGACGCATCGTATCCTTGTTTGTAATGATGCCGTCCGGACTCATCACCCTGCGTGTATGCGGATCACGTTCGTTCTGACCGACATAAAGTCCCGCAGTAACATGCCCCTTGAGGTTTTCATTATTCCAGATGATCTTTGCGATACGCCCCGCCTGATCCGTGGCCAGGGCATTCAT
>CAZJGS010000122.1:0-7634 GCA_964545735.1 uncultured Spirochaetaceae bacterium
TATATAATAACTTCATTATTTATATTAAAATTAAAAAAAAGGTTAAAAAAGTGAAAATATTTAATTTACCATTGCAATAATTAAGGTTTCACTCTTATACAAAACATAGTTATTTTTTAGGATCTTTTCAAATTCAAGAAAGTTCCCACTCTAATTAAGAATAAGATTATCATAGCGTTAAAATAGTTATTGATGATAGAATATAAATGATTTGTATTTTTAATATTGATTTATTTTCAGATATCAGTGCCAATCATATAAAATAATTGGCTCAGGTCAATGAGTTAAAGGATTTAAAAGTGGAATTATTAATTGTAATCTTATCTATTGTATTTTTTGTTTTAGTATTTTTTAAGCTTGTAAAGTTACCACAAATTCAGATTTTACTCGCTGCTGTTTTAGTAGTTTTAACTGTAGTTCATTTAATATTTCAGGGACCTCGTTGGCAGATGTACATTGAATACGCGTTCATCATTTTTTACCTTGTCATTACATTGATGTCAATTAAAGGTAAAAGTGCTGGAAAAAGAATAAGGCTTTTCACATTTATTTTCTGGCTTGTTTTTCTTTTATTCACTATCACCTTCTTAATAATTTTCCCATATAATAAGATGCCTGAAATAGTTGGTGAGTATAATGTTGGAACTATCAGTTTTGATGCTGTTGATGTTAATAGAATAGAGATTTATGGAGATTCGCCAGGCTCACCCCGTAAGATTAGGCTCCAATTCTGGTACCCAACAGATCAGGTTGAAGGTGCAACAAAAGATTTATGGCTTTCTGATGGCGTAGACGCAGTGAGAATGATACCGGCCATTGTTGGCGCACCGGGTTTTATTTTGGAATATGCTGCACGAATCAAATCAAATAGCTATAAAAATGTACCAATTTTACAACCACAAAATACATATCCCATAGTTGTGATGTCCCACGGTTGGCGTGGTTTTAGGAATCTTCACTCTGATATAGGTGAGCTTTTGGCCGCAAATGGTTTTATTGCTGTCAGTATCGATCATAGCTATGGGAGTCTCGCCACTGTATTTGACGATGGATCAGTAATCCCGCTAGATACTCAAGCTCTGCCTCCTGGTGAAGGTTTTGCCTCAGCTGCAAATACTCTAGTTAAAACATATTCGCTTGATGCAAAGCTTGTTCTTGATCTTTTAGATCAACTTAATGAGGGGAATCCTGAACACACAACAATTGAAGATTCTGGATTTTTTATTAACTGTATAGATCTCAATTCAATAGGTATGGTAGGACATTCTACCGGAGGTGGTGGAGTTACAAGGCTTGCTATTACCGACGAGCGTGTATCAGCTGTTTTTGCTCTGGACCCTTGGGTAGAACCCATTGATTCTGAAATCTTGAGCCGCGGACTTGCAGCTTCTAGCATTTTCCTTCGCAGTGAAGAATGGGAAGTTAGTAAAAACAATGAGTACCTTCAGATAATTGCAAACAGTCCTAATACAGTAACTGAGATGTATCAACTTAATGGGGCAACCCATGAGGATTTTACTATGTTGTATATGTTCGAGCCTGCTAGTAAGCTTATTGGATTTGCAGGCACCTTAGACAGTAGGAGAAGCGGAGAAATTCAGAGAAATTTTATTTTTAACTTTTTTGATATTACCTTAAAAGGTAATGGGGAAAGCTATAGCTATCTTGCTAATAAATACCCGGAGGTTGTAGATATATCTTGGCAATAAAATAATTGATTTGTGATTTGTAAATGTGCTTCTCCGTACTATGGCTTTAATAATGTTAGTAATGCTTCAGTAAAAAATGCCAGATTATTAATTTACGAAAGGGAGAGATACTTTAAAAGAATAAATTTTAGGTATGATTATATAATAAACATATTATAAATATAAATTACATCGGTTATACTTTGTATTTAATGACTTTAGTATAGCTTCTAATTTATTTAAATCAGCATCAGGCTTCAGTTGCCAAGACCAATTGAAAGGACCACAAGTAGAAGGAATATTCATTCTATAGGTATCATCCATTTCTAATAAATCTTGCATTTGAACAATCACAACTTTAGCCTTGCTTTGAAGAATATCCTTAATAAAAGGCCACACTATAGAATCATCTTTAATATCTAGTTTTTGCTTTATAAATATTTGTTTTTCTTTACTCAAGGACTTAAACCATCCGAGGACAGTTTGATTATCGTGGGTGCCAGGATATGCTATAAAATTTTCACCGTAGTTATCAGGAAGATCCGTATTTGAATAATCAAATTCTTCATTTTCGTCCCAATTGTAGCCAAAAATTCCAATTTTCATTCCAGGAAAGTTATTATCATCCCTTAATTTCTCCACTTCTTTGGTCATGTAGCCTAAATCTTCTGCAATTATAGGTAGGGGAGAGATTTCCTTTTTTATAACATCAAAAAAATCTTGCCCTGGGCCTTTTACCCATTTACCATTTCTAGCAGTTGTTTGGTCAATTGAAATTTCCCAATAAGACTCAAAACCTCTAAAGTGGTCAATTCTTACAATATCAAATAATTTAAGTTGTTGTTTTATTCTTAAAATCCACCATTTGTAATTGGTTTTTTTATGGATTTGCCAATTGTATACAGGATTGCCCCATAGTTGACCATCGGCTGTAAACCCGTCTGGTGGACATCCTGAAACTTTACTATATTGAGTTTTTGAATCTGTTTTTAACAATTCAATATTGGCCCAAGCATCCACACTATCCCCAGCTACAAAAATTGGTAAGTCCCCAATTATTTTAATACCATTCTCATTGGCATATTGCTTTAAGTTAAACCATTGTTTAAAAAACAAATATTGAAGAACTTTATATCTCTTTATTTCTTTGTGTAGATCTTTTCTTACCTTTTCAAGAGCATTTTTATCTCTTTTAGCTATTTTTTTGTTCCATACACTGTACCATCGAGCATCATAATAAAAATCGACCAAAGCCATAAAAATAGCATAATCCTCAATATAAAAAGCATTTTCATCTAAAAATAATTCATATTGTTTTTTTTCTTTGCCTTGTTTTAAAAAATTATCAGCTGCTTTAAAAAGTAAAGGTTTTTTATAGGTTTCAACAATGTTAAAATCTACATATCCTGCTTTGCATTCTGGGAAATTAAATGTGTCTTCTGTATTTAAATAACCATCTTTAATAATTGAATCTAAGCTGAGTAAATACTCATTGCCTGCGAAGGTGCTTCTAGAAGCGTAGGGGGAGTTACCATAACCTGTTGGGCCAAGAGGTAAAATTTGCCAAAAACCAACCTTACTTTTTTTCAAAAAATCAATAAACTTATATGATTCAACTCCAAAATCTCCGATTCCATATTTACTTGGAAGAGAGGTTATATGTAGTAGAATTCCATTATTCCTCTTATTTAAGCCCATTTTATTGTCCTAATTTATATTTTTTAGTGAATTTCTTTTAATCAATTGATGAGGTAAAATTTTGTTGAGAGTTTGTAAAGGTTTTCCTTCAATTAACTCAAATAAAGTTTTAGCAGCTAATTCACCTTTTTCAATTGATGCTTGCATAATTGTAGTAAGATGAGGAGTTACTATCATAGAAGTTTGGATGTCATCGAAGCCAACAACTGAATAATCATCTGGAAGTTTAAAAGAGTTTTGCTTTAGGTATGTAATGCATCCAATAGCTAGAATATCACTCATACATACTATACAAGTAGGTTTTTTATTATCCTTCACTATTTTAGATGCAACAAACATGCCTGCTTCTAAAATACACTCTTCATCATAAATACTAATATTATCACTATTTAGTGATAACCCAAATTCCTTTAGGGCCTCATCATAACCTTCCATTCTAGTTTGTTTAATACTTTTGAATGTGCTAGTTTTTTCAAAATCACTTTCTCTTAGTGCTACTATAGCTAATTTTCTATGACCATTTTTCAAAACTTCTTTCATTAAATCATAGGCAGCTTGTTTATCATCAATATTAATAGAGGGCATGTTTTTACCAGGATGTCCATCAATTGTGACGAATGGAATAAGCAGTCTTTCTAAAGATTCAACAATATCCATTTCAACATTGATACCCATGGCAATTAATCCATCCACAGATACTTTATAAACAGCCTCATTCATGCTGCCGTTAAAAGGTGGAATCAAGGTAAGAGTATAATCTTTAACGTTGCAAATATTACCTATGCCCTGAATAACTTGTGTGATGTAAGGGTTACTAAGTGTACCCTCAAAATGTTGAGGCAAAAGGAATCCAATAGTTTGCTTTTTCATTAAGCTAAAATTTCTACCAGCTGGATTTGGAATATAATCCAATTCTTTGGCTTTTTGCATAATAAGGTTGTATGTTTCTTTACCAATTCTATCTGGATTATTAAATGCAAAAGAAATAGTAGTTTTAGAAACACCACAAGCTTTAGCAAGATCAATTATTGTGGTTCTCTTTTGTCTCATTAGTCTGTCCTTTTTTTGAGTTAATCTATTATAGCATAAAATAATTACTTTTTGAGATTAACCTTTTACTGCACCTGCAGCAACTCCGCTAATAATAAATCTTTGACAAAACAAGTAGAATATTATTACAGGTATCATTGCTAATACTAGCATTGCCATCATAGCGCCCATATCAACTGAACCGTATCCACCTCTTAAGTATTGGATTGCAACAGGGATTGTTTTATAGTCATTACCTATAGTTAAATAAGGTAATAAATAGTCATTCCAAACCCACATAGTGTTTAAAATTGCTACTGTAATAACTGTTGGTTTTAAAATAGGCAGTACAATGTAGAAAAATGTAACAATTGGTGTTGCCCCATCAATCATAGCCGCTTCCTCTAATGCTATTGGAACGCTTTTAATAAAGCCTGAGTACAAGAAGGTTGCCAAACCACAACCAAAGCCAACGTATAATATTATTATACCAAAGGGGTTATCCAGATGTAAAATATTAGCTGTTTTACTCATTGTAAACATAACCATTTGAAATGGTACAATCATGCTAAACATTAATAGCGAAAAGACGATTGAAGTAAATTTAGTTTTAACTCTGGTTAAATACCAGGCAAGCATACTTGTAACAAGGGAAATTGCTATTACTGAAGCGACTGTGATAAAGAGGGAATATCCAAAAGCCTTGAAAAAGTGAATTTTATCTATTCCAGTTTCATAGTTTGAAAAACCGGCATACATATCAGTGTAAAAAGGAATTGCAAAGGGTTTTTGGCTAATTGAAAACTTCATTTTAAATGAATTAAAAAATACAATAACGATTGGAATGATAAAGGCAATTGTTATTAATATTAATACTATAGATAAAATAATTGTAGATGATTTTTTTCTACGAATTTTACTCATGCTTCAACCTCCTTTCGTCTTGTCAAATGTAATTGTGTTAGTGCAAGGGTTGCAACTATAATTGTAAAAATTACTGCTTTTGCTTGTCCTACACCTTCAAATCCTACTCTACCGTAGAATGTGTTAAATATATTTAAAGCTACCATTTCAGTACTTTTACCCGGTCCACCATTTGTTAATGCTAAGTTTTGGTCAAATAATTTAAATCCATTTGTAAGAGTTAAGAAAGAACAAATTGTAATTGAAGGCATAATTGAAGGTAAAGTTACATGGAATAACATAGTTCTTCTATTCGCACCATCAATTTGAGAGGCTTCAATTAATTCTTTTGGAATATTAATAATACCAGCGATATAAATTATCATCATATAACCTACGTTTTGCCAATTCATTAATACTACTAAACCCCAAAATCCATAGCGGGGATCTGTAACCAGAGTTACTTGATATTTAAGTAAATATCCATTCAAAATTACTTGCCAAATCCAACCTAAAACAATACCACCGATGAGGTTAGGCATGAATAAAATTGTTCTGTAAGTATTGGTTCCTGGAATATCTTGTGTTAATAATAGAGCTAGTATAAAAGAAATAATATTAATTGTTATAACACTCATTATGGTGAATTTTACAGTGAACCATAGAGCATTTATGAATTCTGCATTCATAAACATCAATTTATAATTATTTAATCCAGCCCAGGTAGCATTAGTAACATCAGTGAATTTGCAAAAAGATAAGACTATTCCCATTATCATTGGAATAAAAAAGGCTATCGCAAAACAAATCAATCCAGGGAGAGCAAACAAAGCAAAATATTTTTTTAAAGCTTTTTGCATAATATCTCCTAAAAGTTAATCTAAATAAATAAGCTGCCTATTTTACTAGGCAGCTTAATAATTAATAATCCTAGTTTTCTTGAGCTATTTTATATTCTGAAGCCCAATTCTTTACAAAGTTGTTAGATAATGTATTCCAACTCATTTGATTTTGTGCATATCTTAATAAGTCTGCACCTAAGCTATTTTTTAATTCTTGTGAAGGGATAGCAGCAAATGCCCAAGGAACACTATTAACGCCATCTTTATTCATCCATTTTACAACATCTTTTCCTAAAGGATCTGAAGGCATTTCATTTTCTTTGAAAGTGTTAAATGGTGTTATAAATCCAAGTTTATCTTGTACTATTTTTTTACCTGTATCGGAGGAGAATAACCAATATAAGAATTTGTCAGCATTAGTTTTATCAATATCTGATACCTTGTTATTAATACATAGATAGTTTTCTGTACCAATACATAAGCCTTGTGATTCTTCGTTATCTAAGCCCATGTATAAAGGCATGAATTTAATGTCTGAAGGATTTACGGTATTTCCATTAACACCTAAAATTTGACCAGCACCCCAGTTACCATTTTGTACCATAGCACATCTGCCTAAAGCAAATTCAGCCATTGAATCATCAACACTCTTAGCACCAATTAAAGTAGAAACTACAGTTGAATTATCTAAATATAAGTCAAACAATGCTTTGAAGTTATCGCCATATTTAAATGTACTATTACTTAGAGTTAAACCAGCTTCAACAATACTGTCGTAACCTTCAATATCAGCAAATTCAGCCCAAAGTGGCATGTTTAGTAAGTGTGTTTGCCATCTCCAGTCATTACCAGCACTCATGGAAGTAGAAGCGAATACGCCGTCAATACCAAGTTTGCTTTTTTGAGCTTGCATATCTTCTGTAACAGCTTTTAAAGTAGCAAAGGTATTGATTTCTTCAATGCTATTTACTCTTGTCTTTTTAGAAGAAAGGTTAAAATATTTATTCATAATAGCAGCATTATAAATAATACCATATCCTTCAACAGCATAAGGGATTGCAGCAGGTTGTCCCTCTACTTGAAGTGCCAAAGATTTGTCACCTAAAATTGAGTAGAACTTTGTATCAGTTAATGGCATTGCATTGCTTTTGTCAGCTGCTAAGCCAATAGGACCATTGGTTTGGAAGATTGAAGGTGGATTTCTTTTAGCCATTTCACTTTTTAGTGTTTGAGCATAAGAGCCTGAAGCTGCAGTAACAACTTTTAATTTGATACCTGTTTCTGCTTCAAATGCAGGAGCTACTTCATTTGTATAAATTTCTGCTACTTCTGGTTTGAAGTTCAAGAAATATACTTCTTCAGTTGCGTTTGATTCCGTTGCACCGGTAGCAAATATTGAAGCGCTAAGTGCAAGAAGAGTAGTTAAGAGTACTAAACTTTTTTTCATTGATTTCTCCTTTTATATAAAAAACTT
>CAZJGS010000123.1:0-7620 GCA_964545735.1 uncultured Spirochaetaceae bacterium
TGTCATAACCGAGTTTGTCTATGTGCTGGACAAGGTCTATAATGTTCCGCAATCGACAATAAAGGACATGATAGATGATTTCGTTACCATGCCCGGGATAGAAATTGTCCACGAAGTAAACCTGAAAATCCTTTTCTCGTACTGGCCTGACAAGATTCAAGATTATGGCGATGCCATTGTCGCGTCCGTCTGCTGCGCCAGAAAAGGAGCCATGGTCGCAACATTTGACCGTAAATTCAGCGCAGTCCTGAAGAGACTTGAACTTCCTCTCTGGCAACCGGTGTCGTCGACAGAGTAAAGAGACGGGAAAAGGGGACAGTTGGCCGGCAGTTCCAGCTTTGTGGATGAAATCAGGACGAAAATTGCGAGGCGGGTGAAATTTCGTAGACAGGGAGACCGAGCAAAACAAATAAATCTGTCCCCTTTTTCGCTTTTTCCTTAATATGTCATCACTTCGTTACGCCGCAGAATAATTACGACAGGCGGATCATAAATTTAAGGGTTATTGCGAGTAAAAGATCTGGCAACTATTGCAATCTTGAAGTGCTCTGATTGGACGCTATTTCTTGTGCATTACTTCCTCCTACCATGAATTCTCAAGGACATGCTTTATTTCGAATGATATTCAACATCTGGCATTTATAGAGCTTCCGTGTTATAGATTGAGAGTTATCATAAGATGCAGAGGGACTTATTGATGGACGTCTTGCTCACATTTGCCGGAAACAGGGACCCGTTCAATCCTGAGATTATTAAGGGCAGTTTCACGGAAGGACCCGTGCTGACTCTGCTCCAGGAACGAACGTTTCCTTTCATTTACATCTTCACCACTCCCAACACCATCGAAAATGCCCAAAAACTCCAAGAGGAAATAGCCCGGAGATCGACTATCACCCATACATGCATTTTCAACATAGACATTCCCGACCCCACGGATTATGAAGAGCTTTTCATTCATATGGACAAACTTTGCCGGGAAATCAAAGCCAAGCATAAGAAGCAGAAGGCAGCCTATTACATTGCGATCTCTTCCGGGACACCTCAAATGCAGACCATCTGGGTTTTGCTTTCCCAGTCGGGGCTATTTCCTTCCACACTTCTCAAGATAACACCGCCCCGATTCTTGCGACAACACCAAAAGTTCGTTTCCGAAGTAAGGTTGTCTCTTGAAAAACTTCCTGCTCTTTCTTCCTTGTCTCCAAAGCAGCTTGATGTCGCCGCTACATATCTGAGAAAAGAGAAACTGGAGGCAGAAAGAGGAGATCTAGTCTTAGAGTTCTCACAGTACTCCATGATTGGGAAAAGCACCGCCTTGGGCAGCATCGAGGATACCATAAAAGCGGCTTCTCAATATGATTCTGCCGTATTGATTCAAGGGGAAACAGGGACAGGAAAGGAGCTTGTCGCCCGGGCGATTCATTTTAACAGCCCAAGAAAAAAGGAGCCCTTCATAGTTGTAAACTGCGCCGCCATTCCGGAGTCGCTTGTGGAAAGCGAACTCTTCGGTCATGAAAAAGGTGCCTTCACTGGTGCCATTCAGCAGAAGAAAGGAAAATTCGAACTGGCCGATAAGGGAACGATCTTTCTGGATGAGGTCGGCGACATGCCTTTGACTGCACAGGCCAAGATCCTTAGAGTATTGCAAGATTATGAAATTACCAAAGTCGGCGGCGTAAAAGCAATTAAAACCAATGTCCGAATCATTGCAGCCACAAACAAGGATCTGCTCGGGTTGATCGGGGAGGATAAATTTAGGGAGGATCTTTACTATCGCCTCAAGGTCATCGATATAAAAACGCCTGCTCTACGAGACAGGAAAGAGGACATACCGCTCCTGGCCGAATATTTTCTTGGACGACATAACCATATTTATAAACAGAACAAACAGCTTACTCCGGAGGCTTTACGACTTATACTCGAATATCCTTGGCCGGGGAATATTCGTGAACTGGAAAATTCCATTGAACGGGCCTTTGTACTGTCGAAAGGTGCTGTCATCAAAGAAACCGATCTGTCTCCGGAAATCAATGCAAATCAAAACGATCTCAAGGCACAGGCACATCACCAAAACATTCGTAAAATCAGTATCCCCAGAGACGGCATCAATATTGACGAATATTTGCAGGATCTGGAAAAGGCTTTCTATGAGGAAGCGGTTAGAATGAAGGATGGTAATCGTGAGGCAGCAGCCCGCCTGCTCAAAATCAAGCCGCATACCTTTCGTAAGCGGGCCAAGGAAAAGTTTGGGTTGTGATTTTTAGGATATGGTAACCTATATTACTATTCACAGCATAAATATTACTGTTAAGAGATTCGAGAACCCGACTATTTAAGGAGATAATCGTATTAACCTCATATTTACAGTATGTTGAAAATATAATTTATCCATGGCATGAAACTCGCAGTAGAATAGGGCAACAGAATTCAATAAGAAAAAAGTGCTTATGATAAACAAAAAATCAAATCTTACCATAATGAAAATAATGACGGGTGAAGCAAAATGATTCAAGAAATTCAATTGTCAAATTTCAAGGCGTTCGCGGACACGGTTAGGATACCGATTAAGCCGATTACCCTGATCTTCGGCCCAAATTCCTCCGGTAAAAGCTCAATATTTCAGGCTCTTTTAATGTTGAAACAAACGATAGAAGAAGATTCAATTAGCGAAGAGCAGACCCTGCTGCCCAAAGGGAAACTCGTCGATTTAGGTAATTTCCGTGAATTCATACACAAGCACGAGGAAAACCGCTCATTTTCAGTGACTTTTAAGGTAGCCCCACCGATTGATCTATATGATGCCATTTCTACTGAAGATTTTCTTTCACAACAGGGCGACAGCGAAAGGCTGAATAATCTTTGTCATAGCATTGAATCGCTGCCACTCGGTATCACCGTCGCATTTTCTTTTGATAACACCAAAGGAATCCATGTGACAAAGCTCGATCTGCTTGTCGGAGATGATCCTACACCGATTATTACTTTTGTCAACGAGCCACCGGAAGGCATGGAAAGTCTGGCAGACGATGCGGATAATGAAGTTAAAACTAAAAGAGAGCGCCAATGGCGGATTTATAGAATATCTCCCAAAAATTATCTAAAGTTTAAGAAAATCGAAAACCATGATTACTGGAAAATTTACTTTAAGTCTATCAAAGAAGATAGCTATTGGTCACAATATGAAGAAGAATTCGAGTATTTAAGTGAAGGAAAGGATATAGGAGCTCAAAAACTTGAAAACCTTTTGCAAGGATTGTCGACGGAGGAACGGGAAGTACTTAGCAGTTCAAGTTCCTCACTGGGTGGTATTTTTAATCCGAAAATAAACCTGTTTAAAGATGATTTTCTGACGTTATCGAAATTCCTGCCTGTCGAATTAAACGGATATGATTCCCAGTATATGACAAGTGATGTTTTTGATAACCCGGATCAGGATAACGTTTCTGTACTTACTTTGGCTGCGTCTTTCATGACTAAAAAATTTCTGCTTGATTGTGTACATTTAGGTCCCGTCAGACATAATCCAGAAAGGAAATTTTTCTTTAGTGGGATTATCTCGTCTTATGTTGGAGTAAGTGGCCAACATACCAATGAAATTTTGGTTACCGATCCCGAATTGGTTGCAAAAGTTAATAAGCAACTAAAAAACCTCAACCTTGGTTATCAAATCAAAATTATACACCTCGCAAGTAATTCATCAGATGTAAAAGTTTCTACCATACGCTTGGTGAGTGAAGCCGGAATCGATCTTGCGATAACTGATGTGGGTTATGGTATAAGCCAGGTTTTACCCATCATATTACAAAGCATGATTACCAAGGAGAAAACTATACTTATTGAGCAACCAGAACTTCATCTTCATCCGGCACAACAGGCAGAATTGGGCGATCTCTTTATTAACGCCGCTTTGGGCGATCAGAAAAATACGTTCATAATCGAGACGCATTCAGAACATCTCATTCTTCGATTGCTGAGACGCATAAGAGAGACATCCGAAAGTAAACTTCCCAATGATGTTATGCCAATCACACCGGATCAAATATCCGTGTTGTATGTTGAGCCTGGTAAGGACGGAGCACAAGTTATGAGTCTTGGAGTTACTGAAGATGGTGATTTTGAAGATAGGTGGCCCGATGGTTTTTTCACAGAACGTGCAAAGGAGCTATTCTAATATGGTCTTTGAATTTGCCATAGAACCTGAGTTGGTGGCTACTTGGGGAAACTTGAATAACTATCGGTTCTTCGTTGACAAATTTGGAATTGGTGAATCCAGGATTATGGCTGAGTATCCGAAGTTAAAAAATTGGCGACGTAGAGTTCTTGCTGTAGCGCCTAATGACGGGATGGCGCTTCAGAGGGTGACCGCGCTTATACAAATTCTATCCGAAAGCATGATTGCAAGAAATTCAGTAAACTATGATGGTAATCTCGAGTGGCTGAAAAATGCTGAAGAGGAGGATAGCAATCTCCCATTTCAGGCGATTTTAGCTCGGTTAAATCCCCGCAAGTATCCGAATGTACTTAATGCTGAAATTATAGGTGTTTCAAATAATTCGAAATGGCACATCCAAGAGCAATTACCCGATGTACCACGTCAAGCATCCGATATAGCCGAAGCGATCCGACCTTTATTGAATAACTGCCATAAAGCCATATTTATTGATCCATACTTTATGGCGAAAGATAATTGGTGGAAATGGCAACAGCCATTTTTGAAATTTATGGAATGTTTGCCCATTGAACGATATGCGCTATCGGAGCTACGCGTTGAATTCCACGCATCGGCTGATTTTAGCGATGCGCGTTCGTCGCAACATTTCAAGCAACGTTGCACTGAACGACTAAAAGACTGCATACCGAATGGGTTGTCCGTTCGATTTAAACGGTGGAAGGAAAAACCGCTCGGAGAAAAATTACATGACCGGTATCTTATTACAGATATTGGTGGAGTAGATTTCAGCACAGGTATAGACGAGGGAACGGAAGGCCAAACGCAAAAAATAGCTCTATTAAAACTTAACACATACAGAAAGATATGGGAAGATTATGTAAGTGAGCATCCTGCCTTTTTTGCAGAGGATGAATTCACTCTCGTGGGTAATAAAATTATAACATCCTAGAATGAAGAGGTTAATATTTATATCGTCTGGAGAGAATTTATGAAAAGCATCAAAATCGATAATGAAATTTACGCCTATCTCCAAAAGAAGGCCATCGCCTTTGAGGAAGATCCTAATGATGTTCTCCGCCGAATCCTTGGCCTCAATCAAGTAAACCCGTCGCAAAAACTAATTCCCGTCTCCATCAAAGTCCCAGTCAAACCACAGAAGCAGCCTAAAACAAATTTGATGAATCTGGTCGGCAAAGGCATTCTCTCAGAAGGTCAAAAGCTTATATTTCAGCACAGCGGAAAAAAGCTTCCCGAATATACGGCCACTATTTCCGGAAAAAACTTGATCTGGAAAGGTAAACGCTATTCCATGAGCGCCCTCGCGGGCATGGCTCTTGAAACCATCGGGCGTAAGGGCGATTCTGTTCGCGGGCCCCTGTTCTGGTTTACAGAAGATGGGAAAAGCATTCGTGATCTTTGGGAGAACTTTCTGCAGTAACTTATGATTATTACAACGACCCCAAAACCAGACAGGGTAATTAAGGCATTCTACTCTGTTCAGGACTACGATGCTGACTTTCAAACGGTATTTCATTCGGAAAAAGCGAAGTTCGGATATAAATTGTTAGATCGAGGGAGGGGAGAAAATGAATAAACTTGTATTATTTTTAATAGCGATTATGGCTTCAGTTATATTGTATGGGTGCAATGACCTAAGATATGCTGCTAAAGGAGGTGGCAGCATGAGCCCACAAGAGTATATTCAAATTACACAAGCTAACAATGATCAGGCAGTTAGAACGGTTAAACCACTTGAACATCGGATAGCAAAGAGTGCAGTAATCATTGTACCTGATCGAAAGATTTGCAAAATATTCATGCTTAATAAAGTATCCATGCCAAAACCAATTTACGCAAAAACCCAAACCGAAATTACCTTTTTGATTTTTAATAGTATGGCAGAAAAGATAATAAAAAGGAATATATTCGAAACAACAAAAAAAATAGATGATAAATATGAATACCCTTTTGAAACAGAAGAATATAATTATATAATGTGGATAGGTTCAAAAAAACAAGCCAATCAACTACCTAGTGATTATTATGATTATGCTTGGTGGATAAAACATAAGAATGGCAAGTATCAAATTCAAATTAAACAAACTATATCTGATAATGAAGAAGAGATAACGCAATCTTTTCTTCAGCAAATAGAGGATTTTGTAATAAAAACAGAAGCCAAAGTTAAGGGAATAAAGAGATTTGACACGGCTAAACTAAAACAGGGGATGACTGCATCAGAACTTAGAAATTATTATGGGGTGATCAAGGAGACAGTATTAAATGACCCCTTCGCCTCTAATATAAAATACAAGATAATTTTATTCGAAGTTTTGCCATCTTTAAACTCTGATAAAGTTAATAATGATATACCCTACACGGCTTGGGCTTGTTTTCATAACAATAAAGCAATTGCTTTTGGGATTGGCAAAGAAAAAGAAGCGAAGCACTCTATTTACTCAGCACTAGTGAACCAAAAATATGCTTCGGGTAAACTGAAGCAATCTCAAGCAGAACGCATGATTTTTAATAATTTCCGACAACTTTATGGCGAACCAGAGCCTATCACCAAAGAAATAGCAATGTTTCGGATAATGATAGCAGAGAAAATAGAAACAGGGAAAATATTGCAATCAGAAGCTGATTACCTTATGGCACAAAAAGAATCAGAAGTCGCTGAACGCCTAAAACAAATACAGCTCAGGGAAGAGCGTCTGCTTAAAGAAGACACCTCAAGGCGTGCCCAAATCGAACTTCAGCAAAGACAACTCGCAAATCAGCAGGCGGCAAACGCAATAGCTCAGAGACAAGCGAATTCACAAGCTTTACTAGGAGTTGCCAATTTCATCAATCAACAAGCATATCAGCAACAGTTAATTCAATCATTAAATAGGCCTTTTAATATGAATTGCTGGAGTAATGGTCATTACACGAGATGCCAACAACAATAGATAAAATGAAAACAGACCAAAGCTCTTCACTGGATCGCTATGTTGCACCCAGCTTTCAGTGAGCTTTGGCGTTATGGAAAAAAAAGAGAAAGGACACAATGAATGAAGCAAGTTACCGTCACATGCGCCTTCTGTGGGCATAAATGTCTTCGTAATGCTTACGATTCTATGTTACCAAAGGAAAACACGCCGTCGAAAAACATATCCATCGGCATGGGTGGTTATAGTTTCTCTCTCCTGTGTACCAACCCTTCTTGTCATAAATATACCATAACTTGTACGCATCGTGAGGAGTTAGAACGCTTATCTGCAAAATACAAAACAAAGACTATTTAACAGGAGATAGCACAATGACACCGAGCAAATCTAGGGTCAGAGCGAACAGTCGTTGACCATTGACTAGATTGTAAGATGGATTAGATTAAATAGAGTGTTGTTCCTATCTTATAAGGGATTTAGAGAGGATGTTCAAGCGAAGATGATGCAACCCGAATCGCGTAA
>CAZJGS010000124.1:0-7483 GCA_964545735.1 uncultured Spirochaetaceae bacterium
TATGACTACTAGTTGGCATAAACGCTGTGGTTCTTGCCATTTTAGTAGATGTTCCAAGAAGAGCAGAATCTGGAGTAGCAAAAACGAAAGTTGAAGCTATCAAACTACATGCGACAATACTTAAAATTATTTTATTTCTTTTTTTCATCTTTTACTCCTTGTCCATCTCATCTTTTAGCTCATTTAACATATCTAATATTAAATTACCATTATCACTAGATTGACCTAAACTCATTAATAATATTGCATTATTAACAAATGTTTCAGCTTCTGTTTCTAAATCTAACTCGCTAAGTATTGCTGCAGGATCATTAAAACTATCAGATATAGTTTCTAATTCAGTAGGAATAACAATAGTATCTGAAGCTTCTAAAGGATCTTTATCTAACAATGCACCATTTGGTAATAAGAATGCATCTGTAATTTGTTTAATCGTTCTAAAACCGACAGGTAAGCTAGATCCTAACTCTTCTACCACAGGTTCAACGTTTATAAGAACAGTAGCTAATGTATAATTCATTAAACCAGTTAAGCCACAGAAAACAGCTCTATCATCAGCACTAATATCAGCATAGCCTAAATTAGCAACCCTAACACCCATTAAGAATGAATTAAAAGAACCAGATTGAATTCTATAGCTATCAATTGCTCTTTTAAACTTAACTGCATCCATTACATAAACACCTTCAGTATTTTTACTAACACCTAAAATGTCTCTTAATATCAGATCAAAAGTTCCCCTAAAACCATTAAGATATTCAGCTGAATCTCCTAAAGTGACAGTCTGAGGATCATCGGGTAAAGGTGGAATACCAGGACTTCTTTCTCCTGCTGCTCCATCATCGCCACCTAACATATCTAGTAGCCCATTAATGTTTATACTATTTAAAATAGCTGAAGTAGCACCTTGTGCTCTAGCTATTCTTACAAAGAAAGAAGCATCACTTATAACATCTAACACAGCTTGTCTAATAGCAGGATCAGTTATATCTGCCTCACCTAAAACTAGTTCATCGATATCAACGTCAGCCCCAGCTGCAAGAGTTAAAAGAGCTGACAAACTATTTGCCAAGTTACTTGCGGCTTGAATATTTAATATATCTTGAAGGGTTATAGTTGCAGGAGGAGCTGGTAATTGTAAGTTTAAACCATCTCTAATCGAAGCTACTAAACTTCCAATTTCAGTATCTTCATCAAGCAAATCAACAATACTATCTAATATTTCAAAAACCATTAATGCAGTATTATGAGCTGCAAAAATCAGGGGATCAGCAGCAGGTTCCCTAAGGCCCTCTAAGAATTTTGCTTCTCCTGAACCACTTAAAGCTATACCTACAGTACCTTTCAATGCTTGTCGTTGTTCTCGATCTTGCCTTGGAAGTCTAGGAACTTTTCCATCAACTATTGCAACTTTTTCAGGAACTCGATTTCCTGCACCACCGGTTACACGGGCTGCGGGTATTGCAGCTGGAGGGGTAACACCTTTGGGTACTGGTACTACAGCTTCAAAACCATCGTCATTTACAACACCATCACCAGCATCAAGATTACCATCTACAGCATCTCCCTCAACATCACTTTCAGGCACAGCTGAATCCATTACTGAATCAATGGCTTCATCAGCTTAATCGCCAACTAAATCCATATCAAATACATCTTCGTAAGCATTACCTTTAAAAGTATCTAACAAAGTAGTTACATCACAAGAGGATAACAATAGTGTTATTGCCAAAACCGCAAATACACTTAATTTTCTTATCTTCATATTTTTTCCTCCAAAATATCATCATTAACAATCATTTTACACAAAAAGAATATAAATAACAAATATATTCTACAATATTAAACTCTAAATAACACTATAAAGTTACGTATTTATTTGGTTTTTAGCAATAAAATATCAATTATTCGGTAAGTACTAAACAAAAACATAGTATTATGAGTAATTTTTAACTAAAATTACATAACAAGTTCAATATATAATTATTTATTTATTAGACACAAATATCAATAGTGTCAATAAAAGAGTAAATAAAGCAATGTTTACGAATTATTTATTAGTTTACTAACGCATATAACCTAATAATGAGCTAGTAATCTACTAGCCCATTATCATAAATTATCTAAATGTTTTTTATCTTATTTGAAGAATAATTTTTCAACTAATTCTAAGTTTATTTTCCTATTTTCATCAGGATCTGAATACAATAAATCTACCCTTTCTTTATAGAACTCAATAGTCTTATAGCGTACTAATTTCATAGTTGAATTAACAAGACCATCAGCTTCACTAAAAGGCTTTTCAATAAAAGCAAATCTTGATGGATGCCACATATTTGGAATCATAGTAGCTTTTTCTTCATAACTCTTTAATTCTTTGATTATCATATCATAGGCATCTTTAGAATTAGTAATTCCATTGGCTTTGATTAGTGCTTTAATATTATCTTCTTGAAGAGTAACTAAGGCTGTAGTTGATGGGCGGTGATCATTGTAAACAAGAAGTTGATTCATAATATCGATGTTATTATACATAACCTCTTCTACTTCTTCAGGAGAATACTTTTCACCTTCTTTACTTATTAATAGAGCCTTTGCTCTCCCAGTTACTACTAAAAAATCATCCTCATCCATGTATCCAAGATCGCCTGTATATAACCAACCATCTTTTAATACTTCTTTTGAAGCTTTTTCATTTTTAAAATAGCCTTTCATTACATTTTCGCCCTGTATAACTATTTCACCTTTTTGATTTACTTTTGCCTCAGTTCCATCATCAAGCATTATTTTACAAATAATTGTAGAAATAACTTTACCACTAGTTCCAAATTTATAACAAAGTGGACTATTGCTACTAATAATAGGTGCAGCTTCAGTTAGACCGTAACCTTGGAAAACTGGGCAACCAATTGCGCCAAAGAAATGTTGTTGCTTTGCTTCTAACAAAGCTCCGCCACCAACACAGTATTGAATTTTCGAGCCAAATACAGCTCTAAGTTTTTTAAAAATTAATATATTTGCTAAATGAAAGGGGAAGAAAGTTTTAACTCTAATAAAACCTTTGGGTTTATTAAAGCCATCACCATTTCTAGCCATTCCTGCTTCTAGACCGGTTAGGAATATTTTTTCTATAATTCCACCTTTTTTATGAATCTCTTGTCTCATTTTTTTCATGAAACTTCCACTAATGGAGGGAACAGTCATCATAAAGGTAGGATTTACTTCTTTTAAATTCTTTGGAAAGTTTCTTATAATTGAAGCGTTAGTCGTGCCGGAATCAACAAAATGTAAGGTGATACCTCTTAAAAAGGAAGTATATATACCAACAGTATGAGCAAAGGAATGATCAACAGGAAGAACAATTAAAGTTTCAAAACATCCATCAGGTAATTCAAATAATTTAACCGCACCATGGCTATTAGAGTAATAATTTAAATGGGATAACATAATCC
Organism: uncultured Spirochaetaceae bacterium; assembly: GCA_964545735.1. GTDB lineage: Bacteria > Spirochaetota > Spirochaetia > Sphaerochaetales > Sphaerochaetaceae > Pleomorphochaeta. The sequence continues at coordinate 3,453 of CAZJGS010000124.1, forward strand.
CTTTGGGATTGCCTGTAGTACCACTGGTATAGCAAATATTAATAACATCATTTTCATCAATTTTATCAATAGATTTTTCAACAATACCTTTATCTTTTTCTAAAATAACACTGCCTTCATTTGCTAAATCACTATAAATAACATAATCGACATCTTTTTTCCATTTCATTTTAGCAGCAATATCTTTTATTCTTTTATCATTTTTTCCCAAATAAATAAGAACAACTTTTTTTTCAAAATCACCAAAGGCATTTACAACCTTTTCAATTGTATTGTGAGAAACAGCTATCATAGTTGATTCACTATGATTAACTCTAAAAGCAATCTCAACTTCAGTTAATTTAATTGATAAAGGTACACTAACACCTCTAGCCTTTATAATAGCCAACTCTATATTAACCCATTCACTAGAGCCTTCACTTAATATAGATACTTTATCTTTGGCTTTAAACTTTCTTTTTAATAAACTAGCTGCAATTTTATTTGTAATAATATCAGTTTCTTTAAAAGAACATGGTATCCATTTACCATTAATTTTTTTTGTTGTATAGGCTCTATCGCCATACTTTTTAGCTGCATCATTTAACATGCTTATAATAGTTCTTTTCATAACAATCCTTTCCTTACAATAAATAAATAAGCGTCAAAATTAGAATAACTGAGAACTTGAACAATTACAAGTAAAAAAAAGAAGATAGTAACCTATATTTAATACAATTTAAGAAACAGAAAAAAGAAATATTGTATTAAATCTTGTTTAATAATTGTACAATTATGTAATTTTGAGTAAATTATTGAGTTTTACGCTACTCAAGCTGATAGAAATTTTTAATTAGAATTCAATATATAAGTAGACATAACAAATACTTACCATAAGTATGGTAAGTATAAATTTAGCTATTTTATTATTGGTAATGTTTGAATATTATATACCTTTATAACTGTCTTTCTTTACCCAAGAACTAATTATAAATTCTAAGTCATCAGCATTTATTATTGCTTTTGTATATTCACAAGGAATGCCGGCGGAATTGGTTGAAACTCTATTTAATATAGCTTGAGCAGAGGATGGTTCTACATTAATAATTTTACAAATCCAATCTTCTGGAATAACTGGAGCTACTGTAACATTATTTGCATCAATTAAATCATTTTTTAAATCCGAGAGAACAGCTAATATTTTTTCATTAGTTAAGTCATAATCTTTTAAATCATTAGGAGTTAAAGAGGTACACCAGGTTTCAATAAAAGCTTCAGCAACATTTCCTCTGTATCGAATTCTTTTAAGATATAGAACTGTTTCAAAATCACTTATGTGAAGCTTTCTTGTTACAAAGTCTTGTGCTGCTACATTTTTGCACTCAACAACTTCATAAGTTATAGTATCATCATTTTCTTTTGATGAGTTAACTTCAATTGCATCTCTGTTATTTGATTTAACAAAAGTGCCTTTTCCTTGCACTCTTTTTACAAAGCCACTATATTCTAATTCTTTTAAAGCTCTTCTTACTGTAATTCTTGAAACTTCATACTTTTGGCACAGTTGAGATTCTGATGGAATCAACATGCCTTCATACCAACCACCAATTAATATTTTTTCTTTAATCGAATTGTAAACAATGTCATGCTTAAACATATTAACCCCTTTTAGAAATTTTAAAAGTAACACTAGGTTACTATCTAAAATAAAAAACTACAATATCTATTTGTAATATTTAATACAATAATATTTATTTATGTGCAAATATTATACAATAAATATAATATTTGTAGTTATTTTAACGTTAACAAAAACACAAAAAGTATAAAATTCTATAAAAAATTTGTATTAACTTACTAAAAAAATGATTGGATTTGTTTTTACAAAATTATTTATGTGTTTAAATTCCACCTTTGATACATTAATACGATTATTCAGAAAGTGGGTGTATTTTCTACTTAGGGGGCTTTATTTATTATAAAAACTAGGTTTACCTAATTTTCAAATTATTTGTTTCATTGTAATTAATACCTGAATCCGTACAAAACAAATAATTATAAAACCTTACATTTGTTAAGCTTTTGATTAATTAAAATAACCTCTTATTTTACGATGAATTAACTAGAGGCAAGGAATAAAAGAGGTATCTGAGTAACTAAGATAATATAAAAATAATTTAGAAAGTTAAGCAGGTTTAAACTTAATTTCAAAGATTTTGACATTTGCAATGTCACAAGTAAGTAACAATAGTGAATATGATATAGAACCACTTAACTTTTGAAAAATGAGACAATCTATAAAACACTAATTGTCTTACTTTCCATGGGTTATACTAATTTTTCAGATGTAGAGTAATTTAGAGATAATGAAGTTTTTCAAAAAATATCTAGATCTTAAATTTACCCCAGCTCAAGAAACACTTAGATTATATTTAGAGAAAGAAATTAGTAATAACTGAGAGCGTCTTTCGATATGTAAGCACTCATATCCTGCTATTTTAGCGGGGTATGAGTACTGCTCTCCTCAACCGTGTCATATACCACATCTCAGTTCTGATACAGAGGGTATTAGGTTAGATGCTCACCCTATAGTCATATAAACCCCTAATTATAGCAGATGTCTAATAAGATACTGCTATTTCTATGCTATTGTCCCCAATGCGTTATAGTATCATAGCCTGAATTCCAATATTGGTCCCAATTGGAAGGTTTACTGTCTGACTCACAGTTAATATCCGTGAGGCTTGAAGCTGCACAAAAAATATAACTTCCTACCGTAAGGACGCTATCAGGGATCAAGATGCTCTCTAAGCTTGTACAATGATCAAAAGCTTTATCTCCTAGAGAAATAATATTAGGCATCGATACAGTCGTTAAGCCTACACAATTCCAAAAAGCGTTAGTGCCAATCGAAGTGGCGCCAAGAATGGATATTTCTGCTAAGTTTCCGCATTCATTAAAAGCACAACTGTTAAGTGTAATTACACTAGAAGGAATGGTAATGTTTGTTAACCCTGAAAGCATAAAAACATGGCTACCAATCAAAGTAACACCTTCTGGAATCGTAATTGAGGTTAAGTTTGAACACCTGAAAAAAGCAAAGTTACCTATTGAAGTAACACTTTCGGGAATCGTGATACTTGTTATATTTGTTCTATCTCTGAAAACATTTTGCCCAATAGAAGTGACAGGTTTATCATTAATCGTTTGCGGAATGGTAACTTCAGTTCCTGTTCCGTGGAATGCAGTTATTTCTAATTTTCCTTCATTTTCTGTGGTAGAGAAAATCTCTGACCATTGAGCATAGAGTGTAACACTTTCATCCAAGTTATAGTCACTTCCAGTAGCATAAAAAGTTCCGCTCCCATCCGATTCAGTATTCCAACCATCAAACGTGTAATCAACCTTTTGAAGATTACCGCTATTTGGCGCGATGGTTAGAGTCTCTCTAAACATCTTTGTCTGTGGATTAGGAATGGTTCCCGTACCTGCATTCGAATTATAGGTGATGATATATGACTGAGGGGTAACATTACAACTTACTTGGAGTGTCCCACTCAATAGGATTATAATCATAGGTAGGAAAAATTCTTTTAAAGATAATGCATTTCTTTTCTGGTTCATTTGTCTATCCTTTTGGCTTACCGATGAATTGGTATTACCCTAATATGTACATTAAATCACTTTCTGATATTTGATTTTAACAGTATAGATTAAAAATACTTTCATTAATAAAAATATTATATGTTTATAATATAGATATATCAAAATATATTTTACCTAATATCACCCATATATTATTTGGTTCAATTGAATATGTAAACGCAACTTTGGTTATTTTTTTTAATTGCATTAAGTATTAGTAGAGGGCATCCTGAAATCCAAATGTTTGGATTTATTGACATTCTCTGCAGAATTATACGTTTTTGGGGTGTTTTTGATACAAATCAGCAAAAAGGCTCTTATCACTCAACATTCAAAGACTTTTGAGCAAATCGAGAAAGCTATCAGCCTATCTATTGCTACTCACATAAGCACTTGTTGGGCCTGCC
>CAZJGS010000125.1:0-7469 GCA_964545735.1 uncultured Spirochaetaceae bacterium
GTAATGGAAGAAGATTGTGATGGTATGTGTTGGAAGTATTTAATTGAAGAAGAAAACTTCAAACCAGATTTTGTTGTTTCAACAGAACCTACTACTTGTCAATTATATAGAGGCCACCGTGGTCGTATGGAAATTAGAGTTATCTTAAGAGGTGTCTCTTGTCATGGTAGTGCTCCAGAAAGAGGTGTTAGTGCATCTTATAAAGCTTCTCGTGCAGCTTTAGCTATTGAACAATTGAATGTAGATCTATTACCAGATGATGATAAATTCTTAGGTAAAGGAACTATTACAGTTAGTCAAATGGACGTTAGAGGTCCTTCACAATGTGCTGTAGCTGACTATGCTATGCTTTATTGTGACAGACGCTTAACTTGGGGTGAAGATGCTGATTTAGCTATTTCTCAAGTATTAGAATATGTTTCAAAAGCAACTGGTGACAAGAAAGAAGATATTGTTGTTGAAATGCCTAACTATGAAAAAACAGGTTGGACTAAAAAAGAATATTCACAAGAATTATATTTCCCTACTTGGAAAATTCCAGAAGAACATAAAATTGTTCAGTCCGGTGTTGCAGCTTACAAAGCTTTATATAATAAAGCTCCTGTTGTTGACAAATGGACTTTCTCAACAAACTGTGTAGCAACTACTGGTAGACATAAAATTCCAGCAATTGGTTTTGGCCCTGGTGATGAATCTCAAGCACATGCTCCAAATGAAATCACTCGCGTAAAAGACTTAGAAATTTGTTCAGCATTCTATGCAATGCTTCCTTATAGCTTAGAAAAATAATCTAAGTTATGTGTAAATCAGCCGTGGCTCAAGCTACGGCTGTATTGCGCTAAATACATCACTTGTTTTGTGTTATTTATGTGTTATATTTTAATTATGAAAAGGTATAATTAGTCTTTTTTGAAAAAACTTATTATAATAAGCCCAAGGAGTTCCAAAATGTCCAAAAAAATATTACTAAGAGATATATACTGTCTTCAAACTAGTTTTGATAAACCTTCCATTTCTGGTGCAGATTTATTGATTGAAGATGGAAAGATAAAGAAAATATATAAACAAGGCAATGCAAAGGTAGAAGGGGATGTTCGAGTCATTAATTGCTCTAATCATGTAGTCCTTCCAGGTATGGTTAATACCCATCACCATTTCTACCAAACATTAACAAGAAATCTTCCAGCAGTACAAAATGTTGAATTATTCGATTGGTTAGTTTATTTGTATGACATTTGGAAACATATTGATGAAGAAGCTGTTTATACCAGTAGTTGTTTGGCAATGGGTGAATTGCTTAAAACAGGTTGTACAGCCACAACTGATCATCATTATTTATATCCTAGAGGGTTTAAGAGCGACTTGATGGGACTTCAATTTGAAGCAGCTGATCGCCTGGGAATGAGATTTTCCCCAACTCGTGGTTCCATGAGTCTTTCCAAAAAAGACGGAGGTTTACCTCCAGATTCTGTTGTTCAAACAACAGAGGAAATTTTAGAAGATAGTGAGAGATGTATCAAGCAATACCACCAAGAAGGTGGAGATGCTATGCATAAAATAGTGTTAGCTCCTTGTTCTCCGTTCTCTGTTACAAAAGATTTAATGACAAAATCTTGTGAATTAGCTAGAAAGTATGGTGCTAGAATACACACACACCTATGTGAAACTTATGATGAAGCAGATTTTTGTCAAGAAATGTATGGGGCTAGACCTTTAGAAGTTATGAAAGAATGTAACATGGTTGGAGATGATGTCTTCTTTGCTCATGGTATACATTTTAACGATAAAGAGCTAGAATACTTACGTGATACTGGTTGTCATATCGCTCACTGTCCCTCTAGTAATATGAGACTTGGAAGTGGAATTTGTAGAGTAAAAGATATGAAAGAACTTGGTATTAATGTAGGTATTGCAGTCGATGGATCTGCAAGTAATGATAGCTCTGATATGCTTGGTGAATTAAGAAACGCACTACTACTTCAAAGAGTAAAATATGGTGCTGCAGCTGTAACAGCTTCAGACATATTTACTATGGGTACATTAGGCGGAGCTAAAATGCTTGGGTTTGATCAAGTTGGTGTATTAGATGAAGGTTGGCAAGCAGATATTGCAATCTTTGATGTTTCTACCTTGCCATATGCTGGTTCTCACAGTGATAGTACCGCTTCTTTGTTGTTTTGTGGAACAAACCATAATACTGCCTATACAATTGTAAATGGTAAAGTTGTTGTTGATGAGGGAAGCCTTGTTGGTTATGGAGAAAAAGAACTTGCTAGAAAAGGTCGAGAAGTAAGCGAGAATTTGCTCAAAAGAGCAGGAGTAATACAATAATGATAAAATATTTATTAAAAGTTAAAGATGTAAAAGAAGCTTTAATTAAGAAAAAAGAAAATCCTAGTTATGCTTTTTATGCAGGTGGTACAGAAATAAACCGTCTTAATACTAAATTAAAATATGAAGGTGCTATAAGCCTTGAAGGTTTAGGGTTAGATTCAATTAAAGTAACAAAGGATGGAGTATCAATCGGTTCTTGTGTAACTTTGCAAAATCTCATAGATTCCGATGATATTCCTGAATATTTGAAAGAAGCTGCTAAGTTTTGTGCATCAAGAACTTTAAGAAATAGTGCAACTATTGGTGGAAACCTTGCATTTGGTAGTGATGATTCCTATTTAATGCCAACACTATTAGCTGCAAAGGCAAGATTGATTACATCTGGTTTAACATCAAAAGGTGTTTTTACCGAAGATAATTTACCAATAAGAGAATATCATTCAAATCATGAATCTTTTTCAAGCACTCTTTTGGTATCTATAATATTACCAAGCGAAGAAAGACTTGTATTATCAAAGAGGTTTGCAAAAACAGCTCATGCACACTCTGCAGTTTGTGTAGCTTTTGGTGCTAAAAAGAATAATGATAAATTAAGTGAAGTTAGAATTTTTGCAGCTATCAAAGGTACTGGTGTAGAACGCTTTAGTGAAGTTGAAAATGCTATAGAGAATGAAGCCTTTAGTTCAACTGCTGATGTGGAATTTGCAGTTGCAAACTCTATAAATGCAACAGATGATTTAACAGGCTCAGCATCTTACAAGCGTTATATTACTTCCGTAGCTGTTGCACAAATGTTCGATATTGCAAATGGAGGTAAAAAATAATGAAATTGATAAAATGTATTATTAATGGAAAAAATATAGAATTGGGTTATAAAGAGGGAATGAGCTTAAGAGAAGCTTTGTTCACAGCAGGTTACAATACAGTTAGAGATAGTGATAACGCTGAAGGTTATGCTGGTTCGGACACTGTTATTGTTAACGATATTCCAGCTTTTGCTAATCTAATGTCTCCTTTACAAGTTGAAGGAAAAGAAATAAGAACAGCTGAAAGCTTGGGTAATTCTAGAAATGTTAACTTTGTTCAACAAGCTATGATTGACGCAGGTATTGTTCAATCTGCTTACAATGCTCCAGCAGCAGCTTTGTTATTAACCTGGTTATTAGAACACGTGGAAAATCCAACTAAAGAACAAATAAAAGATTTATTAACATCAATATTTATTCGTGATGCTGGTTATGAAAACTATTATTTGGCTGTTAAATTAGCAACTGAATTAAGAGATTATGGTAAATATAAGACTAAGATTGCTACAGAGTATAGAAAACAACTAAAATATGTTGGTAAAAATATTAGTAAAATTGATGGTGCTTCTTTAGTAGCTGGTGCTAAGTGTTTTACTGAAGACAAAGTAACCCCTAATGCCCATGCCTTAATAGTATTAAGATCCCCCTATGCTCATGCATATATAAAGAGCATTGATACTTCAAAAGCTGAAGCTTTATATGGTGTTGATAAGATCTATACTCATTTAAATACTCCACAAATTCATTACACTCATGCAGGACAAGGAGCTCCGGAGCCTTCTCCTCACGACAAGAGATTATTTAATAATAAAGTTAGAATGGTTGGAGACAGAGTAGCTGGTATTGTAGCAATAGATAAAGAGACTGCTATCAAAGCTAGAGATTTAATTAAAGTTGAATATGAAGTATTAAAACCTGTTTTAAGTGTTGAAGATGCACAAGCTGTAGGTGCTCCTCTAGTTCACAATAGTAAAATTTCCTTTGGTGTTGGCGCACCTGAAAATCTTGATGAAATAAACAAAGACTGTGATCCAAGAGACGGTATTGTTCATTATCCTTTCCCAATTCATGGTAATATTAAGAAAAACGTTGCCTCTGAAGCTAAGGGAGCTATTGGTGATGTAGATAAAGCATTTGCAGAATCTGATTGTGTTATCGAGAGAACTTATAGAACAAACCAAATTCAATGTACTCCATTAGAACCTTCTGTTTGTTTTGGTAAAATAGATTTGGGTAGATTAGTATTACATACTTCCACTCAAGTTCCTTTCCACGTACAACGTATTGTAGCCAGAATTTGTGGTATTTCTCACAATAAAGTAAGAGTTATCAAAGAAAGAGTTGGTGGCGGTTATGGCTCTAAACAAGATGTAACTGTTGAAGATCTAGTCGGTTTTGCAGTTTGGGATAGTGGCTTAGATATTTTCTATGAAAATAATAGAGAAGAACAATTCTTAACTTCAGCAACACGTCACCCAATGAAACTTAAAGTTAAATTAGGTGGAAATAAAGATGGCCAAATTACAGCTATCGATATGCTGGTTGAAGCAAATACTGGTTGTTATGGCCAACACTGTTTAACAGTACCAATGAATGCATGTTCAAAAGTATTACCCTTACTTAAAGTTGATAATATGAGATTTGATGTTGTAACTTACTATACTAATATAGCTATGGTTGGTGCATATCAAGGTTATGGTGCTCCTAAGGGAACTTATGCAGTGATGTGTACTATTGCAGAATTAGCTGATGAGTTAAAACTTGATTATCTTGATGTAATCAAGAAAAACCATGTTGAAGAAGGCTACATGTTAGAAATTCTTCGTGGTTTAGGTGAAGGCAGAGAAGGTAATGTTGTTCCTGTAGGTTCTTGTGGATTAGCTCAAGCAATTGACGATGGTGCAAAAATGATTGAATGGGGCAAAAAAGAAAAATCAAAAGATAAAGACTGGAAAGTTGGTAAAGGTTTTGCCATGATTCAACAAGGCTCCGGCTTACCTGGTTTAGATCACTCTAATGCCTGGGCAAAACTAACCTCTGATGGTTCTGTAGAATTATTTAGTGGTGGTGCAGATTTAGGAACTGGTCTTGATACTATTAGTGCTAAAGTTGCAGGTGAAAATCTTAAAGTACCATTGGACAAAATTACAGTTACTAGTGGTGATACTGATTCAACAACTTTCGATACTGGGGCTTATGCTTCTAGTGGTTCTTATTTCTCAGGTAATGCTTCTAGATTAGCAGCTGAGGATTTGGTTAGAGCTATTATTAAAGAAGCTGCCTTCCAAATGGAAGAAAAAGAAGAAGACTTATATGTAGATTACCCTGGAAAAGTTGTAAGCAATAAAACCTCTGCTGAATTAGATTATGGCACTATGTGTCACACAGCTTTATCTGGTACAGGTAATGGACAAATCATGGGTAAAGGATCCTTTACAACTATGGTTAACTCTGTTCCTTACGGAGCTCACTTTGCTCAAGTTGCTGTTAATACAAAGACTGGTCAAGTTAAAGTTGATAAATTCTATGCATTACAAGATGCAGGAACTCCAATCAATCCAGAACTTGCAGAATGTCAAATTTATGGTGCAGCTTTGAAATCTATAGGTCATTCCTTGTATGAAGGTCTTGAATATAATGAAGACGGTGTTCCATTGAATCCTAATTTCACTGACTATTGTGCTCCTATGATTACTGAAATGCCAGAAGATTTTAAAGTTAAACTTATAGATATTGATGATGTTGCAGGCCCTTATGGTGCAAAATCAATTTCTGAAATTGCTACAAATGGAGCAGCTCCTGCTATTGCAATAGCTATTCATGATGCAGTCGGTATTTGGTGTAGAAGCTGGCCTTTCTCTGCTGAAAAAATTCTAAGAGAATTAGGTAAAATAAAATAAATATTGCAACAAAGTGCAACAAAAAACTTTACAACAATGAGTGTACATGATATAGTACACTCATTAGTTGAAACAACAAATCTAAGGAGAATCTCATATGAAAAAAGATAAAGCTTTAATAAAGCAAATGATTGAAGAGCTTGGTGCTCTTGATACTAAGAATATGTATTTAAATGATTTCTTTCACACCTGGAAAGAAAGTGATGATGAAATTGATGCTGTATTCAAGGTTGCGGAGATTCTTCGTGGACTAAGAGAAAACAATATTTCTACAAAAGTATTTGATAGCGGACTTGCAATTTCAATTTTCCGTGATAATTCAACTAGAACTCGTTTCTCATTTACAAGTGCTTGTAACCTATTAGGTTTAGCAGTTCAAGATTTAGATGAAAAGAAAAGCCAAATTGCACACGGTGAAACAGTTCGTGAAACAGCAAACATGATTAGTTTCATGGCTGATGTTATTGGTATTAGAGATGACATGTACATTGGTAAAGGTCATACTTACCAAAAAACTGTTGCAGAAGCTGTTCAAGAAGGCTTTGAAGATGACGTATTAGAACAAAGACCAACATTAGTAAACCTACAATGTGATATTGACCACCCAACACAATCAATGGCTGACATGTTACATGTTATCAATCAATTTGGTGGCATAGAAAACCTTAAAGGCAAAAAAGTTGCAATGACTTGGGCTTACAGTCCTTCTTATGGTAAACCTTTATCAGTACCTCAAGGTATTATTGGTCTATTTACTAGATTTGGTATGGACGTTGTATTAGCTCATCCAGAAGGTTATGATGTAATGCCTGAAGTTGAAGAAGTAGCAGCTGCTAATGTTAAAAAGAGTGGTGGTTCTTATAAGAAAGTTAATTCAATGGAAGAAGCTTTCAAAGATGCTGACATTGTTTATCCAAAAAGTTGGGCTCCATTCCATATCATGGAAGAAAGAACCAAACTTGTTGAAGACCAAAAATTTGATGACCTTGAAGTATTAGAACAAGCTTGTTTAGATAATAATGCTAAATTTAAAGATTGGGCTTGTACTGAAGATATGATGAAATTAACTAAAAATGGTGAAGCCTTATACATGCATTGCTTACCTGCTGATATTACAGGTGTATCTTGTAAACAAGGTGAAGTTGATGCAGCTGTATTTGATAAATACATTGTTCCTTTATACAAAGAAGCAAGCTACAAACCATATGTAATTGCAGCAATGATATTCTTAGCAAAATTTGAAAATCCAAGTGCTAAACTTGAAGATTTATTAGCTGATGCTAAAAATAGAATTAAATAATTTATTTTAAAATAATTGTAATTTATAAGTCGGTCTTTTTTTGGCCGGCTTTTCTTTAATCTTTATCATTTAATACATTTCTGTTATATTAATATTACGAGGTGCAGAATGAAAAAAATAAAACTAATA
>CAZJGS010000126.1:0-7021 GCA_964545735.1 uncultured Spirochaetaceae bacterium
CCATCATAACCTACCAGTATGTTCATCTTCGCCTCCCTGTTGCTACTTTTTAATAGCAGATATCAGCAATTATGATCTGATGCAAACAAGAATCACCATTATAAATATAATAATCCAATGAATACGGTGATCAACACACTCTTATGAACTATTATCGCATCACATCATATGACATGCCATACTTCTTCATTTTACGTACCACTGTAGACTGGCTTATCTTAAGATAGGTCGCCATTTCTCTATCCGATTTACATTTCTCTTTGTCATCAAGACATTTCAGGAGCTTGGTTTGGAGTGGAAGAGAAAGATCCCCTATCTCATACTGAAAAAGCAAAAAATGGGTCCACCTGTTGTTGTGGAACCGCCGTTTACTCATCTTCAGACAGAAGTACCTTCGTACACTACACCCCTGCGCGGCGACAAGCCACCACCATTGATCGGTAATCGACAATGGGTCATCCATCATCTTACCATACCAACTCAGAGTATATGTGCCACACCAGTCCTTCTATTTCTCTACCAACAGTATGGTTGTTCTCTGATCCTTAGCTTACAGGTTCAATTAAAGACCCATCCAAGTGAGGATATTATCTATCAGTCCCCATTCAGAGTCTGGGTCAGAGTAACCATGAGTGCCCTCATCCCACTGACATCCATCGTTAAGGCTTCCCTCCTCTGTAGATGGGTCTACCGTTGACATAAATATCTTGCTGCCTCCATCGCCATAGGGATATTTTACCATACAAATTTGATCGGAACCTTCATCTGCAAAGTAAGCGACTTTAACAGCACCAGCTTGAGCGCTAAGATGCGTAGCTGTCCATGAAATAGGAGTATAGTAAGTCTGAACCGTTGGACCCGATCCATCCCAATGATAGTCACTGGGATCTTCCTTCCAATAGGCAACTGAGTATGTACCTGAACCAGTATCACCGTCAGTAATTGTTATATCTTCCATTCCGTGAGTGGCTGGTGGTGTTAGGTCCTGACCTCCATCCCAATAATCAAACTCAACACCAATTATTTTTGCCCCTCCACCAAAACCCATGAAGTGGCCACCGTCGGCGAGGAATGTATCCATTGTAGTCTGATCTACATAGTTATCCATAATAGTTTCCTTGCCATTTGGATATACAGCTATGTCAAATAGACTGGTGGTTATTTTGTCAGCAGCACAACCAGTATAAGCATAGGGCTCAACTCCACATGAACGAAGCATTTTCATGGTAGGCCATACAACTCTTGCAGATGTGCCACAAGTCGCATAAACAGCGGCCGTGGTGCTAAGCGGAGAGGCTAAATTTCCTGCTGAAACAGTCTTACCCGGACACAGCTACCCTATTATGTCTACCATCATATTATATTCAGTCTCTGGATCTGCTACAGCGTTTCCCGTACTATTATCAACATCATCTCCAAAACACCAATCTCGTGAATTGGATAAAGTGGCACTCTCCTCATATTCTGGATGGGGTCCTGATAAAAATACTCTTCCACTGCCAAATTCGAATTTGATCATGGCAGCTTTCTCATCAGCTTCTCCCGGTTCTCCATTAACCTCGTAATCATAGACTCCTACAACGTCGATACCCTCCGGTAGATCGCCACCATTATAACCCGAGAAGTACGGTCCCCACAAATAGCCTATATTATAAGTTTCGGTATCCCATTCAAAATCTGAATCTACCATTCTAACAGGAGTGATCTTCATCGGATCACCTTCACCATAATCAGAAATATCTGTTATCGAACCTACGGCATCACCCATAAACATATCCAAGTAATATTCATAGTCACTTCCCTCCCAGGCACAAATATCTGCGGCAAAATATGCACCGGCACATGTACCCATTAAAGCTCCTCCACCAGAGACAAAAGTTCGAATTGCATTTCTTACAGAATCCGTCGTGCTGGGGGCAAAATAGTTTGTATAAGCTACCCCATATCCTCCAGGAAAGCATATCAGGTCTATGGTGCTCAATATATTATTGTCTACGATATCACCAGCATCAATCATATATACATCACATCCAGCATATTCACACATTCTCGCTGTAGCTACTGCACACTCCGCAAGTGCTCCACTCCCAGTTGCGGCTCCAACGTGCTGTGTACAAACCACGCCAACTTTAGGAGCTACTGCCAACGCCGGTGAGGCCACCATGGACATAGCCATAAGAACAACCATCATTACCATTATCACTGAAGCTTTTGCTTTTTTCCACATTTTCAAACTCCTTTTAGCAAAAAGTACAACTGTGAGAAAATTGCTTTTTTAGGCTCACCAAACAAACCCCCAAAGCACCCATTTGACCGCATTCACGTTGATTGCCAAGGTGAATAAGCCCAAAACACCCAAACACAAAAATCACCTCCTTTCCTTGACTTTCTGACTTTCAGATCCCCTCAATAATTTCTTTTTTATATTCAAGTGAACCTAGTTTTTTAAACCCGTCTCCTTTATCAATCCCTTCTGCATAGACAGGAAATTTATGATCTTCATATTTAAAACTTTTCAATACCTGACTCATTCCAATGGTACCATGTTCTCGTACACGGGTTACTAAATCCAAATCAATAATTTCCGGCATAATTTGCTCAATTTCACCCGCTTCCTGCAAGATTCTACCGTTGGGATCAATTATTAAAGAATGTCCATTACCCCCATCATTGAGACCGTTTACACTGACAAAATAAACCTGATTTACAATAGCATTGGCCTGGCTTATTATTATCTCGGGGATTCTATCTGATGTTGCAGTGAGAATAGGATTGCATATAATTTCCGCTCCCATCCATACAAGTTGCCGGCACACCTCCGGAAACCACTGATCATAACATATCGTTAAACCAACCCGAGCACATCCGGGAATATCAAACACACAAAATTCACTTCCGGACAAACACTTCTCAATAGGACGCCATGGAAACATCTTTCGATACTTCGCCACAATCTCCCCTTGGGGATTTATAACAAAAGCTGTATTGTATATACCCTCTTTTGTCTTCTCACTCATCGATCCAGGAATGATCCATTTCCCGTATTCACGAGCTACTTCACATAATTGATTGCTCATTTCACCTGGTACAGGTTGGGCAAGGTTCATTCCTGGACCGTGAATGCATTTTTCACTAAATATAATGAGCTTTGCCCAGGGGAAATGTTTCGATATTTCCTCTATTTTGTCGCACATCCTACTAAAATTTGCATCCCCAACGCTAACATCCATTTGAACTGCGGCTACACCTAAGGTCCTTGACATCTTATATTCTCCTTGTTTTCTTGATTGTGGCTTAATCACATTCTCGAAGGTAAGTAAGTTACTAACTCTGGAAATGCACTAAGAAGAGCTATCACCACAAGCATTAAAATAAGAAATGGCAAGACACCGAGTATAGTATCTTGAAGCCTTTTCCCTCCTCCAACGCCATGGGTGATGTAGAGATTAAATCCAACTGGTGGAGTCAACAGAGATATTTCCAATATAATAACCAAAACAACGCCGTACCAAATGGGATCAAATCCTAAAACGTTTACCACTATTGGATAGAATACAGGCGTTGTAACCAACATGAGATCTATGCCATCAATGAGACATCCCAAAATCATATAAATTAAGATAAGAGCTGCCCAAACAATATACCGGTTCACTTCTAATGATGATACATAATTGCTAAGAAATTGAGGAACTTCTAACATAGAAAGCGCCATTCCTAAAGCACGAGCACCTATTATACAAATCATCATCATGCATGTAAGAAACATTGTTCTTCTTAGTGATTCTACGACAACTTTCCATGTCAATCTTCTATAAACAAAAGCAACGACTAATAGACTGAATACAGCGCCGACTGCTGCAGCTTCTGTAGGGGTTGCGTATCCACCGTAAATGCTAACCATAACAAAACCCACTAATAAAATAACAGGCCAAAGATCTTTTAACGCAAAAAACACATTCTTCAGATACTGCTTGTTGAACTCACTGCGCTCTGGCACCATCCCGGGATGTATAGTTCCTGAAATCCCTATCCATACTAAAAATGATCCAGCCAGAATGATTCCAGGTACGACTCCGCCAACAAAAAGTTTGCCTATTGAAGTACATGTGAGAGAACCATAAATTATCATGATAATCGAAGGCGGAATAAGTATACCTAAAGAACCTCCTGCCGCAATAGATCCAAGAACAATTTTTCGATCATATCCCGCCTTTATAAGTTCAGGATACGACACCTCACCAATAGCCAATGTTGTTGCGGTGCTTGATCCAGAGCAAGCAGCAAAAATACTGCAACTTATTATATTTGAATGTAACATACCGCCCGGAAAAACCGAGAATATCTTTTTAACTCCCCGAAAAATAAAAGTACTACTTCCGCTTTTTATCAATAATTCACCCATGACTATGAATAATGGAATTGCAACAAGGGGATATGAATTAATGCTGTTAAAGAGCATGCCTCCTAATATTCCGTGCATGTTACCTGAACCCAAAAACATCAGACTAAAAATGGCAACACCATAGAGAGCAGACCATATCCACATTCCCATCCCAAGACATAAAAAGAGAAAAAATAACATAATTGATATATTAGTTACCATTGTGTCCAAAATCATACCCCCTACTAATATTACAACGATTTATTTTCATGGCTTATATTCATTTGCACAAGTGTATACTTTTTACTCATGAAAATTTAGGACATCTGTTCTGCCGATTAGATTTAATACTTTTTGTACCATGAAAAAAAATGTATCAATGAAATACATCACAGACCCGACCACTATGCTTATAGTAATTGGCCACAAAGGTGTTCTCATAGGGCCTAAACTCGCTATATGATCTATCCATGTATACATAAACCAGTTAACGCTTCTTTCAATTATGAAACCTAAGATAATAAGACTTAGCAATGAAACCAGGAATCCAATAATATTTTGAGTTTTTAGAGAAAATCTTCCAACCAGTGCATCTACATAAATGTGTTGATTCCACCGCAAAGTATACGCTAAAGCCAAATAAGTCATCGGAACCATACTTAGTCCAGCCCATTCTTCAACAAATAACCATGTATACCCAATAAATTGGCGATTAATAATGTAACAAAAAATCATCAACGCTATCAATGCAATAAGAACTCCTGATATTACTGCGCCAATTCTTGAAATATTGTAAGAAATTTTATCCAATTTTTTCAAAATAAGGATAATCTGTTCCATAATTACCTCTCTATAAACATGCCAGCTATTATGTTTAGGCGTTACGATTCATTTATAATATCTTTGTTTGTAGCATCATCATGTATGCTTCTTAAAAATTTAAGTTGGGTAGAGAGTTTTTCAAATCCCCACCCAACTTATTAGCATACCGCCTATTTCTTAAATGTCTTTTTTACTTCCTCAACTTGTTCGAGAGCTAGTTTTGCATCAGCACCAGCTCTAACAACCCAAGGCGCCCAAATCTCTTTTTGGCAACGCTTGATTACAGCTTCCCTTTCTTTTTGGCTTGGCACATAGACTTGTATCCCTTTTTTTATTAATTCTTCTAAGACAAGTGCATTCGTTTCAAGTTCAGCGCGTTCAGGTTTCGTAACTGATTTGTACATAATGTCTAAGAAAGTTTTACGAATATCCGGCGGCAATTTATCCAAAGCTTTCTTACTGACCATTAATTCATCCGCAGCTGCCATGATTTCCCACAGGTTAATTGTGTCACAAAAATCAAAGAATCCTCCTGCATTAGCAAAATAAACTGACGTGACTAATCCATCCACTAAACCGGTTGATAAACCGGTATAAAGTTCTGCAAATGCAATACTGACCGGAGTCCCTCCTAAAATCGTCACTAGTGTTGCAAGCTCAGGCGAATAAACCCTCACTTTATGACCTTTCAATGAACCTATCCCGTTAATTTTATATCCACTGGTGTAGATTCTTTGCTGAGACGCCGGTAATGCATGAATCATGCACCCACCCCACTTATCTTCAAGTACTCTTTCTAATACACCTTTACGGTCTAACTTAAAATCACCCCATAGTTTTGATACAAGGGCAAATGACTCGTCTGCATCTGAAGGAAATAACATCGGAATAGCATCAATTCCAAAAACTGGTTCCACAGATGCCAAAAACCCGCCATAAAAGTGAGCCAATTCCGCAGATCCATCGCGAATCACCTTAAGCATGTCACTTCCCTGATAAGGATGCTGCCCAGACCAAAATACGGATATGTCTAATCTTCCATTGGTTGCCCTTTTTACTTTTTCAAACAAAGCAGGCCACACATCACAGCAAGCTGAATCTCCTGGTCCGTAGGCACTAAAGAATTTCCATTCATAAACCTTGTCTTTTGCATATACTTGGTTGCAATCAACAAAACTTGTTGCCGTAAAAAACAGAGATAGAAAAATAATTAAAAACAAACAACCCTTACACTTACTGTTAAATAAATTACGAAATTTCATCACAATTCCTCCTTCATTTTTTTACATTAAATTACTTTTCCTTCTCGATCTCTTGTGCAAGACTTTGTCTTTGCAATTGCAGGACTACCCGCCAGAACCAGCGAACAGGCAAAGGCCAAAGCCACAACGAAAATAAAACCGAGCTTCACACTCTTTTTGCCATTTTTCTCCCCCTCCCTTCTAAGAGTCCATCTCCATATGGAAACGGCATTTCAACCTTTATCTCAAAGTAATCCGGTTTCTTTCAATCGGTCCTTCTACTTTTCGAGAGAAGCGAACGCATCATCCATTATCGCAAGACCCTTGTTAAGCTGCTCGTCGGTGATCACCAGCGGCATCAGACACCGGATCACGTTGCCGTAAGGTCCGCAGGTCAAAAGAATCAATCCCTTCTCATAGGCATACCCTGCGACCGCCGCAGCCGCATCCTTGTCAGGCTCCTTCGTCTCCCGATCCTTCACCAGCTCCATCGCGATCATCGGCCCCTTACCCCGGACATCGCCGATAACTTCATATTTCTTCTGCATGTCCTCAAAGGCCACCCACAGCTTCTTGC
>CAZJGS010000127.1:0-6936 GCA_964545735.1 uncultured Spirochaetaceae bacterium
TAGGCAACAACACTTACACCTTTACTTTGAAAGTCTTTAACTATTGGTTTAAAATAACCAATCATACCCATTTTGTCGCCTTTTTTTAATTTTAAATCTTCGAATAAAGTATTTGGATCTTTAGTTAAAGGTTTATCACCACTTTGACTTAAAGCATTAACCATAGCAATTACAACCGCACGACTTATTTCATCTTTATTAATTCTAAGAGAGTGTAGTAAGTCCAAACAACAACAGTTTTCATAATCTTCATTGATTTTATAAACTGTACAACTGTTTTTAACATCAATCAAAGTACAGCAAACTCCACAATTTCCATTTTCTAGTACAACAGCTGTGTAGCCTAAGCCAATGTTAATTGTATCCACATAATTATCTTTTGCTCTATTAGCAAATAGTTCTATTATTCTTTCATCAAAATCTATCATATTTGTAGATTAACACTAAATTATTAATAATTCAATTAAAAACAAATGTCAGAAACTATTCTATTATTTAAGTATTTTTAACACCCGATTAAAATCATGATATAATAACTAAAAATAAGTAAATAAGGAGATACAAAGTGGAAGATTATTTGACTCTCTCATGTGATAATATTGAAAAAGAGCATCTTTGCTGTGCTATTTCAGATAAGGAAACACCACCAAGGGGTGATAAATAAAAAATCAAATAAAAAGAATTGGTTAACTTCTCAAATTCCGTTTGATCATACTTTCACAAAACTCGATGCAAAAGGCAAAGTTTTTATTGAATATACCCCGCTAGAAAAAGCTTGGGTTCCTATAATGGGAAACAATTATTATTATATTCATTGCTTATGGGTTTCAGGAAGTTTTAAGAACAAAGGTCATACTAATAATTTATTAAATACTGCAATTGAAAAAGCTAAAACCAATAATAAAAATGGGCTTTGTGTTTTATCCTCGAAAAAGAAAAAGCCTTTTCTTTCTGATTACAAGTTCCTAAAAAAATACAACTTTAAAATAGTTGATGAATTTGATGACTATTTACTTATGGCTTTATCTTTTAAAGGAGATACTCCTAAGTTCTCTGAGACTGTAAAAACCAAAACTAGTTTTGATGAAAAAAGTGTCAGAATTTATTATAGTCCCCAATGCCCTTATTCAATTAATTGTATTGAGCAAGTGAGTAATTTCTCTAAACAAGAGGGAATAAACTTAAAATTAATCAAGATAACTAGCTTACAGCAGGCAAAAGAAATTCCAGCAGTATTCAACAATTGGGCAACTTTTGTTGATGGAAAATTTATTTCAATTCATTTATTAAATGAAACTTATCTGAAAAAGCTATTAAAGCTCAAATAATTAACACAATTATTATATTAATCTCTGGAGATTTAAGAACATTAGTCTACACTGATTTGGTTTAATTCTCCAGAGAATATTTTAAAGAACCCCGGTTGTTTTGGATACTGGTGTTTCTTTAGCTACATCTTGAGAAGTATCTCAAATATTTCCCCAACTAATGGTGTTGTTATTGATTTGAACGGTAAATGAATTGGTATTCGGTAGCTCCGTTTGAAACAGAACTGCTGTCATCATTCCAAGTAACGGACGTAGATCTTCTGGAAATTGAGCTACCCTTAAATCTGCCTTAAACGGAGGTATGGGTTTCATTTCCTTAGAGAATCCTATGGATGAAGATCCAGAAATATCAAGCCAACCGGTGTTTAGTGCTAAATCTGAGAGCTCTGCCTTCCCATTTTCAAGGGATAGTTTCATCTGAAGATTATCTACTTTCCAGCTTTCAGGATCCCGTAAAAATGGGAGGGGACCAAATGTCATTTCCAAATCCGATAAGAATTCCTCGAGGAGTTCATCATTCAGAACAAGTGTGTAATCATCTACTTTCATCTCACCGGAAAATCCTGGAGCAACAACAGGAGTATATTCCATCAAAGCAAGTACACTCTCCACACCATCAAGGTTTGCCATAATAGAGCCAACACTCATCGACAGCTCAGGAGCAATTAATTTAGCACTCTCAAGATCCATACTTATCGAGTCTAGACGCACTATATCAACATCGGAGTAACCCGTCGTAAACTCGTCAAGAATATCCAGAATCACATGACCCTGAACCCGGGTGCCATATCTTCCAAGACTCAGGAAAATATCATCCCCGTCGATTTCTCCATCCATCTGTGCATCAGTCATTGAAATTTGGAAATCACTTATGCTTTCGTTGTTTTCATTCTTCACTGTCTTCATTGCTACAGTGAAATTTCCAAGATTTATATTGCCTTTATCATCGGAAGTACCATCATTTATATGGATTTCTCCATCTTTGAAGTTCATACTCATAGAGTCTATATTCGCCCTATCAATTTTAGATTCTCCAGTTGCAATCATATCAAGTAAATCTAGAACCATTTGACCCTCTACCTGTGTCTCATAGCTTCCAAGTCTGAGAGAAATATCATCCCCATCGATTTCTCCATCCATCTGCGCATCAATCATCGAAATTTGGAAATCACTTATGCTTTCGTTGTTTTCATTCTTCACTGTCTTCATTGCTACAGTGAAATTTCCAAGATTTATATTGCCTTTATCATCGGAAGTACCATCATTTATATGGATTTCTCCATCTTTGAAGTTCATACTCATAGAGTCTATATTCGCCCTATCAATTTTAGATTCTCCAGTTGCAATCATATCAAGTAAATCTAGAACCATTTGACCCTCTACCTGTGTCTCATAGCTTCCAAGTCTGAGAGAAATATCATCCCCATCGATTTCTCCATCCATCTGCGCATCAATCATCGAAATTTGGAAATCACCAACTGTTTTACTATCCACGTTTTTTATGGTCTTCATCTCTGCTGTGAGGGATTTTAGATTCACAGAACCTTCCGAGGGAACCTGTGTGCTCAAGCGCTCAAGGCTCACTTTCATCGAGTCTATATGGGATGTATCAATTTCGATATTACCCGATACTAACCCAGCAATTAGCTCAAGAACCACCGGACCCTGTACCTGAGTCTCGTACCTCTCAAGCATGATAATGCTGCTATTTTCACCACCGATATCGGCATCCATTTTTATATTGGTCATTGAAATGTTGAAATCACTCACGGGTTCGCTGTCCGCATTCTTCACGGTTCCCATCTCTGCTAGGAGGGAATCCAGACTCAAGGTTACACCAGAAGAATTCAATTCTGCCCCACCCACATTCAGACTTATTTGATCTATCTGCGGAATTCCGGGTTCGACACTACCAGCGGCGAGATTGTTAACAAAATTCATATCTATGCGTCCAGTCACCTGAGCTTCAGACGTACTTAAATCAAGGGAGACATCTACGTCCTCAACCTTCATTTCCATCTTTACCCCAGAGATGGCCAGCTGAATATCACTAATAACACCCTTTTCAGGAGATATTGCTAAAGACACAATCTCTTGGACGGGAACAGTTGCACTCACCTCATCAATGGTTATTTTACCGGCAAAATTATAATCTTGTACGGTGAGCCCCTGAACAGTCACACTGCCATTGAGACTATTAACTGTTATCGAGTCGTAGGTAATATTTTTATCAAGGCCCTGAAGAGCTATCTGATTCTCAAGTGTATCATTCAACAGCGTTGAGACCTTATCGTTTATTGTTGGCATTGCAATAATGATAATCACAACAATAATTACAATGATTATAATAGTTATAAACAGTGGCTTTTTCTTCTTCGTCTTCTTTTCCTTCTTCTTCATCGAGACCTCCGGAAATGTTCTTTAAAATACAAGGTTTGAAGGAGAAAATTACAAATATTAGGTAGTATCGTTACTTAATTAGGCAATATGTCATGATTATGATCATATCCCAAGCCTTCAATCTATGTTACTTTATATTATCACACTTACAATTCGATTAAAAGATTTTTTTATTGTAACAAAAGGCGTGCTCAGTGTAAAAGTATAAGAGTAAAGTACCTTGGAATCGACAGCAGCAAGGGCTCCTTCAAGGCCTATACCCCCAATAGAATATGATATACAAGGTCTTATAAAACTATTTTCTTATATAAATAACACATCTAATGAATATTTAGAAAAGATAGATTTACTAATGCAATTTATACTTAATAATAAAGGTTTAATACGTTATAAGTAATAATAGTCGATTCTGAGTCTAAATCAAATAAATTAACAACCCAGTGCTGACAGGTAATTATAAAATTTATTAAATAGTGCAATTGAGTAATTGTTATAAACAAGGTAACTTAAAATTAATCAAGATAACTAGCTTACAGCAGGCAAAAGAAATTCCAGCAGTCTTCAATAATTGGGGAACCTTTGTTGATGGAAAATTTATTTCAATTCATTTATTAAATGAAACTTATCTAAAAAAGCTATTAATGCTCAAATAATTATCACAATTCTTGTATTTATCATTGATAATTTAGCCACCTATTATTATCTTATAAGCAGATAACAAGGATAAAACATATGGAAAATTATAAGAAATTTTTAGTGCTAGCCAATGACAAAGCTGATTTGAAAAATTTTGCAAAAAGACAAGAAACTATTTTTCAATTAGAAAATGCCAAATCTGAAGCATTTAATGTAACAGGTCCAACTAGCCATCTATATATTACTACATCAAATAAACTGTTTGAATTATATTTTGAAGACGAGGATTATGAAGAAGCCTTAGATATAGCTAAAGAATTATTTGAGATTGTAAAAACAACAACAAATATAAAAATAAAAAGTGAAGCTATAGTTAACTTAGGTCTTGCTTATTTGAGAAATGGCAATATAACCAGTGCAAGAAAAATTGCAAACAAATATACTTTTAATGAAGACAATCCCCAATACCCTCAATATTGTTTGTTTAGATCTAACCTTTCAGCTGTATATAAAGATAAGGAACAAGAACTCCTATATTTGAATAATGCTTACAATTATGCAATAAAAAATAAACATTCAAACCCGGAAATAGGGAATACCCTATTAGCTATTGCTCTTTATTATGAAAGAAACGGTTATTTGAAGAAAGCCTATGATTCGTATTTACAAATATTTAATAAAGCTAGTGAAATGTCTCTCTCTTTATCCGATGAGGAGCGTTTTTCATTTTTAATCAGATTGTCAAATCTTTCGATAAAAAATAACAATGAAGCCCTAGCTTTAGACTTACTAAATAAAAGTAAAATAGCAATGAATGAAAAATTTAAACCAAACCATCCTCTTATTAAAGTAGTTGATAAAACCTTATCCCAATTGAACAAAAACAAAGAGTCGTAATTTTAAAATTTAAATTATGGCCCTTGTTTTTTGTATTAATAATCTATAAAATAAAGAAAAAAAATAAGGGAATGAATGTCTCCCAGGATAATATCCAAACCGCAATTTGCTGATGACTTCTGTTAATACTAGCAGGGGTGTCTTTTGTTTAGCCCCACAAGGGGATTTTTTTATGTTATTCAGTTTAGCAATAATAATAATTTTGGGACTTTTATCCCAAGTAGTTTTTTCTAAAATTAAATTACCTTATATAATTGGAATGCTTTTTATTGGAGTGTTATTAGGACCATACGCACTCAATATACTCAGCCCCTCTATACATATTATTTCAGCTGATTTAAGACAAATAGCTTTAATTATTATTTTAATGAAAGCCGGCTTAAGTTTAGATATTAAAGATTTGAAAAAAGTTGGACGTCCTGCAATTTTACTCTGTTTTGTTCCTGCAACTTTTGAAATAATTGCATATTTATTAATTGCTCCCAAACTAATTGGAGTTTCTTTATTAGAAGCCGGTATTATTGGTTCTGTTATGGCAGCGGTTTCCCCTGCTGTTGTTGTTCCTGCTATGACAAAGTTTATTGATGAAAAAAAAGGAACTGCAAAAGCTATACCTCAAATGATGCTAGCTGGATCCTCTGCAGACGATGTTTATTGTATTGTTATATTTACAGCATTAGTAGCACTAGCAAAAGGAGATGAAGTTCATAACTTCGCCTTGCTAAATGTTCCAATTTCAATGATTACAGGTATAGTTTTAGGAGTTGTTAGTGGCGAATTATTACTTCGTTTGTTTAAAAAGTTTCACATCAGAGATACCGTAAAAGTATTGATTTTATTATCTGTTGCTTTCCTTTTTATAAGCGTAGAAGATTCTCTAAAAGATTTTGTGCCCATTTCTGGATTGTTATCAATTATAAGTCTTGGGCTTACAATAAAAGCTCATTACCCTATTTTATCAGATAGATTAGCTCCAAAATTCTCAAAACTATGGATTGGAGCAGAAATATTACTATTTGTTCTAGTTGGAGCTCTTGTTAATATTCAATATGCCGCTAATGCAGGGTTTTCAGTCATAATAATGATTTTTATCGGCTTAAGCTTTAGAACAGTTGGAACTTTCTTGTCTACAATCAAAACTGGCTTAACCTTGAAAGAACAGTTATTCTGTTTATTTAGCGAATTACCAAAGGCAACAGTCCAAGCTGCTATGGGTGGACTTCCTCTTGCCTTAGGTCTCTCTTGCGGAAATCTAGTTCTAACCTTTGCTGTTTTAGCAATATTAATTACCGCCCCACTTGGCTCCTTCCTAATATCTTTTGCTGGGAATAGATATTTAAAAAAGGAATAAGGCTCTTTGTGTATTTAATAAGTATTTATAATTCAACACTAGAAAACTGTATAACTATAAGTTACAATATCATAGAATTTTTTAATTGTTTTTAAATCAAATCAACCAAAAATTATGAGGTAAAATATGAATTTACAAGGTAATAAAAAGAGAATTTCATTACTAATTGTTTTTACACTAGTTATTATATTACTCAGTTCATGTAATCGAAGTAAAGCAGATAGCGATAACACCGAAGAAATTGTACAAGAAAAATTAGTAGTACAACCTGTTGAAACTCCTAAAAAAGTTGTTGAACCTATAATTGTAAAACAAGAACCTATA
>CAZJGS010000128.1:0-6788 GCA_964545735.1 uncultured Spirochaetaceae bacterium
TTGTATAGTAAATTAGAAAATATAATTAATGAGCAAAAGCCGCATTTTTCTATCATTCTTTTTGATATTGATAATTTTAAGCTTGTTAATGATAAACATGGTCATGTAGTTGGAGATAGTGTTCTCGTTGAAATTACTAAGACTTGCCTAAAAGCTATTGGAGAAGACGGTTTATTATTTCGTTGGGGTGGAGAAGAGTTTATTGTTCTTTTACCAAATTCAATACTTAATAAAGCTATCTCAATGGCAGAAAAAATAAGAATTAATATTGCAAAATGTCCTTTAGAATCATGTGGACAAGTTACCGCTAGTTTTGGAGTATCCTCTTTTAAAGAAGGTGAAAATATTAATTCTATTATTAAAAGAGTCGATTCCTTAATGTTTAAGGCAAAAGAGTCTGGTAGAAATTGTGTAAAATTCTAATATTTTAAATATGTAGTCGAATTGATATAAAAAATTTAATAATCCTTAATAATAAGGAATTGCTAATGGGTTGTTTTGATAAATTATAAAAATTTAGAAAACTTTGGAGAGTCGTATGGAAGCACAAAAAGTATTGAGAGAGAGAAGAAGCATAAGAAATTTCAAAAATGAAAAAATAGATAGATCTATAATTAAGGATATTATTGAAACCACCACATATGCTCCCACTTGGACTAATTCTCAACCAATGAGATATACTGTAATTGAAAATGAGTTAATCAAAAGCAAAATAGCAGAACAATGTTTTGAAGGTTTTGCTTCAAATGTTAAAATTACAAATAGATCAGCAGGGATAATTGTATTAACTTATGTAAATGGATTAAGTGGGAGATCTCCTTTAGGTCAAATTATCTCCTCAAAAGGGGACTCTTGGTCAATGTTTGACTCAGGGGTTGCTGCAAATCAATTAGCTTTAGCCGCTCATGATAGAGGTGTAGCTACTGTAATTATAGGTGCGTTTGATGAGAAAAAAGTTGAGCAAATAATTAATATACCTGAGGGTGAAGTTGTTGCAGCACTTATTGCCTATGGTATCGAAGAAAGTCATCCAAATGCTCCCAAAAGAAAGACTTTGGATGAGATTGCACGTTTTATTGATTAGTCGTTTTATTTTGTAAAAACAATCCAAGTAAAAGATACCAATATATTATGGATACAAAAGATATAAAACTTTTATCCATTATAAAAAATTGAAAAAGACAAATGTCGAAAATAAATTGTACTTTTTAATTTATCTTTATTGCCATAACACTATATTTTTACTATCCTTTATTTAACAAGAATAAAAAATTAGGAGCCAAGAATGTCTCATGAAGGAACAACTGATGAACAAGCTATAAGAGAAGCTAAAATCAGACAAAGATTAGATCGTATAAGTAGAAAGATAATGATAATGAGTGGTAAAGGTGGAGTTGGAAAAACTACAGTTACTGTTAATTTAGCAAATGCATTAGTAGATGCAGGAAAAACTGTAGGTATTTTAGATACAGATTTACACGGTCCTAATGTTGCAAAAATGTTAGGTTGTGAATCTGGAGCTCTAGAAAGTGCTGATGGCCAAAATTTCGTCCCAGTAAAAGTTAGAGATGGTTTATACGTTGTAAGTTTATCTTTTGCTTTAAATAGTAATTCAGATCCTGTTGTTTGGCGAGGACCTATGAAAATTGCAGTTATTAAGCAATTTTTAGGTGATGTTGAATGGGGTGAATTGGATTATTTGTTAATTGATACACCTCCTGGAACAGGTGATGAACAACTAACTGTTATTCAAGCTATTCCAGAAATGACTGGTACAATTATTGTAACAACTCCTCAAGAAGTTGCTTTATTGGATGCTAGAAAAAGCGTTAATTTTGCAAGAAAATTAGGTGTTGCTGTTTTAGGTGTTATTGAAAATATGAGTGGATTAATTTGCCCTGATTGTGGTAAAGAAATTCCAATATTTGGTACAGGTGGCGGAAAGAAAATATGTGATGAAATGGATACTCCATTTTTAGGTAGTATTCCTTTAGAAATGCACCTCAGAGAATATGAAGATATTGGAGAGAGCACTTTATTAAAAAGCCCAGATAGCAAAAGTACCAAAGCATTACAAGCAATTGCAACCTTCTTAGATACAAGTATTGCTGTATCAAGTGAAAACACCGATTTTATTAACACCTCTAGTTGTGCTCCAACCGCTTGTTCAAATTGCTCTAGTAATTGTGATTCAAGAAAAGATATTTAATGAAAAAAGATCAATTTAAAATTGGAAACACTGAAGATTTAAATCATTTGGTGTGGGATGAAAAAAATAGAAAAACTATTTTAACTACTCCTATATTTGATTTGGTTGAAATTACCAGAGAATCAAAGCAAGGAATCAAATCTGAATTCTTTGTTCTTGATTCTCCTAATTGGGTTACGATAATACCCTGGTATATAAATGAAGATAATGTGCCATGTTTTGTTATGGTCCAACAATTTAGACACGGTAGTTCGAAAGTAGTTAGAGAATTTCCAGCAGGCATGGTAGATGTTGGAGAATTAGCTATTGATAGTGCTTATAGAGAGCTTGTAGAAGAAACTGCTTTGAGCTCAGACGAGATGATATTTTTAGCACAAGTAAATCCAAATCCAGCAATTATGTCAAATGAAGCTAATTTCTTTTTGGCTAAAAATGTTTATAAAATTTCAAAGCAACAAACTTTAGATATAACAGAACAATTAGATGTATTATCAGTTCCTGTAGCTGAAGTTGTTGAAAAAATGGGAATTGACCCATTGTATGATAATGGGGTTATGATGATGGCCTTATCTTTATTTTTGAAACAAGCTCGAATTGAGCCTTCACTAATAGGATAACCTTAAATTTTCCTTGTTTAATATCCTAATTATAGGTTATTATATCCCTATGATTGAAAATTTAGGTTTAGTAATTATAATAATAGTTTTTATTGTACTTGTTGCACTTATTTTATGGAGTGCATCTCTTATTTTCTATAAGGATAAGAATACTTATGACATAGAAAGTGATGAATCAAAAGTGTTTTCTCCCAAATGCAAAAGTATTATTTTAAAGCATGAGAAAGCGACTGATACTGCAGTTTTGATGGTTCATGGATTTCCCTCTACTCCAAATGTATATGAATATTCAGCAAATAGCTTTTTTGAACATGGATATGACTCATATGCCTTCCTTTTACCAGGATTTGGAACAAGCATCGACGATTTTAAAAAAACATATTTCACTCAGTGGTTCAATTTTATTTGTAGAAAGTTTGAAGATCTTAAGTCTCAATATGATAATGTTGTAATTGTTGGAATTAGTATGGGTGGCGCATTAACACTTAAGCTAGGTGAAAAATATAGTAATACAGAAAAAGCTCCTTTAGCTATTATTCCAATTAGTGCCCCTGTTATTTTTAATAGTTTGATAAAAGATAGAAAGATTACAAAATTTAATTTTTACTTTGCTAGAATAGTAAGCATTTTGAAGAAAAATCTAAAAGTATCTATTTGTAATAGAGATGAAGACGGTGAGGATGGCTCTTTAAGATGGATAGGTTACAGTGGTACTTTTTTACAGCAATCCCTGAGTTTAGTTTATGCGGAAAAAACAATAAGAAAAGAGTTGTATAAAATAACCTGTCCGATGTTTTTAATTCAAAATGTAAATGATAAAACTGTCCCTTATTTTAATTTTCCAGTAATTGCAAAAGAGAATAATTCAAAGTTTTTTAGAGCTAAATCAATTAAAATGGATGGCTTTAAACATACAAAACATGTTTTATTATTATATTTTTCCACTCAAGAAGAGTTAACAGATGATATTATAGAATTTATAGAAGGAAGATTGTATGAGTAAAAGAGATGATTACATTAGTTGGGATGAATATTTTATGGGAATAGCTGTTTTAAGTGCTATGAGAAGTAAAGACCCAAGTACTCAAGTTGGTGCTTGTATAGTAAATACACATAATAAAATAGTTGGTATTGGCTATAATGGTTTTCCAATTGGTTGTAGTGATGATGAACTTCCTTGGGAAAGAAAAGGTGAGTGGTTGGATACTAAATATCCTTATGTTTGCCATGCAGAGCTGAATGCAATATTAAACAGTGTAAGCAGAGATCTCATTGATTGTAGCCTTTATGTTGGCCTTTTCCCTTGTAATGAATGTGCTAAGGCTATAATTCAAAGTGGAATAAAAAATGTTGTATATTTAAGTGATAAATATGTAAATTTAGACAATACTATAGCATCAAAAAAAATGTTTGACGCCAGTGGTGTAAAATATAGAAAATTGTCCCCAGAACATTTGAATTTGTCCATAAATATGGATGAGAAGGATATTTAAAAGGTAATATATTTGAAAACAATTAAGCAATCAGTTTTTATTTTGATTTTAACATTAATATTTACTTCCTGCTCTAGTGTATCTGATAATAATGCTTTAACTTTCAGTGATGAAAATCTAAGTGTTAGTATAAATATTAGTGATTTTGATAATAAAGCTTTTAATATTTTATTGACCAATAAAGGTGATAATGAAATATTATTGATCATTACAGAAGCGAAGGTTTTAACAGTTGATGGTGAATATGTCAATATTATGAGACAAATAGATGCCACCTCTGATAATAATGTTGTAAATGTAAAAAATATGAGAATAAATCCAGGCATTGTTTTAGATGAAGAATTTGTTGCAGTTGGCTATACTAGAAAGCAAATTATAAAAGATGAATATGTTTTGCTCCCTTGGATTGATGATAAGGCTTTTGATTTATCTATACCATATATTGTAAAAAATAGAAAAAAATTAATCGAAATAAATTTATAAAAATATTTTTTGATAAATAATATTTCATTATAAACTCCTCCCCACAAAAAGCCTCGAAGAACCAAAAAATGACATATATTTAGGACTATAATGATAAACAAAAAAATAAAATATTTATTTTTAACCATATTTATAATTGTAATTTCATTAGGTAATTTATTTGCGTCCAATTTTTATTATGATTCTTTAGGTTATATTGAAAAGAATCTTTATAATGAGATAAAGACTTCGTTAATGAATTTTGATGTTTCTCTTGGTGATGTTGGAGAAGATTTTGAGAGAATAAGTGATATCTATTATTTTGTTTTATTCGATAATCCTCAATTATTTTATGTTTCCAATAAACTTGATTATTCAACGACCACTCAAGGGGATAAATTAATATCCTCGAAGCTAATTTTTAACTATAAATATAATAATCAAAACAATTTAGATTATGTTAATAATGAGCTATTTACACTAAAAAATAATTTTAAGAATCAGGTAAAAGGTTTTAGTGATTTTGAGATTGTGAAATATTGTTTTGAATATTTAATAAATAATTCTTATTATGATAAAAATTACCCCGATCAAACTCTAGTTAGTGTTTTACTCGATAATGTTGGGCTTTGTTCCTCTTATGCAAAATCTTATAAATATTTGATGGATTATTTTGATATTCCTTGCTTATTAGTTGAAGGAACGTTTATCAACTCTAGTGAAAACCATGTTTGGAATATGGTAATGTTAGATAATAGCTGGTATCACGTGGATGTTACCCAAGGGGATGCTAGTAATAGTTACGTAGATTATTCCTATCTATGTGTTAGTGAGTATCAAATATTGAAAGATCATATTATTGAATCTAAAATTCCATTGTTTTCTGCGACATCAAACAAATATAATTATTTAAATCGAGTTGGTTGTTTTTTCTATTACTTTGATAAAGGAAATATAGAAAATTGTATAAGAGCTTCAATAAATAATGAAAGCAGTGAAATTATTATTGGATTCGATAACCATATTAATTATTCTAAAGCAAAAACTTATTTGATTGAAAATGAAGGATTTTATGAGATTTTGCTAAAAAATGGCTATGAAATATCTGCTTTAAATTATTCAACAAATGATTTAACTGATGTATTAATATTTATTTTAGATAAGGATTTAATAAAAAAGGATATTATATATTTTAAGCTGTACTCATCTGATATTTTGAAAAAGGAAATATCGCGTAGGTATAAAAGTGGCAAGACAGAGTTCTATCTATTATTTGATAATAAAATCAATTTGGATCAGGCAAAAAAATATTTAATAGAGGATCAAAATATTTTCAAAATAATAGAGGGTAATAAGTCTTTAAGCATTAAATATTACGATGATATAAATAGATTTGATATTGAGATTTAAAAAATAGATTAGTTTAATATATGACTTTTAAATAAGAGTGTGATGAAAACTCTGTAAGTCCTAGAGTAAGCAATCTTCTGCGATAAAATCACAATGACTTATAGCATACCTGTTGGTGTACTTTTCATCACTCTACATATATGAGCCATTGTATAATTTATATTAACTAAATTTTTTGCCTATACCGGATGTAATTGCTTTTTTTATACTATAATTTAGCATGCTTTTTCCGGTAACGGAAATAATTTTAATATCTATGTATCGATTTTTATATTTATTGCCGATAATATGCTATACTAAAAATAAGGGTAAATAGATATGAATTATATTTCAGTTAATCAAATAGCAAAATTATGGAAAGTTTCACCACGCACTGTTAGAAATTATTGTGCTCATGGAAAAATTAAAGGAACTTTTATAACTGGAAAGACTTGGAATATTCCTTCAAATGCAACTAAACCAATAAAAGATTTAACTACCAATTTATGTAAAAGATTAAAATTTGAAAGAGATAATAAAATAAAGAATGGAATTTACCATAAAATAATAATTGAACTTACCTTTAACTCTAACAAAATTGAAGGAAGTAAACTTACC
>CAZJGS010000129.1:0-6785 GCA_964545735.1 uncultured Spirochaetaceae bacterium
TAAAAAAGTTTTGTTGCTATGCATCCATCACCACTCATTAGTCAAAAACATAGCCCTTTTTTGAGTTAAAATGGTATAAGAATATTTATTTTATATGACATAAAAACCAAATTAAAAATTGCTAAATTATAATCAATCAATTCATTCCAAGCCACTTCATCTGTTGGATCTATAATATTAGTAATTTTATTCTCTCGTGCTATTAAAGGAAAATTTAAACTACAAGAGAGTTTTAATTTTTCTTTATTGTCTTTTTTAAAAGTGTAACCAACCTCTCCATAGGGCCCAACACTAAATAAGGTATAATGAGAATGTTCCTTTGAAAAATCAAATTGCATGAAAACATCTGAGGCTAAACCTAAATTTAAGAAAAAAGATTTATAAGAAATTAGATTATAATTAACGGTTCCATGAAAACAAATTGTTTCAAAGAAATCTTGTAGAGTTGCATCCTTAAATTTATCATTGCTCCCAAGAATTGCAAAAAGAGGATAACTTAATGTTGCTTTAATATTAAATTTATTTGTTCTTTGATTTAAAGAAACTCCAATATCATTAAGATTAATATCTATTCCTTTGCTATAGGAGGAATCAGCAAACAAAGATAGGTTCAAATTTATTAAAATTATTAAAACAACTAATATTTTTTTCATAATTAATAATAAACTTGTTATTTTTAGATGTCAAATAAATATGAGTTTTAGCTTTTTGCAAGAGGATTTTGCTTCACTTTAGAAGCTTTAGCCTCACATAAGAGGCTTTAACAACTCAAGTAATTAATCTAAGAATTTGATATTTACTTCTGTAAGGAAACTTGCTATAGCTAGAGCTATTTGTTATCCTTCCCTTAAATTTTCCCAGTAGCTATATATATAATTGAAAGTTTCTACTTTTCTTTTTCAATTCTCTACGAATTTGGGGATTATTAAAGAGTTTTTACAAATAGTATTACTTAATCAAATACTATTTATTATTGAAAGTTGCTAGTACTCCAAAAATAACAATCTTAAAATTAATTTAACAATTAGTGCATATTAAAATTTGACAACTAAAAAAAGCCGTGCTATTATTATTTTGGTAAAACGTTTTAGCAAATTGAAAATCTTTAGCTAAATCGTTTTATCATAGGATTAAAAAAATATGGCTGAAGTAAACTTAAAGAAAATAGCAGAGGAAGCAGGGGTTTCAATAACTCTAGTATCCTTAGTATTAAATAACAAAAAATCAAGAGTATCTAAAATTACCAAACAAAGAATTATTGATACTGCTAAAAAATATAATTATGTTCCAAATAGATTGGCAAGCGGATTGAAATCTAAGAAAACTCATATAATAGCAATTCTTGCTCCTTTTACTCCTAGTGGATTTTTTAGTGAATTAATCTATTACATAGAGCAAAGAGCCATAAAAAAAGGATATATTGCTGTTGTTATAAATACTTTTCATGACCCTCAAAAAGAAGAAGAGTCTTTAAATTTGTATAAATCTAATCTTTACGATGGTATGCTGATTTCAGTATTATCTAATTCATCTTTAAATAGTATTTATCACAATATGCAAGAATCTAAGTTCCCATTTGTATTTATTGATCGATATACAAAAAATGTAAAAGCAGCCATTGTTTCTTCTGATCATTATAAAGTTAGTTTTGATATGACTATTAAAGCATTAACCCAAGGCAATAAAAACATTCTTTTTCTATATAGAAAAGATCAAGTTATAACTTCAACTGCAGAATTAAGAAAGCAAGGATATGAAGATGCCATGAAATCTTCTGAAAAAATTCCATTGATGCAAACTTTTTCGATAATAGGGGAAGATACCCAACCAGAAACTAATCTTTGTGAAAAACTAAACCAAATTGAAGAACTCTTTGATTCAATATTCCTATACTCCGGTTATTATATGTCTTATTTTTTGGAAGCTTTAAATCAATCAAAATTGAAAGATATAAAGTTAAATATATTTACTGTTGATTCAATAAATCTAGATCAAAAATGGCTTGGCAGGTTAAATCAAGTTGAAAGACTTAATGGACATTTTGTAACGGTTATTCAAGATATTAAAACGATTGCTGAAACAGCAACGGATCGTTTAGTGGATAAAATAGAAAATAAGATAGAATTTGATGATAATAAAAAAATATTCATTCCAACAAAGTATTTTGAAGGATGATTTAATAAAAGACGGGAAACCGAATAAAGGAGATTCATATGAAAAAAGGAATTGTTTTTACATTAACGGTGATACTAATATTGTCACTTTTTGTATCTTGCAATGCTAAGGAAGAAGTTAAAACAACAGCAGAGACAACTGTAACTGTTAAAGAAGCTGCACCAACAAAAGAATTAAGCACCCTAGAACAAATTAGAAAAAGAGGTTATTTAGTTGCTGGTGTAAACGCATCAAATCCAGGATTTTCTTTTTTACAAGAAGATGGTCAATATAAGGGTTTTGAAGTTGAGTTAGCTAAGGCAATAAGTGTAGCTGTGTTTGGTACAGCTGATAATATTGAATTTAGACCATTAACTTCCAAAGAGCGTTTTACAGCTCTTCAAAGTGGTGAAATTGATGTATTAGTTAGAACTGCGACAATCACAACAAGTCGTGATACTGAGCTCGGTCTTGATTTTACAACTCCATATTTTTATGACGGTCAAACCTTCTTAGTAAGTGGAGATTTAGGCATAACAACCATGGAAGAACTTGAAGGTGCAACAATTGCCGTTCTAACAGGTAGTACAACAGAAACTAATCTAGCCGCTACTATGGAAAGCAAAGGAATTGAATATACTCCAATAACCTATGAAAATCTTGATGAAATGAAATCAGCTTTTGTAAATGGTAGAGTAGATGCTCTATCTGTTGATAAATCAAGTGCAGTAGTATTTTTACATCAATATGCTGATGCAGGAAATTTTGAAGGTCTAGAAGAAACTATTAGTAAAGAACCATTAGGAATTGCTGTTCGTCATGGAGATAATGACTGGAAAGATATTTGCCAATGGACTTTATATGCATTATTCTTCGGTGATGAGCATGGTATTACTAGTGCTAATATTGATGAAGTACTTGCTACAACAACAAGTCCTGAAGTTAAGAATGCATTTGGTATGGGAAAAGAAATTGGTCCTATGATGGACTTAAGTGCTGATTGGGCATACCAAGTAATAAAACAATGTGGTAACTATGGTGAAATTTATTATCGTGAACTTACACAGCCTATGGGAGTTACAAGAGGTTTAAATAAACCTTGGAATCAAGGTGGATTACTTTTCGCTTTGCCTTTCAACTAGGATGTTCTCTATCTCTGTTTTCCTTTTAAAGGAAAACAGAGCTGATTTTAAAATATGGAGGTTTTATGAAATTGGAGGGGAAATCAAGGATTGGAATTAAGTCAATCTGGCAAGATACTCATAGGCGAATGGGGCTAATTCAATTTATATTTTTTGTATTTATAATATATATAATAGCCGTGTTTACCACAAATATATTTAACTCTTTAGCAAAACTGGATATGACTCTTTCTTTTAGGTTTCTAAACAATCCTAGCCATATTAATATTGGAGAATCGTTAATCGATATAAATAACAGCTCTTCTTTTTTAAAAATAATATTTGCTGGTTTTATAAATACTATTTCCATTACCGTAGTTGCAATATTTTTTTCTACCTTTATTGGGGTTTTTATTGCACTCTGTAGGTTATCATCCAATTGGTTGATAAAAAAAATAGCTATTATTTATATTGAAATTATTCGAAATATTCCATTATTACTTTTACTTTTAATCTGGTATAGGGCTTTCTTTTTGAAACTTCCTGGAGTAAAAAACTCTTTTGCAATGGGAAAAGAAGTTTCTAGTGATGGCATTACTTCTTTTGGCTTTTCTTTATCTAATCGTGGTTTAAGTATGACCTTCTTCAAACCAACAGAAAACTTTAATCCTTGGCTAATATGTATGGCAATCGGTTTAATTTTGGCTATTGTATTCATTTTATATCTAAAACATAGGCAAAAAGAAACTGGTAAAGAGCAAAGGTCTTTTCTATATCCATTATTGTTATTTATTGTATTTGCAATTATTACTTATTTTATTTTACCTGAAAAAGCCTTGTATAAAGATGTGCCAGTATTAGGAAAATATAATATAAGTGGAGGACTACACATAACAGCAGAATGGTTTAGTCTTTTCTCAGGCTTGGTATTATATACTTCAGGCTTTATTGCAGAAATTTTTAGATCTGGAATTCAAGGAGTTTCAAATGGTCAAATAGAAGCCGCTAGAGCTCTTGGTTTAAGTCATATGCAAACCGTTCGTTTGGTGGTAATCCCACAAGCAAAAGTTGTAATAATTCCTCCTTTGACAAGTCAATTTCTTGGAGTTGCTAAAAATACATCGCTTGGAGTAGCAATAGGATTTCCTGATATGTTTGCAATAACAGGAACAATAATGAATCAAACAGGAAGAACTCTTGAAATGATTTTATTGATTATGAGTATTTATTTGACTTTAAGCTTAATAACTAGTTTCTTTATGAATCAATACAATAAAAAAGTTCAGCTGAAGGAGAGGTAAAAAATGAAAAATAAATTAAATCCCTTTTTAAGTGCTGAAGAAGTAAAACACCCAACTTTATTTTGGGTAAGAAAGAACCTGTTTTCATCAGTAGGTAACGTTATTTTAACATTAATTTCTTTTTTTCTAATATATCTTTTAATAGTTAAAGGCGCATTACCTCTTTTAAAATTAGATTGGACAGTTATAAAAGCTAATATGAAATTAATTTTTACAGGATCTTATCCAATGGATCAACTTTGGAGAGTATGGATTCTTGTACTCTATATTGCAATATTTTTTGGATTAACCTTTAGAGTTTTTTCGATAAAAACACCTAAATTAATTTTTATAATTTCTGGTATTTTATTTGCATTTTGTTTTCTTGAATTTTCAGTTTTCACAAAAGTTTTTTTTGTTTTAACTGCATCATTGCTAGTGGGTTCTTATTTTCTTGGATCTTTAGTAACTAAAAGAAAATTAACACAGGTTATTGGACTGGGTTGGGTTTTATTGATGCCATTTTCTTTTATTATCATAAGAGGGTTTGGTGGTTTTCTTCCAATTGTAAAACCGAATCTTTGGGGAGGCTTGCTATTATCACTATTAATTAGTTTAACAAGTATTTTCCTTTCTCTTCCAATAGGACTACTTCTTGCATTAGGGCGACGCAGTAAAATGAAATTTATAAGAGTTGTTTGTACAGTAATAATAGAAGTTGTTCGTGGAGTTCCTTTAATAACCATACTTTTTATTGGTTATCTTATTCTTCCAATGGCCCTTCCTGCAAGTTGGACACCCTCAGTTTTTATACGCGCACTTGCCGGTGTTGTAATGTTTCATAGTGCTTATATGGCAGAATCTTTTAGAGGAGGACTTCAAGGAATAAGTGTAACTCAATATGAAGCTGCTAAAAGTCTAAATATTGGTACAGTTAAAACTATGTTTTTAATTATTCTTCCCCAGGTCTTAAAAAGGATGATTCCAATATTAGTAAATTCTTTTACTTCAGCCTTAAAAGATACAAGTTTGATTAGTATTATCGGTATGTTGGACTTGATTGGAATATCAACATCAATTGTTAGTAATCCAAAATATTTAACCGGTAGCGCGCAAGTGCTTTTCTTTGAAGGTTTAATATATTTTATACTATGTTTTAGTATTTCAAAGGGCAGTATGGTTTTAGAAAAGAGACTAGGAATTAACACTAAGGTAGGAATGTAATGGGAAAGAAAGAATTAATAAAGTTTGAAAATGTACATAAATGGTATACTCCAGAATTTGAAGTATTAAAAGGAGTGGATTATAAATTCTATAAAGGCGATGTGAATGTTATCATAGGACCCTCTGGAAGTGGTAAATCAACCTTCTTAAGAACTATAAATGCCCTAGAAGAATATCAACAAGGAAAAATAACAGTAGATGGAATAGAACTTAATCATAATATTAAAAATATCAATGCAATTAGAAGTAAAATTGGAATGGTTTTTCAACAATTCAATTTATTTCCGCATTTGTCTGTTCTCCATAATGTAACTCTTTCCCCACTTTGGATTTTAAAACAAAGTAAAGCGGAGGCTGAAGAAAGAGCTATGGAATTGCTTGATAGAGTGGGTGTAAAAGCACAAGCTTACAAATATCCAAATCAGCTTTCAGGTGGAGAACAACAGAGAGTTGCTATTGCAAGATCACTTGCTATGAATCCAGAGATAATGCTTTTTGATGAGCCAACAAGCGCTTTGGATCCTGAAATGATTAAAGAAGTTTTAGATGTAATGACTGAATTAGCAGATAAGAATATGACGCTTATTGTAGTAACACATGAACTTGGGTTTGCAAAAGCTGTTGCTGACAATGTAATATTTTTTGATGGAGGGAAAATTGTAGAGACTGCGTCCCCTCAAGAATTCTTTAATAATCCAAAGAATGATAGAACCAAACTGTTTTTATCACAAATACTAAACCATTAAGGGGCTATTATGGAAAATTTTATAATTAGTTTTGATGGTGGTGGTATTAGAGCTTTAGCATCAATTCAGGTTTTAAAGAAAATTTCTGTTTTATTAGATAAGAAAGGGATTGAAGATTTAAAAGTGGACTTGGTTAGTGGAACATCTGCGGGTGCAATAATTGCTCTAACTCTATCTAGGAAAGAGTTTACACTTAATGAAAATATTGAAGCATTAGAACAGGCTTTTAATAATTTTGAAAGTATTTTTATTAAAAACAA
>CAZJGS010000130.1:0-6659 GCA_964545735.1 uncultured Spirochaetaceae bacterium
GAAAAATATGAAAATGATTTAGATGTAATAAAATTAGTTTGTTTAACGAAATTAAAAACTTTTAGCGAAAAAGATGGAGGCTTTAATAGAGTTCAATTTATGACAAAATATAAGAAAATTCTTGAAAAAGCTTATCCAATAACAGAACAGGAATTGAATAAAATAGATGAAAATTCTCTAGATCAGGTTTTTTTTGTTCATACTCCTTTATCAAATCCAAGAATATTGCAACAACAAGGGGCATTCTTAATAGTTGGAAGAAATCAGGAACATCCTGAAAACCAAAATACCAAAAAATTATTAAAATATTTTACACCGACTATACCAATTAAGGATGACGTTTCAGATTCTAAAAACTTAAAACTCTTAGATGATAAAACAATAGTTTATATAATAAATCCAGAATTTGAACAAACACTTTTAAAACATTTAGATTCTTTAGGGTACAATAAAGCTCTTATATATCCTGATTTAGAAAATATTATATCATATCTAGTTGATAGGCTTAGTAATAATGAAAACTAAACAAATAAAACTTAACAACAGAATAATGGATTATTCAAATGAAATAGCGGTTTGTGGCAATGAAAATAATTTTATAAAACAAATAGCTTTAGAACTTTCAAGTAATGGAATTTTTTCATATAAAGATTTTTTTGGAAATTTGATTGTAAGTTTTTCTAAAAATAATAAAATAAATGAAAATTCAATTGTTTTCTCAGCCCACGTCGATGAGATTGGGATCCAAATACAAAAAGTAGAAGATGAAAAAGTATATTTTAGAGGTATAGGCACAATAAAAACTCAAGCCTTAAATAATAATAAAGTCTCAATTAACAACTTAGAAACAACAGTCTTTTCACATTCTAAAACACTAAAAGATTATGAATATAATAAATTATACATAAAAAAAAGAAAAGATGAAGTTTTTAATATAGGTGATTTTGGAACATTCTCTAGTAAGTCTGTATTAAATAATGATTTAATAAACGGAAAAGCTTTGGATAATAGAGTTGGTTGTGCTCTATTATTTGAAGTAGCCTTATATTTGCATGAAAATGATTTAGAAGAAAATATATTTGTAATTTTTTCTGTACAGGAAGAAATAGGAGCTAGAGGGATTCAACATTTTTCCTATTTAAATAAAATGAAATATTTTATTTCCCTTGATGCAACACCAGTTGTTCCAGAGAACAATGTATTACAAAGTCGTGGTGTTTGCATCAAATTAAGTGACGGTTCTAGTTTTGCTGATGAGGTATTATTTGAAGCATTCAAACAAATTGCTGAAAATAATAAAATTCCTTATCAAATAGAAGTGAATGATTTAGGATTAACGGAATCTGCATTTCCTCCACTATTTTCTCAAACAAAAAGCCTTACGATTTCTTATCCAATTACTGATATGCATACTAATAATTCAAGTGTTGATATTAATGATGTTGTTGATACTTATAATTTAATAGTTAAGTGTTGCAAAGACAGAAATTATTTCTTATAATATTATAAAAGAAGGATAGCCTAGATGAAAACTACTAAGATTAAAATTTCATGGGATATAAAATCCCCAAAATCAGAAAAAACCCGTGTAGGAATGATGTATTGTTTTAAGAATTGTTCAAAAAACAATAACTAATTATTTAAGGACCTGCTTTTCGTGGGTCTTTTATTTGTAGGAAATAAACTAATGGAAAAAGAAGTTTCAATAAATAAATCCTATAACTTACCAAAAGAAACACAACTGATTATTCATGACTCTAATTATGTTGTAGTTTATACGGAAGGTTGTAATTGGTTATTATTTAATAAAGAAACCTATAAAATTTACCAGTTTTTTGAAAAAAAACATACAATTAAAGAAGCTTATACTCTTTTTGATAATA
Source organism: uncultured Spirochaetaceae bacterium (assembly GCA_964545735.1). Classification (GTDB taxonomy): domain Bacteria; phylum Spirochaetota; class Spirochaetia; order Sphaerochaetales; family Sphaerochaetaceae; genus Pleomorphochaeta. The sequence goes on from CAZJGS010000130.1 coordinate 1,884, forward strand.
ATTTAGTTAATAATGTTATAAGAGAAATTGAAGCAAAAAATTTTGAAAATTGTATAAATACTGAACAGCATGAAGAAAAAAGTGTTTTCATCTATTTAACCAATAATTGCAATCTACGTTGCCCTTATTGCTACATGTATTCTGGTGAATTAATAATTCAAGAATTGGAATTAGAACAATGGAAAGCTATTTTATTAGAATTATCAAAAAATGGTTATAAAAATATTACCTTTAGTGGTGGTGAACCTTTGTTATACAAATCATTCAAAGAGTTATGTATTTTTGCTAATACTTTAGGTTTTAATATTTGCGTATTATCTAATGGAATATTGTGGGATGATAAATTAATATCAGAATTATCAGGTTCTATATCCGAAGTACAGCTAAGTTTAGATGGTTATGATTGTGCTTCTTACAAATTTGTCAGAGATTATGATGGCTTTGATAAAGTCTTAGACACCTTAGATAAATTGGACAAACTAGGAATTTTTACTTCATTGTCAGTAACCCCCCTTTATGAAAAACTTGATAATTTCATTAACCATTATAAAGATTTTGCACTCTTTTTAAATGAAAGATATCCTAATACCCAAATTAAATTTTCTTACGAGTTAATGCCTGGACGTACCATAAAGATATCAAAAGAAGAAAATCAAATTTATAGAAGTTCAATTACAAATCTAGTTAGAGAAATTGATAGCGATTATTTTGATGACAACTTTTATATAAACTTGAAAACTAAACAAAGAATTACTTCTTGTGGCTATGGTGGTTTAACTATTAGTTCTGAGGGAAAAGTATATTTGTGTAATAGAATTTTTTCTGATAAAAGTGTTGGAGAAATTACAAAAGGTAATATTCAAGAGTTAGAGAATATTGCAAAAAATTCTATGGATGATAAGTCTTTATCAAATGTCTATCCTTGTGCAAAGTGCCCATTGAAGTATATTTGTGGTGGTGGTTGCCGATTAGAATTTAAAGAAAATAAAAACCCTAAAATAAAGTATAAATATATAAGAGCTTGCAGCAATGAAAATAGAAAGATTTTTCTTGATAGGATGATTAGTGCAAATGAATACTTCTACGAGTAAAGAAACTCTATTCTTATTATTAAATAAATCTAAAATCAAAGATAAATTAATTTTTGAAATTTGTTTAGGATTTGATAAATTTAATAAAAGCGGTCATTTCTCAGGTTTATTACGAGCAGCTGATATTTTTTCTATTGATCCAGTACAAATTTCTAACGGGGAATTTGAAAATTTTATTAAACAAAATATAATAAATGGGAATTTCATCTTAATTAAAAAAAATAAATTATTGATTTCAAATTATAATATATTAGCCTCAGCTAGTAAATTATATTCTTATTTTTTAGTTTACGATAAAAATACAGTTAAACTCAAAAATATAAAAATTTATAATGAAACAAATAATAATTTATTTGAGTTAAATGGTAAAACACTAGTAATATATAATTTACCAAATGAACCTTTAAATGCTTATGGGTTTACACCAATATTAAAATTAGCAACTCTCAGTCGTAAAAAAATAACAGCGGAGCTTTCTTTTGACTATCTAAATGTAAATATAAGAACCAAATTAACAACAGATGAATTTCATGACTTTTACAAAGAAAAAAAATGTGCAGAGATTTTAAAAAAATATGGTTGGATAAATGAAAGAAAAAATATATTTACAATAAATGAGAAAGCTTTATATATTTCATTATTAGATTTACAGAAAAATAACTTTATAATTTTATTTAAAAACAAACAAATTGTTCCTTTTTCAAATTATCATATTTCAATTAAAAATAGTAACCATAATTGGTTTGAAATAACAGGGTTTGTTAATGTTGATAATGAGGAATATGAAATAAATGATATTATTCAAAATTTAAAAAACGACAATCAATGGATCGAAATAAAAAACCAAATGTTATTATTTCCATCTTCTATTAAAAAAATTAAAAGTTACTTGAAAAATTCTAATACTATAAAAATTCCAGTGGCAAATAGTATTGATGCTTTTTCCTTTTATAATGATATGATATCAGAATATAAACAGTTTCAATATAATCCTATCAATTATAAAGAAGTGAGTTTAAATATCTCATTAGAATTATTAAATATTCTTAGACCTTACCAAAAAATAGGTGTTAAATGGCTTAAAGCTTTATATAAACAACAAATTAGTGGTTGTTTAGCAGATGAAATGGGGCTTGGTAAAACTGTTCAAGTCCTTGCTTTTCTCTCCGATAAAGAAATAAAGAATGAATTACCAAATTTAATTGTTGTACCAAAAACTTTGTTATATAATTGGGTAAATGAAATTAAAATTTTTTCTCCTAAATCAAATATAATTGTTTATCATGGTAATAAACGAACTTTAACAAACATAAAACCTAATACTCTAATTTTAACCACTTATGGAACACTGGATAATGATATAGAAGAAATAGCTAAATTTGAATTTAATTGTTTAATAATAGATGAAATTCAATTTATCAAAAATTATAGATCTAAACACCATAGAACCTGTAAAAAGGTTAATGCAAAATGTAAAATTGGTATGACAGGTACACCCATAGAGAATTCAAGTACTGATTTATGGTCTATTTTTAATGTTTTGTTACCTAACTATTTTGGGAATTTATCATCTTTTAACAATAATATAGAGAATATCAATGAATTAATTAAACCAGTTGTTCTACGAAGGACTAAAAATGATGTTTTAAAGTCCCTTCCAAAAAAAATAATCAAAAATTATTATTGTGAACTATATGATGAACAAAAAGAGCTTTATAAACAAATTGTTTATTCAATGAATAAAGAACTAAAAAGAAAAAATACAAGATATGAAATTAAAAATGATTCTACCTTAGTTTTAAAAGCATTATTAAGATTAAGACAATTGTGTTGTCATCCAGATTTATTGCCATTTGAGCTAAATAGAAACGCTTTTCATAAAAGTAGTAAATTTGATGCCTATAAAAAATTAATCAATACTATAAATCTTACAGAGCAAAAAATTGTTGTTTTTTGTCAATTTACTAGTATGTTAAAAATCTTAAAAAATTGGACTTCAAAAAGAGGATATTCGACATTTTATTTAGATGGAGAAACAAATAATAGGGGAGCTTTGATTGATTCATTTGAAAAGTCAAGCCAAGGTATCTTTTTTATTAGTTTAAAAGCAGGAGGAACTGGTATTAATCTAATTTCTGCTAATCAAATAATTATTTATGATCCTTGGTGGAATCCTGCGGTTGAAAATCAGGCAATGGATAGATTACATAGAATCGGTCAGCTAAAAACTGTTTATGTTTATAGATTAATCGCAAATGATACTATTGAAGAAAAAATTCTAAAATTACAAGACGAAAAGCAACAAATATTTACCTCAATCATGAAAAATCAAGATAATGTTTTTTCAATTAAAGAAATAAAAAAACTATTGAATTAAGTAGTAAAGAAAACATCCTAACGAGTTATGTCCCTATATGCATATTCACTTAAGAATAGACAAAATATTTTAATTAAATATATTTGATATTGGATTGTCAACACTTTGGATTGTCAACACTTGTTGAGACAATTTTAATAAAGACAACTCACTAAATTCTTTAGGACTCTTATAGCCTAAAGTTTCATGTAATCTCTTGTTGTTGTACCAATTAACATAATCAAGTAATTCTAAATCAAATTTGTCTTGTAATATACGTGAAACTCATGATATAACATATAATACAAGAAATATTATTAAATAAAGCTGTAATAAAATGGGGGATTTGGAGATCGAAATTCCTAGTAGGTCGGTGTATAACAGATGATAAAAGATTTTAGTTCATGGTTAGAATATGAAGGAGCCTCAGAGGGTAGTGGGCGTAGTGAGAAGATTTGGTTAGAAAATCCGAAGAATAATATTGTAGGGCTATTTAAATTTCCAAAATCTGAATTTACTACTGAACATATATCTGAAAAAGTTGCGGCAGATATCGCTAAATTAATTAACATTGAATGTATGAAAGTAGATTTAGGTGAATATAATTCAAGGAAAGGATCATTAAGTTATAGGATAAATACCAAGGGTGAAAACTTAATTGAAGGAGTTAGATTAATAAATAAATACTATCCTGATTATGATCCAAATACTTTATATGATGAGAAAAAACAAGAATATTATTCATTAGAGATGATTTTAAACTCTCTAGAGGAATTTAGCTTTCAAAGTGAAATATTTAAAACACTTATTTTTGACTTTCTAATTGGAAATACAGATAGGCATCAAAATAATTGGGCTATTTTACAAGATGAAGAAAATATTAGATTTTGCCCATTATATGATAATGGTTCTTCTTTATGTTGTTATTTATTAGAGTCAAAACTTGATAGTTATTTGGGAAATGATAAAGTTAGATTTCAATCTTTAATTGATACCAAATCAAAATCAAGAATTAGAATAGATAAAAATTATAAAAGAGAGCCTACACATTTAGAAGTATTAATATATCTAAAGGACAACTATTATAATGAAGTAATTGATATTGTAAAAACAATAGTTTACAATATTGATGATAATAGTGTAGATTCTATACTAGACGAATATACCGGAATAATAAGTAAAAAAAGAGAAATATTAATTAAGAAGTTTTTATTAGGAAAAGTCAATTTAATGAAAAATCAATTTAATTTATGAAAGGAGGAATAGCTGTGTCAAAAAAAGATGGACGAGATTATCTATATTTAATTTGGAAAGAACCTATTTCTAGGA
>CAZJGS010000131.1:0-3533 GCA_964545735.1 uncultured Spirochaetaceae bacterium
AATATTAAAGCATCACAATTTGATAGAGCCATGTATAGTATTTTAAAAAAATCTATGGGAGAGTCATATTTCAAAGTTAACTCTGCCAATATATTCTTAAAAGAAACTCTAGCAGTAAAGGTTAATGAAGCAATTATTTCCAATATTTTGCCTACACTTAAATAGATTATAAATAAAATAAATTTATGACCAGCTATCATTATAATTAATTGAGAGCTGGTCATTTTTGTCTATATTATTTCATAAATACTATTTTACTTGTGTCAATTAACTCATAATAGAGAATGACTAACTCTTAGAATATTATTTATCAGAGGTTTCACTAATACCACTATACAAATCTAAGATTTTCTTATCTTTAATAACACCTTTATCTATTATTAAAGCTTTTCTTAGTACTTTGTTTTGTTCAACCTTACCCTCAACAATATCATCAATATAGCGTTTTATTATACTACTAAGATTAATAGTTGCACTGTATCCAAATATAGCAGGAGTATGATCAACAACATAATGCATTACACCATCTACCATATAAACAGGATCTTCAATTGAGGTCGGATGACTACTTTCGATTGCACCCTTCTCATCACAGCTTACATCAATTATTAAGGATGGATGTTTCATTTTCTTTAAGTCTTTCTCATATATTAAATGATCAACTCTATAGGGATCCCATAAAATTCCATTTACAACAATGTCATATTTTTCAAGTTCATTTCGAAGATAACTTTGATTTGCTTTTTTATAAACTGTTATATTAGCACCCAATGCTGAGAGTATGTTATATGCTCCCATAGCTACATTTCCTCGCCCAATAACAGCAACATTACATTGACTTGGTAATTTACCAAACAATGGTAAAGCGTGGAGCACAGCAGCTTTTCCTGCTAATTCACTGTTTTCCCAAAATATATGTCTACCATGTTTATTCATGTCTTCCCAGGCGATTGCACTTAATTTATTTTTAATTATTAATTCAGTGACTGATTCGTTATTAACTGCATGAATCCAACCAAAAAGAGTCTTACCTTCTTCAATACTAGAGAGATAAGTTGCATCCCCTATTTTGGGCTCACATATTACATCACTCTTTAATACATCTTCTTTAGATACTATATTAGCGCCAGCTTTAACATATTCAACATCCCCAAAGCCAAGAACTTTACCATAACCAACTTCAAAAAATAGATATTCTCTATTTTTTATGCTTTTTACATCATTTGGAACTAATGCTCGTCTTTTCTCATTTTCTTTTGTACTAATTAAAAACCCAATTGTATTCATAGATGATCCTCCTAATAAAGCAAACTTGATAAATTTTTACCTTCAAAAAATAGTTGTTTTCTTAGAAACAAGTATAGATTAGTAGTAATAATTCTTAGTTACCTTAATATATAAGTAATAATATATTTGTAAAGTCTGATATGTGATTTAAGATCATCATTATGGTTGTAGTCAGATTAATATATATATTATTACATGTTAATAAAAACTTTCTTTTAACAACATATAAAGAGATTATTGAGTGCAAATAGAACATTTTAAAATACAATAATCTCGTAATTTATATATTTATTATAACAAAGTATATTTTAATTAGCAAGTAAGTAATAATAATTGGATTTTTGGTGCAAAAAAATTTAGTAAAATAAGTTGAGATTACTTTTACCTTATTTTCAAAATACCAGCTCTTTATAAGAAGAATCAGAGCTACTAATACTCACTTAATTTGGATAATAAAATATTTGAAACCAAGATAAGATTACTAACCTACATTTTTAAAGGCCAGAAACCTACATTTTTAGATTTACAATTACCTTATTTCTATAATTGGAGGACTTTATTGTTGACAACTATAAAGGAAAATTTAAACCAGAATTATAAAAATCATTCAAAGAAGAATTTAATTCACTAGATGTATGTATTAGTATGCCGTTATTGCTTAATTTTATTGTCAAAGCATGATTTATTAATGCTGCCTTAAAATTACAATAAATATTTATTGAAGCACCTCTTATTTTTAAAGAGAGAATGATTTACAGAAATAAGAAACAAAACCCTCACCAAAGAGAATCAGTTTTATCAGATGTAGTATTATCTTAAGCAAATATCAACAAAGTCTCACTATTTTCTATATTTATCATCAATTATTTTATAATTCTTATGATTGACCTTGTTCCATTCAGTTTTCTTATAGCTAATGTGTTTAAGCATATCATTAGTAAAAACTGGATCATATTCTCTAAACTCTTGTGAGTCCCCCCAGAATTTCAAACCCTCATGATTTATATGTTTAGGGTTTCGATAAGCTTTTAAGAATTCATCAAAGCCACCGAGTCCACCTACATCTTCAGGTGGTGCACTATTTGCTCCATCAAGAAGTGTTGGAAACCCAAAGTAGTAATCATCAACAATTTTCTCAAGTTTTACAATAAACTGCCAACCATCTCCAAAGTCATATTCATATATTATACTCTTATACTTTTCTAAAAAAGCATCAATCTTTAAACCTTTAGGGTTTCTAACTTCTAGATCTGTTAGTTCATATTCTGCATCATTAGTAACAATTTTGTCTTCAGCACTCAAGTCAAATTGATAAAGATGGTAATAACCACTATAGGGGTAACCACTTTTAAAATTTGTAACAGTTTGAATAACATCATGCAGTCTTCTGAATGTTGCATCAGCTGGCATTATAACTCTTCTCCAAATTAACGGCTTTGATCCTTCTAATTCAATTCGTATGATATAAGATTTCATAAGCTTTACTCCCCTTTCCTTTTTATAAATTTTGTGACTATCACTAAATAATGATAAGCTAAAACATGGTGTAAAACAAGCTTTATGCATCTAGGTTGCATTTACTAATGCAAACAGCAAAACAAGGGCTTCCCTTTAACAATTAAAACAGACACATCTCACCATCATTAACAAAAGAAGAAATAAAAGAGATTCTTTTAATAGTGAAATAAGGTTTTTAGGTTATTCCAGATCTAAAATACATTATTAATTTTCACATTTGCAACGAATAGCCTCTTTCGTTGTACACTTCGTTGCAAAATACAACGAATACCTGATATTCAATGCAATATCAAACAATGTTACAGGAATCAGAAGCTTAAATTAACCAGTCAACTTTAAATTGAGTGAATAATTATTTTACAGTGAGTTATTTATCCAATAGAGGAAAAAAACAATAGAAATAGTTTACAAATAATTGCAAACTATTTGCCAAATCTTTACAAAATTTTGTAAACTATTGTACTTTTTCTTACTATTACAGTAATAAAGACGGATAATAATCAAGCTTACTGAACTTGGTATTTGACTTAATTCAACGGAATAGATTAATCCATGAAAGACCGCCCTAAAAGCAAGATCACAACTTTATGAGATGAGTTACAATTATGAACTCTATTGTAATTGGTACAATGAAAATTTAAAAAAGAGATATATAGGCAAATTCGTTAAGCATGAATAATAATATGATTAAAAATGTATTAAATTTATGATAGCATAATAAAAAAACA
>CAZJGS010000131.1:3633-6652 GCA_964545735.1 uncultured Spirochaetaceae bacterium
TGATTATAGAGACTGTTTAATAGTTATAGATGAGATACAGGAACTTCCTATATTACTTAATGAAGTTCAATTAATGATTGATGAGAGAGACATCAAATTTTTGCTAACGGGTTCTAGTGCAAGAAAGTTGAAAAGAGGTTCTTGCAATTTGCTTGGAGGTAGAGCTAGATGGAGAAATTTTAATGCTTTGTCTTATTATGAAATAAGTAATGCTAAAGTATTGCAACCTCTTGATGTAATTTTAAAAAATGGTTTAATTCCAAGCATTTTCACCTCAGATGATCCCGAGGAAGATTTAAATACTTATGCCTACATTTATCTTACACAAGAAATAAAAGCTGAAGGGATTGCTAGAAAGTTGTTAGATTTTGCAAGATTTCTAAAAGTGGCAGCTTTATGTAATTCTCAAGAGATTAATTATTCAAAAATAGCTAATGATTCACAAACTAACAATCAAGTAGTAACGAGGTGGTTCGAAGTATTAGAGGATACTTTATTGGGGTTTTTCCTAGAGCCTTATAAAAAATTAGAAACCCGTAAATCTGTGACTAGGAAAAAGTTCTATTTCTTTGATACAGGTGTTGCCAGAGTTTTGAAGAATGAAAAATCTATCAATGATAAAGATAGTTCTTATGGAGAATATTTTGAACAATTTATTATTCTTGAAATCAAGAAATATATTGATTATGTTACTCCCAGAACTAAAATAAACTATATAAGAACTAATACAGGATTAGAAGTTGATTGTCTTTTGAATGAGGAGATTGCTATTGAAATTAAATCAGGTAGTAATATATCTAGAAGACATTATAAGAATTTAAAAATGTTAAAAGATAGCTTTATCAAAAGGAAAATTGTTGTTTGTACCTCTGCTTCCTACTACAAAGAAGAAGAGATTGAAATTATGCCATATACCGTTTTTTTTGAAAAACTCTGGAATAATGAAATTATAGGTGAATAAAGGTATTAATTGGGGTAATCGAGTTGGAAGGCTCACATGTACTTCATCTTGTGGTTATGCTATCAAAAAAAGTTCCATAAAAACACCACTAAGGTATATCAATCATTTCAAATAGAGAATGAGGTCATAATTAATAACCTTACCATTCATATAAAAAATGATAACTTTTTCAGGAACAGATCAGTTGCCTCTTATTATGAACCTTTAGAACAGCCTTAAGATCCATATATGCAACGAAAGAGCTCATTCGTTGAATTATTCGTTGCACTTTGATTTTGGAAAAAAAAATTATTGTGAATTATTTAGTATGATGGAGATAAAAAGTGTGAATAATCTTTAAGGTTCAGGCCTTTATTGAAACTTTCAGATATATCTTTTTTACAATCACATAGTTTAGTTATTTTTTTATTAATCTTTCTATTACTATCTTTATTACTATTTTTGGGCATAATATGATTCTAACTCCTTTCTAAAAGTATCAACACAAATATTAGGTAATCCTCCCATTCTGTTTTCAAAATAAGATTTTCCATATTTAGCATAATCACGAATTATATTTTTATCAAATTCATCAAGACAAAATAAATCACTTTCTCCATAATTGTTTCTATCAGTAAACCATACTTGCTCTCTTGTAAAATTCCCATTATCTATGATATTTGCATTATGGGTATTAATAAGTAATTGTGCGCCCTTTGTATTGATATCTTTTGATAAAAATAACTCAACTATAAATAATTCAATATTTGGATGTAAACAACTACTTAATTGATCAATTATTAATATTGAACCCGAGAGTAAAGCCATAATAATAGACCCTGATAATTCATAGAGTTTGTTAGTCCCCGAAGATTCTGAATCTTCAAAATTTAATAATTCATCTTTGACGAATTTTTTATTGTCATCATAAAAGGGATGCCCAAAAAATGTTTTATTTGAAAAATGATTGATTAAAATTTCATTTGCAATATTTTCATCTGACTGCATCTCTTTTAATTTTTTTTCAATATCTTCATTGTTAATTATTTTTATATCAGAGATTTGGATATCAGCGGCTTTTAATAATGAAATTACTAATTTTTTAACTCCTGGAAATTCTTTTATTAATACTTCTGTTCGATATTTATTTTGAAAATGAGAATTAAATTGTTGAGGGAAAATAATATCTAGGCTATTTATAAAAAATAAATGAGCATCTTGAATTAACCCTTCACTTGAACTTTCCCCTATTACTGATAATAATAACTTATTAGGTAATAATAGAGTTTTAAATACCGCCTTGTCTCCCGTAACTTTAGATCCATAAATTATATTTAGATTTTCTCTTTTAAATAAAAATGATTTTGTTAATTTTATACCATTATTAAATAAATATAATTCTTCGCTAATTATTGAAGTTGCCAAAAAAATAACTTTATAGGAATAATGATTACCTTTGGATGTAAATTCTATATCAAAAGTGGTAGGAGCATCTATTGTTGAAGAATTCAACTTATATGGTTTGTATGCTTCAATTTTTGTATTTTTAGGAGTATTGAATGATGATCTAACAAATTCTTGTAAATCATATAAGGCTTTAAATAGATTTGTTTTACCAGAAGCATTTGGACCAAGTACTACACTAAAAGGATAAATTTTATATTTGTCATTTTCTAGATTTATTAAAGCAATGTCGTCTTTAATATTTTTAGAATTACATAAAAAAGAAAAAGTTTTCTCATCTTTAAATGAAGTATAATTTTTAACTGTAAAATCTATTAACATAGCAATCCTCCAATATAAGGTGTATTTTTGTAAATAAAATACAAATATTGTCCTTAAATAGTAGTATAAGTTTGAATAAATGTCAAATAAAGAACAGCTCCTTGATATAAAACTTTTAAAAATGAACATATACATTAACTGGGCTAGAGCCTCAGTTAATTAATTGTGAAATTTAGCTACTTGGAATTTAGGAACTTCTTACTTGCTTATCATTACTCTAAGCTCAAGCTCGTTAACTTTTGATTATTCCACGTGATAAGCACCAGTGATATCTATTAAAGCACCGATTCTACT
>CAZJGS010000132.1:0-6566 GCA_964545735.1 uncultured Spirochaetaceae bacterium
GTAATTCATACCAAATTCAGTTTTCCTTCTTTTTTCAATCATAATACGGTCTTTAAAGTACTTAGCTGTAACCAAATGAGTATTATTTAAATATTTACTTTCTTTAAGAGTTTCCACGTATGTAGCCTTATCTAAAGATCTATTTATCCAATCAATAATTAACTGAAATAAATTAAAGGCATATTCAGAAATCATATTAAATTCCATTGCTTTAATATTAACAACTGCAATGATTTTTTTGTTTCTGATAAGTGGTGCTGACATCAAAGGTGAATCGTTTTCTTCAAAATCAGTTGCAACCTTTACAACCTTTCTAGCTTGTGAAACTTTAGTAAACCACGGACAAGTAAATGCTTCGATTGAACTTGATTCTTCATCAACTTTTCCATATGAAATTTTTAGTCTTAAATATCCATTTTTATTATCATAAGTATAAAGAGAAATATCTGTAGCTCTTAGATATTTGATTAATATACCAATAGTTTCAGTATAGATTTCCTCTGTTTCAAAAGATTCAAGACGAGTGGCAATATCATAGAGACTTATGATACTTTCATCTGAACCAATGATTTGATTTTTTAATTCATTTAGAATTTTTTCTAATACCTTGTAATCTTTTTCTAGATATTTATTATCTTTTTTGACTAATTCAATATTTTCCTTTGATATTTTAAGTTTTCTTTTATAATTGTCACTAAAGGCTCCTAAAACAAAAGCTGACCACAAAAATAATAAAGGATATTTATAATACTTGAAAAAATTGAAAAATATTTTTATATCACCATTGGTTTTCATAAATACATTCATATAAAAAGCACAAGAAATTATTGCAGAGATGCTACCTAATTTCATTCCATATCTCAGTCCCATTACCAATGATAAAAAGAGTAGGGGATTAGGATTTAAAAACAAATATACTTCTTGGTTTGCTTGTCTTGCAAAAAAGAAGAAATAAACAATTATATTAATTAATATAGTTTCAATTATACATAATATTGAATTATACAACGCACTTTTTTTATTTATCAAAAAAAACCACCTCTATTATTGAGCAAATTCTCCATTGTAATTTACCAAAGATACATTTGAAACGCCATCTATTTCTGCTATTTCATCAAGAAACTCTGTCCCTATTCCAACTAATTTAATCTCTAATGTTAATTCTATTAATCCGTGAGAAATTGTTTTAGATTTTAATTTGTAATCTGTTTTATTCAATTCAGAAATAACATTTTCATGAGCACTAGAGATATAATGAACTATCAAAAGAAAAACATTATTAGTATTTTTATATCTTAAAAGTACAACCAAAACCAAACCAATTAACAAAGAACTAATAGCTGAAAGTGCATATAATTTTGCACCTGTTGTAATGCCTATTGCAATTGCCCAAAACATAAAAACAATGTCTAAAGGCTCTTTTACAGCTGTTCTAAATCTAACAATACTCAAAGCACCTACCATACCTAAAGATAATACTAGATTCGAGCTTATAGTCATTATTATAACTGATGTTATTAATGCCATTAAAACTAAAGAAGTATTAAATCTATGACTATAAACATTTCCACCATATGTTTTTTTATAAATAAAAAACATAAAAAGACTCACTACAAGTGAAACAAAAATAACACTTACAATATCGAATATTGAAAAGTTTCCCAAAAAAGATGATTGAATTACACTTTTTTTAATTATATCGTTAAAATTAAGAGCTGTGTCCATTTTAATTCTCCCTATTGTATTATATCACTACATAATAAAAATTTTGAAACAGATAATCTCGTTAAATCATATTGTTCAAGAATTGTTTTAATATGTGTTGGTAAAAAATTATTATATTTAACTTCTAAAATTCTAGAATAAGTATCAGGTAAGTACTCTGTAATTATTTTATCTGAAAAAATATCAATACAGGGTTTTGATGCAGAAAGCTGTTTATCGAAAGTTACTCTAATTTGATTGTATGGTAATACATATGCCTCCCTGTAATAATCAACTATGACCGTAGGTCTTAATAGATTATTTCTAGTTTCTAAATAATAACTTCGCTTAACCAGGTTATCTGAAAAAGCAAAATCACTTACATTCCCTTGATATAGTTTCTCATATTCATCACGTGTTATAGTTACTCCAATTTTATTGGTAAAATCTTGATATTTCTTTTTTATTTCCAATTTTATTTTATTATCGGAATAATTATAAATTCTAGCTCTAAACTTTTGACGCACCGAAAGGCCAGACAATTTTTCATACAAGGCACTACCATAAGTGTCATCAAAATAAAGACTCCTTATATGATATCCTGTATTTTCAATTGAATTGTCATCCAATTGCATTACTCTCTTTAAAGTAGTCCTCAACCTTATATAGGTGTCATACTCTATTAAAAATTTATGTTCATGTCTAAATTTCATAAGGGCTCCTAGTTAACATAAAAATCTTTAACCCCATAATGATAAGTCAAAGCTTCATCATCAAAGTATATATCAAAGGCATCACTCTTATTTCCTTTAGAATCTGTAATATAGACTCTATAAAAATAATGTCCTGCAGGAATTCTTTTAACTATTATTTCATTTGTTAATAAACCACTTTTTTCATAAATATTATTTTCAAAATTTGGACTATCACTTAACTCAAACGAATAATAAATAAGATCATCTTGAAAATCATAAGAAGATGACCATCGGAATTCCATGAAATTCCCAGTAAGATAAGGAGAATCTAAGAAAACAGGCATAGGCCTTTCAACACTCTTGTAATATTCAATTTTATTTACACTCATTGATCCTCTTAATTCTTTAAATTCAGCCTCAAGTTCCTCGTCGCTATCATTATCTATTGTGTTATCTGGGTATCTATGTAAATACTCAAGAGCAATCTCTTTATAGATATCTATATATTTATCCATTTCTTTTTCATTTAAAATTAGAGCTAGTTCTTCAACCTTTTGGGTAAGTGCTACTAAGTTGTTATCATTTCTTAAAAATCTATTTATCAGTACATTTCCCCAATAATTTGAAACGCCTTTTGTCCAAATAGGTCTATTAGTACTGTATCCACCTAAGCTTTTATCATAATCCCAGGGTAGAAAGTACCAAGTAGAAGTCTCTGATGGGCTATATAAAAAATAGTTTCTAGTTTGCGTATCAACATTATCGGTTAATATATTTAAAGCTAGCCAGGTTAAGAAGTTTTCACTATCAAAATGTGTATCTATAACTCGGTTGATGTTAACAAAGTCATTGTTTACATCATCTAGCATATTTAATAGTTTTTTGTGATCATCAAGACCTTTAATTTCTAATATATCTTCAAAGTCACCTTCATCATAAGAAGGGTCAGTAACATCTTTAAGAATATCTTCATATCTTTTAAATTCAAAGTTTTCTACTTTATATAAATATCCATATTGATCTAAATTGTGATTTTCTAAATATCTGGTATCTATATTTTCTATTTGGGTAAACAAGCCATAATCTTCATAAGGTTTAGAATAATCACCTTCACTAAAATCTTTTACAAAGAGATGAACAAATTGTGTTCTAGCACTTGTTATATTTGGAATGTTTTTTATCAATTCAAAGGTTAATTTGTTTCTTATTCTTAAATCATCAAAGGGGTGTTTATTTAAGTTAACTTTTACAAAACCATCCCAAGGAGCTTTTGAATTAAGGATAACTTTATAAGACTTTAAATCAGCAAGCCTAGCTGATTGACCTCTGAGTCTCATAGTAGCGTTGTATTCACTTAACCCGAAGCCGTAATCTGTTTTGTCAATAATTCCGTCTTTACCTTCTTGAAAAATAACTCTTACTTCTGGTTTGTATTTTAGTCTTTCATCAATAATATTTGAATTCAATTCATTTAGAGTATAATTGTATTGTTCTTGGTCCTTTTTAGGCTTTATAACGGTAATATAAGCTTCTTTTATTTCTGCTATAGTATCATATTCATAAACTCCTGGGTTATCTTCGATGGAGGTATCAACATCTGATTTTTGATATATTTTTGAGCAAGAACTCAATGTGAATAATAATAATAATAATATAATAATTAAGTTTGTTTTTTTTAATTTCATTTATTTACCTTTATCGTTGTAAAATATCCCATTCTGAATATCTGTTTTCCATTTGACTGAAGATAAAACTCCATCCAAATTTGCATATAATTTTTCTATTTACCTCTTCGTTTTTAAATGAGATAACATATACCTCAGTATCATTTTTTTTAACTATCTTTCTAAATTCTTTAAGAGCAAGTATTTTTTTATCATTCTGGGTTGGATAAGGAGAGTCAAAATTTTCCCATAAAAAAACATCAATATAGTTTTTACTAAATGACCTGTAGCTTTCTAATCCTCTATTTTGTACTATTATTATATTAGGATATTCCTTTTTTAATTCAATTAAAAAGGTTTCATATCCTTGTTTAAGTTTTGTAGAAAGTCTCTCATTTGATGCATAATAATCAATCCAATCCAAAGTATCAAAGAATACGCCATCCATACCTTTATTTAAAATTCTGATCTTTAGATGTTTCATAAGTACTTCTCGAAAATGTTTAGATGATAAATCTCCAAGGTAATTTGATCCACTACGACTTTTTAGCTTTTTATTAAAATTATCTAATAGATAATCTTCTTCTAGTAAGTCTGCTACTAAAATAGTATCCCAATGACCTATTTCAACCAAAGATAAATATCCAACAATTTTTGAATCAGTAGTATGTAAAGCTTCAACATCAT
Source organism: uncultured Spirochaetaceae bacterium (assembly GCA_964545735.1). Lineage (GTDB taxonomy): Bacteria > Spirochaetota > Spirochaetia > Sphaerochaetales > Sphaerochaetaceae > Pleomorphochaeta. The sequence goes on from CAZJGS010000132.1 coordinate 4,751, forward strand.
CTTTAGTAAAGAAACTCGCTTCAACAATATTTAAATCATAATTTGTCATATCCACTAATATTTTAGTGTTGATCTTTTCATAATAAATCCTAAAGGTTTTAGGTGGTGGAGAAACTATAAAAAAATTGCTCACTATTAAATATCCTATAAATACTATTAAAACACCAAAAAATATTCTAAACCATAGTTTTGATAGCATTATTTATCCTTTTATCTTCTTAATATATTCTTGATTATACCTTCCCATTTGCATAATATCAAAATAAAAGTAAAATATTTTACTATTTGACATTATTCTCTTAATTAAGTAGGAAATTGAATAAGTTTTATACAAATGAATTAAGCATTATCAATAAATATGTAGCCAATTATTAGGCTTTAGGTATTAGAAAAAATAGGCTAGTCAATTAACATAAAAGTTATTGAGATAAGAATAATCATATTTTAGGGGATGAATATCTTTAGCTATTAAATTGATTTTTCCTTGTTTTGAAAGTTTTTTTATATATTTTCTTGGCTTTTTTTTCTTTTTTTACAAATTCCAATTTATCATTGTTGCTAGTTTCTTTTGAATTATAATGAGAGTAATGATGATAATAATAATTATATTTATTTATTGAACCTTTAACATGTTCTAATGTACAGCCAGTAGCAATAACTCCTCCCATTTTATCTTGAAAATCGGTTAACTGTTCTTTTAGTAAAACGAAACTTGATTTAGTACAAATTCCTAATCTGGTGCATACTAGTATTGAATCAATATAATTAATATAACATAGCAGATCTGAAGCAAATTCTAATGGAGGGGCATCAATTAGTATGTAGTCATAATTTTCAGCAAATTTATTAAATTCAATATTATATTTTGTTTTTTTATAAAAAACTGCAGCAACCAGGTCAGATCTTCCAGGTGATATAATTTGTAAATTATCTAAGTGAGGCAAAGGGTTTATTATCATTTTGTTTAAATCTATATTTTCTTGTATTGCTCTAATATATCCATGTTTACTCGGTTTTAAATTAAAATTTTGTTCTAATGAAGGGGCTTTTATATCTCCATCAATTATTAGAATTCTATATCCATTTTTAGCAAGAGTAATACCAATATTACTAGTTAAAAAACTTTTGCCATCACTTATACCCGGACTTGTTATCATGAAAGTTTTATTAGTGCTGTTTTGTCCATAAATGATGTTGGAAACTAATATTTTAAAACGGTTTGAAAGGTTAGAATCAGGATTGTTCAGGATTAATATATCTTTGTTTTCATTTTTCTCTGTAACTTTAGTTTTATTTTTTTTGATTACTAATGGAATCCATCCTAAAAAAGGTGTATTTGAATTTGTCAAATCTTTTAGTTCGTCTAAAGAGTGAATAGTATCATCCCTCATATGTAATAAAAGGCATAATAATATTGAAAGGGCTCCCCCTAATAATATACTAATAGCCAGGATTAACAATTTATTGGGACTGATGGGATTGGTAGGCACTACTGCAGGACTTACTAATTTAACACTATTATTATCGGCTGCAGCGGTTAGTGAAATTTGCTCTAAGAGGGAATTTAACTCTTTTCTTATAGCTTCAAGAGAATCCACATTACTTTGTAACTTGCTTAGTTCTTTTTCAATCACTGGTAATTTATTGAATTCTAATTCAAAAGTTAAAATAGTTTTATTCAAATTAACTATATCTAATTCACTTGTAAGTGTTTCTATAGTTATATAAAGGTAGTTCTTGATATTAAAAAATTCATTTTTACTTTTATTAACGAAAGATGCCGTTAGGCATCTGTAGTTATGGGATCCAAATACCC
>CAZJGS010000133.1:0-6557 GCA_964545735.1 uncultured Spirochaetaceae bacterium
CATATACAAATCCTAACTTAATGAATTTTACTACTATTTCTTTACTTGATTTATAAATAAATTAAAATCTTTACATGTTTAAACCGTTATATTTATCAATAAATATAATTGACCGCAAAAATATGATATGCTATTATGAGCTATAATCTTAGTAATGAATTATAGGAATTAAGCATGAAATTGTTGGTATTTGTATTAAATGACGAAGAGTTATTGGAAGAAGTGATGGAGGCTTATGTAGAAGCTGGTATCACAGGTTCCACTATACTTGACTCTGAGGGTATGGGTAGATTTTTAAGCTACGAAGTACCTTTATTTGCTAAATTCAAAGATTTCATGAAAGGAAATAAACCCTACAACAAGACTATCTTCTCTGTTGTTTATAGCGATGAAGTTATAAAAAAAGCTAAAGAGCTTGTTGATGAAGTAGTTGGTGGACTAGAAAGTCCAGGAGCTGGCATAATGTTCACCTTACCTGTGGACTGGGCAGCAGGTTTAATAGAAGAAGGCGAAGAGGTATAGTACTATGGATGGAATTAATGCATTAATCGAGAAGTCATGTATTTTGCTTGATAAACCAATGCAATCAATCGATGAAATTATCAAAGCTCTAACAAATCAACTCAGCGAAAGACTTCCAGATATTGCACCAGCAACATTGATGGATAAGGTTATTAATGAGGGGTTTCATACAACTTGTATGGGTAATGAATGTGCAATAACACATGCTAGATGTCCATCAATGAAAAAATCATTGATAGCAGTTATACGTCTCAAACCAGCACTTAATTTAGGTGCTCTAGATAAAAAGAATGTTAAACTTGTCTTTTTATTAGTTGGCCCACAAAAAAGTGCTAGTTACCACCTAAAAATATTAAGCAGATTAGCTCGTATCCTCAGTCATACTTCTTTTAGAGAAGGACTTTTTAAAGCACCAGATGCTGAAACTTTTTTAAACTTGATAAAACAAAAGGAGAAATAGATGAATTACAGAAGAACTTGGGCGCTCTTAAGATTTATATTAACCACCCTCTTTCTTTTCTTTATGTGGATTCTATTTACCGCTACTACAGAAACTTTTACACTTATATTTGGATTATTTGCATCTTTATTAACAGCAAGTCTTACATTCCATATATTTTTACCAAAACATGAAGCAAATCTAAAGTTTTTTATCCCTAATCCATTTTACTTAATATTTTTTTTAATAATAATGGTAGCAAATTTATATAAATCAAGCTTCCAAGTTGTTAAAGCTGTTTTTACTGGCAATACAAATCCACGTATAGTTCACTTTAGAACAAGGCTTAGATCAGATATCGCAAGAACTATATTAGCAAATTCGATCACTTTTACTCCTGGTACACTAACTTTAGATCTTAATGATGACCATTTAATAGTCCATTGGCTTCTATGTAGCACTATACATAATAAAGCTGCAGGAGAAACTATAAAAACTAATATTGAAAAAACATTAGGGAGGACTTGGAAGTGACAAACTTTATTCTATCAGGAATGAAATATTCTTTACTTGTATTTGCTACAATAACACTCATACGATTACTAATCGGGCCTACTTCTAGTGATCGATTAGTAGCTATGAATATTTTATCAGCAGTAACTTTAGCACTGTTAGTGCTCTGGGGTGTAGAAACACAGAGATCTCTCTATCTTGATGTAGCACTTGTTTATGATATTTTTGGATTTTTAGGATTCCTAGCAATTACAAGATTTCTTAAAAACACAAAGGATGGCCTATGATTATACGAGAAGTATTAGCTCTTATTGCTTTTATAATAGGCACTGCTTTTGGTATTGTAGGAATGATTGGCCTTTTCCGTTTTAAAGACCCATATAGTCGTCTACATGCAGGCTCTCTTTGTGGTACTACAACAATATTTTCATATCTTATAGCATTATTAATTCTATCTCCATCACTAGCACTAACATCTCGTATTATAATTCTAATTATTTTCTTTCTTATTTCAGCTCCCACTGGTAGCTCAATTGTAGGTAAATTTATCTGGGAATCAGAAGAAGCAGATGATCAACGTCGCTCTATGAAAAAAGAGGATAAAAGTCTATGAATATCTTATTACTTAGTTTAATCCTTTGTTTAGCTATCTTTTCACTAATTGCCAAAGATTTGCTACATTCAATTATAGCTTTATCTGCTATTAGTATTCTAAGTGCTTTATTATTTACTTTTTTAAAAGCTCCTGATGTTGCTATAACTGAAGCCGCTGTTGGTGTTGGTGTATCTACAATCATATATGTATGGGCAATTAGACATACTAAGAGAAAAGACGAGGAGAAATAATGAAGAAAACAAGTTTTTTTAAAATATTTCTAACCACTTTTATTATCTCATTAGCAGTATTACCAATAATTTTAAGTAATAAAAGTTGGCCTACTTTAGCTAGAGATTATTTGTTTAATCAAGCATTTAATGAAACTGGAGCATCAAATACAGTTAGTTCAATATACCTTGGGTATCGACTTATGGATACTTTAGGAGAAACATTAGTATTACTTGTCGCTATAACAGGGACAATGTCTATACTATTAAACTTACATAAACAAACATTAGAGAGTGTAGAAACAGAGTCATCTTTGTCTCCAGAAAAGCGACCACAAAATGCTCTTAGAACTAATCTAGTAGAAGTTGTTGCATCAAAACTTGGCCCAATAATCTTACTCTTTGGATTATATGTAATGCTATATGGACATATATCTCCTGGAGGAGGTTTCCAAGGTGGTGTTATAGTAGCTTCTGCAATTGTTTTTTTAGCTTTAGGAACTGAAGTCAAAACTAAACTTACTAATAGTGTTGTTCTCTCTAGAATTGAAGCATTTTCCTTTATATCTCTAATTTTGGTTACAACCTATGTAGTTTTTTTTACTGATGGCTTTTTCAGCAGTATAGCTACAGATAGTCCTTTTGTTTCAGCAAGCATTATTATTCTTTTAAATATTATTATTGGATTAAAAGTAGGAACTAGCTTAGCAGTTATGATTATAGCTATGATGGGAGGCCAACATGCTCATTGAGCGAGTTCTAATTTTCCTTATTTTTATAACAGGATTTATCGGACTAATTAGCATGAAAAATATAATTAAGAAAATCATTGGACTAAATTTATTAAATTCTGCTGTAGTATTATTATTCATTTTAGAAGCTAGTAGAATCGGAGATAAAGCCCCCATTTTAAACGATAAAATACAAAACATAGTTGATCCTATACCTCAAGCACTTATGCTTACGGCTATAGTTATAGGAGTGTGTGTTACTGCTCTTTCTCTTGCAATGAGTGTAAGACTTTATAAGACAACAGGATCATTAGATATAACAATTATAAAAGAGAGACTAGAAAATGAATATTGATAATTTTTTCTTAGCCCCAATCTTTTTACCGCTTCTAGCAGCTAGCATTGTTTTAATGTCTAAAAGTTTTTTCCCAGTTAAGCTTAGACGCTTTTGTGAATATATTGGTATCTTAATTGGTCTTTTACTACCTATACTCATTGTTTTCTTATTATATCCATATGTTATTAATAATGGTAGTTTGAGTATTGTAATTGGATCTTATACTCCTAAAATTGGTATCATATATAAATTTGATTCACTATCACTTGTAATGATTTTATTAACCAATTTACTAAGTATACCTGCTTGGATTTACTCAAGAAAAGTTGGACCCGCACATTCTTATTTTACAGCCTTAGTGTTAATACAAAGTGCTACAATAGCAGCCATCAGTATGACTAGTGATATATTTAACTTATTTGTATGTTTAGAAGTAATGGGACTAGTTGCATATGTATTAATTGCAAGTAAACAAGAAAGAAGTGCAGTTTTTGCTGCTTTTAATTATATGATGTATTCTTCCTCTTCTATGGTTTTCTTCTTACTAGGTTCTTTTGGACTATACCGTTTAACTGGAAGTTTAGCATATCAAGAAATAACAAAAACTCTTATGACTCTATCAGCTAAAGAGCAAAATCTTGCACTAGTGTGTCTTTTATTATTGATAGTTCCTATTTTATTACGTGTTGCTATTATGCCACTTTCGGGATGGCTAATTAATGCACACTCAAAAGCTCCACATGCCGTTTCTGCCCTTCTATCTGGAATACTAATTAAAATACCACTGTTTGTTTTAGTTAGAGTGTTTTCTCTTTCACCAGTACTGCAAAATTTAACTCTTTTACTTAGCTATATAGGCGCTGCAACAGCATTAATTGGTGTATTATTTGCTCTAGCTCAATCTGATGCTAAAAAGCTTTTAGCTTATCACTCTATTAGCCAAATTGGTTATATAGTAACAGCATGGGCACTAGCCTTACATCACGGAATAGATACTACTATAGGAGCTTTATTATTAATTGCTGCTCTATTTCATTCTTTTAGTCATGCAATTTTTAAAGGATTATTATTTTTATCTATTGGCACTGCCACAGATGCTGCTGGATCTAGAGATGTTTATAAAATAAGAGGAGTAAATTATATGCTTCGTCAAAAAGGTGAAAAGTTTCCTCTTACTATGATTTGTTTCTTAATTGGAGCTCTATCAATTATGGCAATTCCTCCTTTTAATGGCTTTTTCAGTAAAACACTATTAACTTATTATGTAAAAACAAGTATTCACTACACTATATTAAGTATTGCTGGAATTGGTACAATTGCTTCTTTTATAAAATTATCTAGAATATTTTTACCATCAAAAGAAATAAAAAAGCCAATTAAAGAATTACCTACATCAAAATTTCCATTTTCTATACATTTAAGTCTAATTATATTGGCATTACTTTCATTATTAACTGGAATTTTTGCTCAAGAACTTTTTGAATTATTAGAAAATATGTTTATTTCCACAAATCAAAGACCAATCAAAGCTACCATATTCTTCTCTAAATCAAATCTCCTAAAAACTCTTTATACAGTTTTAGGAGGTATATTATTATTTATAATTGCAACAAATAAACCTGGTTCAAAAATACTACATAAATTGAAAAGTTTAAAAACTGACTTTACTGATCAGTATCTTGCTTTTGCAATTACCATTGCTTTCTTATCAAGTTTTTTATTAATTTAATCAGAATATAATAAGACCGGGGTTTGGACAGTATCTTAAATAAACAAGGAATGTTTGCTACCTTAGAACAAGGAGCGAACAACAGGGGGAAGAACAGAAAAACTTTCACCGACACCTTCAAAAAAGTAGAAAAAGCAAATATACTTTTTGAGATATTGAAAGAAGTAAAAGCTCCTTTAACTTATAAAGGACTTTCAAACAAGCGATATCCGGAATTTGTATATAAAAATATTATAGATGAAAACTCATCAAAAGAGTCTTCATCAAATTCAATTGAAGAAGAAAGCTCAACTTATGGATTTTTGCCTTTTTAACAAAAAGACCTAAACGTCATAAACAGAGCCTTAATCTATATTCTGAAGCCTTTGTGTGGTTTTACTTTCATTTTTCTTCATTAGTAATATTTTCAATTGCTAAAAATTCTTTATTTAATTCATTTAACAATGTAAAAGTCACCCTCTCGGCTTCCTTTGAATCAAGTGTGATGGTCTAATACCCCACGGATGAAGCTTTCTGATACCCTCTTCCCTGATCTTCAAGCTCTTTCTTGTCTGCGATTCTTCCGTTCGTATGTGGAACAAGTTCCCACTCCTCAATGCTGGAATCAGAGGGGAGGATGAAATTCTTCTCTCACAGTTCCTTGAGTTCTCCCTTCGTATCCAACTGACGTAATGTCATATCCATATGGGTCGCTTTCCATTGATCATTGCGCAGAAAATTGAGCCTCTGCGGTATCCCAGAGAGAATCTGCGAAGAAGTTGTACGATTCCATGATAATGAGCCACGTACACACCAAGAAGAGATCTGCTGCCTTCAACAGAGAGAACCGTTTTGTGTTTATTAAATCTCTACCACCTTAATCATGTTCGTCCTGCCCGGAGATCCTACCGGGACTCCTGCGGTAATGACGATTTTATCTCCCGGTTTGACATATCCGATGGTCTGCAGGTATTTCGGTGCGATCTCGAGTAGTTCATCGAGTGAACTCAAGGGAGGTATCAGGATCGGAGTGACTCCCCAGGAGAGAGCGAGACGCTGGGCAGTCTGCTTGATCGGGGTGTAGGCGATAATCGGAACAGCCGGTCTGAACTTCGATATCAGTCGGGCAGAACCTCCGGAATGGGTGAAGCAAGCGATATAGGCTGCCTTGATCTCCATGGCGAGTTCACGTGTTGCCATTCCGACTGCCTCGGTGGTGCTCTTCTTCCGGTTGATCTCGATATCCTCCTGATTCAACCGCTGGTCGAGGACGAGCCTATGATAGATGAGACTTGCTTCAGTATGGGTGATGATTTTCTTCATGATCTTCACGGCACGTAGCGGGTAGTTTCCTGCTGCAGTCTCTCCTGAGAGCATGACCGCACTTGTTCCGTCGAGGATGGCGTTCGCGACATCCCCGGCCTCCGCACGTGTAGGCCTCGGGTTAGTGATCATCGACTCGAGCATCTGGGTAGCGGTGAT
>CAZJGS010000134.1:0-6543 GCA_964545735.1 uncultured Spirochaetaceae bacterium
TTTCTTCTTCAATTAAATACTTCCAACACATACCATCACAATCTTCTTCCATTACTGTGAAAGTAAAGTAAACAGTGTATTCGCCAGTATAGTTTAATTCTTTAAGAATACGGCCAGCTGTAATCATTGAAGCAGCTCCACCTTTTTGATCAGAAGTACCTCTTCCTAATACTAAACCATCTTTGATTTCACCTGAGAATGGATCAAAATCCCAGTTTTTCATATTTCCTACTTCAACAGTATCAATATGAGCATCAAAAGCGATTGTTTTAGGACCATTACCAACTCTACCAATAACAGAACCTAGACCATCTATTCTTACATCATCGAAATTTGCTTCTTTGCATAGTTCAACAATAAGACGACATACATCCTCTTCTTGGCTACTGTAACTCTTTGCTTGGACCATTTTAGAAAGGTTTTTTGCTGTGTAATCTGAATACTCAGCTGCTTTAGCTAAAATTTGCTCATTAATTGTCATGTGTGTTTCTCCTTGGCTAAAAAGCCTATTTTAATTAATTTTATATTTTTTATTTATATTATGGGGCTAAAGTATCTACTTTTTCCCAAACTCTCTTTGCTACTTCACTTGCTTTTTTGTAAATTTCATCAACATCCAGACCAACAAATTCACGGTTATCATAAACCAGATTACCATCAATCATTACAGAATGAACGCTATTTGAACTCATACCCCAGACAAAATGTCCTGCAGCATTACCACTTACTAAAGGAGTAGGACTTTTATAATCAAGCAGTGTTAAATCAGCTTTATAGCCTTCTTTAATTTGACCGAAACTACCATCAAAATAAGTTTCAATTAAATCATTTCCTCTATTCATGGCATTTACAAAACTATCTGGCCACCAAGTACCTTTTTCATCTCTATTCTCAAAGAAAGCAATTTTTAATTCTTCAAACATATTTCCACCACAACCATCGGTTCCAATAATTAATTTATCAACCATTGATAATTTATTATTATAACCAATTTGATTGTTCATATTACTTCTTGGATTATGAGCCAAGAAACATTTGCGCTCATTCAAAGTCTTGATTTCATTTTCATTCAAATAGATACCATGTACTAATAAACTATTTTCATGTAAAAGATCAAAATCTTCTAATCTAGCTACAATATCTTTTCCATACTTGTGATGAGAATAAATTTGATCATACTCACCTTCCCCAACGTGTAGGTGAATACCACAACCTGTAGTTTTCACAGCTTCACTCATCAACTTTAGTCCTTCATCAGGAATAGTAAATGGAGCGTGACCACCTATCATTGCTTTAACCATGTTTGAGGTTCCACTGGTTGCAAAATCTATATTTTCTTGTACACCAGCTTCAACTTCACTCATTCCACCATTTCTAGCGGTTACTTCATAACAAGTCATACCACGAAGGCCAACCTCTTCCATACCTTTTTTAATGGTAGATAAAGAACCTTTTATATAGTTAGGACTTGCATGATGATCAACAACACTAGTAGTCCCTGCTGCAATTGCATCTAGAGAGCTAATAAGAGAAGAATAATAACAAGCTTCTTCATCAAGGGACCTATCTAATCGCCACCACCATTCTCTTAAAATTTGTATTAGATCTGTTTGTGGACCTGCATTAACTAGCATACCTCTTGATAAACCACTGTAATAGTGATGGTGAGAACAAACATTACCTGGCATTAAAGTTTTACCTTTAGCTTCAATAATTTTAGCACCTTCACTTTTTAGGTTTTTACCAATACGGGCGATTTTATCGCCCTTTACTAGTACATCAACACCTTCAACAACCTCAAAGGGAGCCTTGGTTTGCATAATTCGAACATTTTTAAATAGTGTATCCATTGTAACTCCTACTCGTCCACATCACCTAAAAGGTAACTATATGATAAGAAGATTTCTTCAATGATAGCCGCAACTTCATCACTTACACCTTCTTCGCCTTCTAAAATACCTTCACCGTTCATTTCACAGTTGTATAGTTTGCCTTCTAATCTAATTAGGACATCTGAACCATCAACTAAGAAACCAGGATTGGTTGAATTATCAAAATCATCTCTTCTGGAGAATAAAGTTAATTTTTCTTTGTAAGGAGCTTGGTCATATGGACAGAAAGTTGCACAGTTACCACATTCATTACAATAAGCATCTAGGTGAACAATTTGGAATGGATCCTCAAATACCCCAGTATTTCTAACATCAATTGCTACATTAGCTCTGTTAGGACATACTTCAACACATTTGTTACAAAGGTAAGAACATTCATTACATCTCATAGCCTCGTTTTCTAAGAATTTTTTAGTATCCTTATCAACTTCTAATGTAATATTACTTTTTCTAACATTTAATTGTTTGAAATATTTATTTTCTTCTGCTGTTAATTCTTCAATGTTGATTTCATCATCATCATTACAGCCACATTCACACTCTCCGTCATGCTCAAATTCTTCTTCATCAAGATCTTCATCATCCATAGACTCAAGAACTTTATCAACACAAGCATCTACTGCTTTTCTAGCTGATGCAATACATTCAACAACAGTTGAAGGACCACTTTCCATATCACCAATCATATAAACATCTTCAATTGATGATTCAAGAGTCTCTTTATCACAAACAACTTTGCCTCTCTCATTAACAGGAAGGCCATAGTAATTAAGATCGTCTTCATCCACATGAGATGCAATAGCTGAAATGATATTATCACAGAGGATGGTTTTAGTTTCATCAGTTGCAACAGGACGTCTTCTTCCTGATTCATCAGGTTCGCCAAGTTCCATTTTTACAAGTGTTAACTTACCATCTTTATATTCACTAGGATTTGTTAATAATTCAAACTTAATTCCATCTTCTAATGCAAATTTATATTCTTCCTTATCACAAGGCATTTCTACTAAACTTCTTCTGTATACAATAGTAACATCTTCAACACCTGAGACACGTTTTGCAGAGCGAGCGGTATCCATAGCAACGTTACCAGCACCAAGAACAACAACATGTTTACCAAGAGTTGCTTCATCACTACCAACTCTAAAAGCACGTAAGAAGGGAAGAGCTTCAATAACAACTGAATCTCCACCTTTTAGTGAATAAGGATTGTCTTTTTCTGTACCGATTGCAAAAAATATATAATCAAAACCAGCTTTTTTAAGTACATCAATTTTAGTCTCTTCTTTTGAAACACCAAATTTAATATCTACACCGTGAGCTTTGATAAAGTCTACATCACTATTTATTGCTTCTTCAGGAATTCTGAACTCAGGAATAACATTCTTTACAACGCCACCAGCAGTTGCTTCTTTTTCAAAAATAGTTACTTGGAAACCAGAGCGAGCTAAGAACATAGCAGCCGATAAGCCTGCAGGACCTGCACCAATAATGGCAGTTTTTAACTCTGATTTTTCACCAGGAGCTACCCACATTTCTTTAAAGTCTGCAAAGCCATTTTCAACAGCTTGTTTTTTAACTTCACGAATTTTTACTGAACCTTCATAATCCATTCTTGTACAATGAAGTTGACATTGGTGATCACAAATTGTTCCAGTAATATAAGGAAGTGGATTTGTCAAATAAATTACAGCTAAAGCATCTGCATATCTACCTTCACCCATTAATGCCACATAATCTGGTATATCTTGGTGAATAGGACACGCTTCAATACAAGGAGCAATATAACAATCAGTTAAAGGTAAATCCTCATAAACTTTTGCTTGATCAGTTCCTCTAAAGGCTTTTTCTAAATATTCACTCTCTAAACATTTTTTAGCTAAATCATTTAATTTATCAACATCAATTTTCTTCATATCCCATGCAGCACTTCTGTCTAAGATGTTTGCCATCTGAGTCATTCTTGCATAACCACCTGGGTGAAGCATATCAGTTGCAACTGTAATTGGTCTAATTCCAGTTTCAAAAATATCTGTAATTGTTAAGGCATTAGCACCACCAGAATAAGAAACAGGAAGATCCCCTTTAAATTCTGTTGATAGTTTAGCAGCTACATTAACAGAGATTGGCATAAGAGCTCTTCCACTCATATACATTTCATCCCCTGGTAATTCACCTTGATCATTAACTGAGCCCAAAGTATTAGTTAGTTTTACACCAAAACCTCTACCTTCTTTTTTAGCTAAAGCAATTAATCTTTTAAGCATGCTAATAGCATCATTATATTGTAAGTCATGATCAAAAGAATCTCTTGATAAATGTATATAATCATATCCTAATTTATCTAAAATACTTCTTACACCATCATAACCTAATAAAGTTGGGTTCAATTTAACAAAAGTATCAATATGCTTCTCTTTAAGCATATAGTTACAAATTGCTTCAATTTCTTTTGGAGGACAACCATGCATTGTGCTAATAGTTACAGATTCACAAATCTTATTTGAAATGCTATTTGTTAAATTATCAACTAATTTTTCCTCTAGTCCAGCAAAAGAAGTTCCAGCTAATAAATCGCCATCTTTTATTAGGGCATTTAATTCTTCTAGATATTCTTTAAAACGAGCATCTTTACTTGCATCTAACATTGAATCAATGAAAGTTTGCATTCTTTCTGTTTTAATACCATCTAAATCATAACCAACACTCATATTAAATATAAAAGTTGGCTCTGTTACTTTCCCATCATTGAATAAAGATTCGATCAAATGACAAAGAATCCAAGCTTTAGCATATTCATCCCAAGCTTTTTCTAAGGTATATTCTGTAGACCACTCTACATTATATCCTTCATCTCTAGCATCTATACAAGGTTTAGCAACTTCTAATCTATCTAAAATTTGAACAGTCTTTAATTCAATAAAGCGAGAACCGGCTAGGTAACTTGTTACTATATTTTGTGCTAACTGAGTGTGTGGCCCAGCAGCTGGTCCAACATATGTACTACAGCTTTGGTTAAAAACACTTCCACTTTTCTCCCGCTTATCCACAAAGAATTGTTCTTTGGATAGTGAGAATATTGAATCATGATTTTTATATTCACCTATAACTCTGTTTATTAGTTCCCCGAAAGAAACCGGACGCATAATATCTCCCATGTGTTACTCCTTGGTATTTTTCCATGTTTGAGCTAGAAACAAAACTCTAACTCATATCTATTGTAATAAGATTTCGTGTGTTGTCAACATTTTTTTGCAACAAATTGCAACATTGTTGATTAAGTTGTTTTAATATAAGTTAATAAACATTTGTATACAAGCATAAATATAGTGTTTTTTTGTATTTTCGAAGAATCAAAGAGTTTGAAAACTTAAAAATCATTTAAGTATTTTTATTATTTATTTTACACACATTTTGACTTAAATTAAATTATTAGAATAACTGAGCATTCTAATAATTTAATCTAAAGAATTGTTTATGATAACTAAAATATTTATTTTAAAAAGAGTTTATGATTTTTGTACTTCAATTATTTTTGTTAATATAATTATAATCAAAGAGAAAAAGAATATTAGAAATGGAAGTATTCTATACCCGAAGCTAAGCATTATGACACCAATAACTGGTGGCATGAAAGCAGAACCTAAATAAGCACTTGCCATTTGGTATCCAATAATCTTTGAACTAATTGCAGATCCAAATCTTCTAGGTGTTCTATGAATCATAGAAGGATAAAGGGAAGCAAATCCAAATCCAATTATTAAAACACAAATCGCTGAGATATTACTGTTAAAATTGAATAGCATTAGTATTGAAGCAAGGGATGATATAATTGCACTTAGATATATCATATTTACAGTTCCGACTTTCTCAGAAATAATACCTGAGAGAATTCTGCCACTAGTAATACCAATAAAAAATAGTGAAGCAATACGAGCAGCATTAGCTACACTAAAATCTAGATAGTTAACACTATAGGTGGCTATCCATACAAACATTGAAGTTTCTACAGAACAATAGAAAAAGAAGGTTAACATGGCAAGATAGGAAGTCCAGGCTCTTGAAGTACCTTCAAAAAAGTTGGATAACTCTTCTCCTTCCCTAGCTGTTGTTTTATTTGTTTCAGCTTTATTAAAACGTTTTATAAAAAATAATTGAACAATTGCCAAAATTAATTGAATAGAAGCAATAAGTCTATAACCAAATTGATAATTATTACTCGATAACCCAATACTTAAAATTAGTGGACCAAGAGTAGCCCCTAAACCCCAAAAAGCATGCAAAAAAGACATGTGCTTTGCCCTGTAATTAAGGGATACGTAGTTGTTCAAGGCCGAATCTATTGCCCCACCACCTAGACCTAATACAATTGATAAAGGTATTAACATCAAAAAGGAAGAGGAAAAAGAATAACCAAACAAAGCAACTGAAGTCATCAATGTCGATATTGCTATAGTTTTACCAGTTCCAAAGGTTTTATTTAACCACATGGCTAACAAAGAAGAAATTACAGTTGCAATACAAGTAGTAAAAGACAATATTCCAGCATATTCTGTTGGAACATTTAATACTGAATGAAGAACTGGCCAAGCCGAACCTAATAAACTGTCGGGTAAACCTAAAGAAATAAAGGTTGTATATATTATTACTA
>CAZJGS010000135.1:0-6539 GCA_964545735.1 uncultured Spirochaetaceae bacterium
TTACATCCGGGCGTTTGTTGACATTGTTTTCGATGACGGTAAATTGGTTTGCAACGAGGAAATCGTTATTTTCCGGATTCTTAAAATCAATGAGCCAGGCCAGGTCGCCCCGGCTTTCTGTGCCGCCTGCCTGTCCTGCGGACGCAGGCAGGTCCTTTTGGTAACTGACCTTTATGCCTTCGGTCAGCATCCGGTGGAAGGCTTCATTGTTTGCAATCAACTCGGGTGAATTGAGTCGCTGGATCTGTTTGATGGCATCTTCCTGGATATCCTCTGGAAGGGTGGGGTTAATCCTGCTGACGGCACTCCGCAGCCGCTCCAAGAGTAGTACGTCCTCAAACAATTCCCGTTCAGGTGTGTCGCTGTCGGGAGCAATGGAAGGGGCGTAGATGTATTGATATCCCTGCTTTTCAAGCAATTCGATGGTGAACTTTTCGATTGCGCTTTCGGTTATTTTATTTCTCATCTTTTTTCCCGGTAATCCGTTTTATTTCTTTGTCAAAATCAGAGAGGTAGTCTTTATCCTGCCCGATACGGTATCCCTCATATTCCTGTACAGCTTTGAGCTTGGCCTCCAATGCGGTAACTTTGCCCTTATCCTGAAGAATGGGATAGTTAGACAATTCCAAAAAGTTGTTCAGAAATTCAATCCAGTCCGCCATTTTCATCAGAATCTGCCGCTGTGCCCTGTTTTCCGCCAAATCAAGATAGGCTGAAACGATCTGATTAAGTTCTTTTATGTGTTCTTCACTCAGGTAATTTTTTGCAACAGCAACATCTGATTTTAAGATTTTGTCGTCCGGCGCATATTTCCAACTGGTCAGACCCATGTGGATTTTAGTCGCATCGGCTGAATCATAAATGATTTCAGCCGCCGTTTTTCCTGTGATGGCCCAATGCATCTTGTTTTGGACTGTGGCGAAAAAATCTTTGGTAATAGGCGCATGGTTATCATAATCAGCCGAGAGCGCATATATATCGGTAATCTTTTGATAAAAGCGCCGCTCACTGGCCCTGATTTCCCGGATACGTTCAAGGAGTTCGTCAAAATAATCTTTACCAAAAGCCCGTTTGCCCTGTTTGAGCCGTTCATCATCCAGCACAAATCCTTTGATGATGAATTCCTTCAGAGTTCTGGTGGCCCAGATGCGGAACTGCGTGGCCTGGTAAGAGTTGACGCGGTAGCCGACAGAAATGATAACATTGAGGCTGTAAAATTGTATGGGTTTATCCGAATGACCAAAGTGCATTTTTTGCACATTGCTTTGTTCTTCTAATTCACCGCTGGCAAAAATATTTTTAAGATGCTTGGTGATGACACTCCTTTCTTTACCAAAAAGCTCGCCGATTGCCTTTTGCGTCAGCCAAACAGTTTCGTCTTTAAAAAAGACCTCAATATTCACTTTCCCATCGCTTCCGGTGTAGAGGAGGAAATTTGACTGTTTGTCGGGGAGGTTATTTTTATTCATGACCATTTGCCTCCATATAGTTTGCTGGTGAAGACGTGAATGTATATGCAGCTCCGCTTTTCGAGAAGTTCGATGACAGGACCGTCCCTTCTCCTTCAATTTGAACTATCGAGGAATCCTCGGCAGTATGTGCAAATTTTGCACATACTGTATCTTCCTGTAATTCATTCTCTAAAAAAATGTTTCCCAAATGCTTGGTAACAACCGTTCTATCTACATCAAACAGTTCCGCCATTCGTTTTTGAGGCAGCCAGATGTTTTCATTGGCGTACAGCACTTCTATATTAATTCCTCCCTCAGGTGTCTGATATCCAGCAATCTGATTGTCAGGGATCTTTTTTGTTTTTTTCATTGTCTGATCCTCTCTTCCGTCTCTCCCCCTTTTCAAGGAGTCCGATGGAGAATTCTTCTATTTGTGATTCTTCGATTCTATTCATTTTTTATAGATACCCCTTAAAGAGCTCGACCTCGCCAATTTCAATGACCGGAATGATTCTATCTAGCGTATCTTTGCTAATTATTTTTTGGGGGTTGATTAATATTTTGAAATTAGATTCCAACCAATCAGAATTCCAGATATCAGCATCCTTCCCACTGATTATTTTACATAAATTCTCATTATAATCGAATTGGTTATCGAGTTTATATGTTATTCTTTGGAGCCAGAGTTCTAAATAGCCAGTATTGGGTATTTTTCCAAAACGTTCCTTTATTTTGTTAATAATAGTGAATATTTTAGTATCTTCATCAAAAAGGCTTATAAGTTTGCTAAGTATTGCAGATGAAATAGGATATGTTCTAGGGTTTTTAAATGCAATATCTGTAAGAATACTAACTAAGATAATTAAGTTCTCATGAGTTGATTTAGATTTATATATCCGGTTTAGAAAATCATTGAGGGCAATAGCCAGACTGCCAGAGTTTGGATATTTATCAGAAAGCGAGTGGATTATAAGCAATTGTTTCTGCAAACTTTTCCCTTCTCTTTTATGATCTATCCAATAACGCTTATCCTCCTTCAAAGAATCTTTCACAACCTCATTCGAAGAAGTTGTTTTTTGTGGACTCAGCTTCATACCCAAATCAATCAGCACTTCTGAGATTGCTTTTACAATTAGCTCTCCATCCTGAGGGTTATTCACAAACACCCTATAATCATCCCTATATCGAATTATTTTGTAGTCTTTTATTAAATTTTCGATCTTGTTTGAAAGTAGCAAATCAGCATAGCCTAAGACAATTTCTGCGACAAAATCCATCAAGAAACTTCCTTGAGGAATACCATTTGTCTGCCCAAACGACATATTTTGTAAATGTAAATCGATTGCATTTCCAATCAGACTATTGTCCCTGCGGTTTTCTTTACTCATTTTTTTTCCATGTAATGCCCAAGCGATGGAGTGTGTATAGATTGACCCATAACAGTCAGTTATATCTGTTTGAAATAAATATTGGTAATCTAGAGCCAGTTCTATAGATTTCTGTTCTACTTCATGCCACCAATGACTTACCATTGCAGCCTTATCAGATTCTTCGGTGTAAGATTGAACAGGGATGCTCATACACTGAATTTTCGGATTACTGGAGAATTCAGAAAAACGGTTAACGATAGTATGCCAGTTGTCTTCTTCTGTAATTATGTGTACCAATGATACATACAGGGCTGGATGAATAAGCTGGAAAGGTCTCCAAGCATATTTTCCGTCCTTATTATTGAGCAATTTATAGTTTACTTTATCATAGCTTCTTGGTGAGTCAGAACATTGCTTTTCGTTACCTTGTTTGTCAATTTGTACTTCACCGTTTGAGTCTAAACGTGGGATTTGAGAGCAAAAATCGCTTAATTTTTTATCTTCAAGTTTTTTTGATATGTCTGCAATAAGTTGATCAAATGTAAAATATTTGGGCAAATCAAAGCTGCAATAGCTCTTGCCTTTTAGCAGAAAACGTCTTGCCTCGGAACATGACAGTTCCAGAATGTTTTTATTGGTCTGTTCTTTCACTTTAAAGCACTCCTTCATATTCAATCCTAACTTCCCAGCTCATCAGTTTTGGTAATAGCGTATCCCGCAGTTTTTCGAGGGTATGGATTTGCTTTGTATTGTTTCTCAATTTATCGATAAATGTTGAGGTAAACTGATTGAACTTGTGCATTTTTTCTAAAGGTGCAATCTTAATTTCTGTAGATAAAGCAATATCTCGATTTAGGCCGGGAACTGCCGAGTCCGAATTCATTTCCTCAAAATTAAGTGTCTTTAGTAAGAAGTATTCATACAATAATCCTGCGGATTCAACTTTTGATTTGATATAATATGTCGTGTCAATTGGGGAAAAATTATCCCATAAGTAAATAACTTTCCCAAGCGTACCTTTTCTGCCAATAACAATCCCAGGGCCTTCGACCAAAAACTCAGAGTGGTAACCGACAACTCCACTTGAGCCAATTACCGGATAACCTGTGCCTGTTCTTATTTCTTTTTTTAATCCTTTTCCATAAACAAGCTCAACGATATCACCTAAACAACCGTCTTTCCAATTCTCCTGCGCTTCCTCAATAAACCACTGTCTGAAAAGTGCTTCCGCCATGGCTTCGAGGGTTTTGTTCTGGCGGTGGAGCAGGTCTATTTTGTCGTCGAGACTGGAAAGAATTAAGGCGATGGCTTTTTGTTCGGGGAGAGGGGGTAAAACTACATCTATTTCCTTAAATGTATCTCTTGTAATAGTGTCAAACACTCCGCCATGTGCAATTAGTAAAAAGTTTGGAATAGTGTCTTTTAGCAAATAATAGATGTAATCGTTTATGGATAAACCTTCTATGGCCCTAACTCCATAGCAAGATTGGTTAAAAGCCATCTGCTTACCTAATACGGCTATCACCCCTACAGTTCCTCTCGCAGAAATAATAATATCGCCTTTATTTAAAATCTTTGTGCTACTATTCCTTAGACCTTGGGTGGTAATCTTTTTCTCTGTATCAAAAACATACTTTTTGCCATTATTAAAATCTATGACAGATAACCATGGAATGTCACCACCCCAATATTCTGGCATTGAAGTCTTTGGAGTTCCACCTCCGATTAACTCAATAATGTCTGTAAGTGTCATCTCGTTTGTATCATCCATTAACCTTGCCTTTACTCAACGACTCTTTTTGGTTAATTATGGCAGCCTTGTCAAAAACCATTTCCTTCCACTCACTTTGCATGGATTTACTCCCAAGTTAGATGTAGCGGATGATTAGATCCATTTTGTCCAAACACTTCGATAGTTGTTTTGTTTTTGCTCTTTCCCAGAACAATATGAAACCCGTATTTATAGCCATATTGGGTAGTTAATACCCGAAGATTATTCTTGTCCTTTTCTATCCCTTTAATTCTTTTGTTATTCCATTTTTTAATTTCAAAACAAACAAAGTTATTTATATAACCACTACCACTACCACAATCCCTTTTATGAATAATAATATCAACAAACCGCTTTGTTATTGTCCCATCTTGGTTTGGAATCGGTTTCCCTGATGGCTGTACTTTTTCAAAAAATGAACTGTTGAAATCACAATCAACATAATAGTCTGCGAATTCGTGTTGGAGATAATGCGCAAATCTGAATACAATGCACCGTTCAGATAATCCTCGGGGAGGATTTCTTTCAAAAAGACACTGATCTTTGTCGTATAGCCTTTTTAAGGCCTTGTCTACTTTTCTTCTGATTTCCTTCAACTCACCCATTGACTTTCACCTTCCCCAAATTCTCAATAATCAGTTCATTTAACCTCACTTCCTCTTTCAACTGCTCCCCAAATTCCATTTTCAGTTTGGTAAACCGCTCATTAAAATCAAAATCATCCTCATCAGCCGGCAAACCCACATACCGTCCCGGCGTGAGCACATAATCCAGTTCCTCTACTCGTTCAATGGGGGCGGAATTGCAAAACCCCTTCACATTTTCATAATCACCATCAGGGTTTCGCCAGTTATGGTATGTCCCGGAGATGGTGGCGATATCTTCCGCGGAAAACTCCAGTGTTCTGCGGTTGATCAGATGCCCCAGATTGCGCGCATCAATAAACAGGATTTCATCAGTCCGGTTGCGGAATTTACCATTTGCCTTGTTGCGGCTCAAGAACCACAGGCTGGCGGGTATCTGCGTATTCAAAAACAGCTTTGCAGGCAGGTTGACGATGCAATCCACCAGTCGGGCCTCGATAAATGCCTTGCGGATGTCTCCCTCACCGGATGTTTTGGAGGTCAACGACCCTTTTGCGAGAACAAAACCGGCCTGACCGCTGGGGCTCAGGTGATACAGGAAGTGTTGGATCCAGGCATAGTTGGCGTTTCCGGTTGGCGGTGTGCCGTATTTCCATCTGCCGTCTTTTCTAAGGAGATCACCGCTCCAGTCACTGTCATTGAACGGCGGGTTGGCTATCACATAATCGCATTTCAGATCCTTGTGGGTATCATTGAGAAAAGAGCCTTCGTTGTTCCATTTCACCTGGGAGCTATCAATACCCCGAATCGCCAGATTCATCTTCGCCAGTCGCCAGGTAGTCTGGTTGCTCTCCTGTCCGTAAATGGAAATATCATTCACCCTGCCTTGATGATCGGCCACAAACTTTTCCGACTGCACAAACATGCCACCGGAACCGCAACAGGGGTCAAGCACTCTCCCTTTATCAGGTTGAAGCATTTCCACCAGCAATTCAACAACGGATCTAGGCGTATAAAACTGACCGCCCTTTTTCCCCTCCGCCAGGGCAAATTCACCAAGGAAATATTCAAACACATGCCCCAGCACATCGGCGCTTCGCGCCTTTGCATCACCCAATGCAATATTGCTTATCAGGTCGATGAGGCCCCCCAGATTTGTGGGATCAAGGTTGCCACGCGCATAGACTTTGGGTAACACATTTCGAAGAGATACGTTTTCCCGTTCTATGGCATCCATTGCCTCGTCAACGGTTTTACCAATTGTCGGCTGTTTTGCATGGGTTTGTAAAAAACTCCATCGTGCGGAAAGAGGCACGAAAAAGACATTCTCCGCTTTGTATTCGTCTTTGTCTTCTGGATCAGC
>CAZJGS010000136.1:0-6492 GCA_964545735.1 uncultured Spirochaetaceae bacterium
AAGGAAGAGTAAAAATATAGAAAAATATTTACACAAAACTATTGACAACCCCATACAATCAAGGGAACTGATCGGAAAATCTTAAGATCAAATCCTATAACATAAAAGTTATTATAAATCCTATCGCAATTTGAACTCCCGGTCCAGTCTTTCTTTTTGCATCTAATCCTATTCCTACTTCGGCGGGAAGACCGATATCCCATGGTAGTTTTGCCGCAAAACCAATAGTCATACCATTGTGAAATACTTCTTTATCAATGTCATATAAAACATCGTATTTCCAATAAAGATTTAACTTTTTTGGACCAGCCACAAAATTATATTAAATATTAGTAATCAATGCATTATTTGTAATAATTTACTCAGGAATATAACCTGAAACACCAAGGAAGACCATAGAGCTTAGTGGGTGTCCATATGTAAAACCGTCTGATTCATAATGATTAATACTCGCAACCCATACAGCATTAATTGAAATATTGTTTCTATCTGTTAAATTGTGAAAATAGCTCAATGCTGTTTTAAATTTAAATGCAGGTAAATTATTGCCTCTTCCCCATCCTTTAAATTCAGAACGATAGATAATTTCAAGTATAAAATTAAAGTTAAAACCTTCAAGAGTGTTTAAGGCACTCATTTTAGTTCCTGCCATGTTTATAGATAGATTCCCATAAACTTTATGTGCCATAATAATCTCGGGTTTTGTCGTTCCGCTATTACTTTCCAGAATATCCCATAAAGCTTTATAATGAAGAAATGCATCTACTCTTATAGAAAATGCGCTTTTAAATGCCACATCTACATTATGAGAAGTAAAGTTCTTTGTTAAACCGTTATCTTTTTCATTTACATGGGTTTCAACTTCAATAGGTATTAAATTTGATTCAAGAGATAACTTAAGATCAATTATTCCATCATTTATACGATTTACTTTTGTTAAATCCAGCTTATTATAGACACCTGCAGATAAAAGCTCTAAAGAAACACTTGAAACAATAAAATTTGTATCTATATAGTTTATAACTCCCATTGCATATGTTTTAACACTATTATTGTTGTCAAAAACAACAGGTTCCCAGCAATAAAAGTCAGGATTTTCGTATTATTTTCTTGTATCGTCACCTCTAAATCAATATTTTCGTCATCTATCTGGATTCCCTTAATAGATAACCAGTCTATGGATAAAACTTTACAGAGATTAATTCTCATCTTTTCTGAGGTTTAAAAGTTGTATTTATCAGTTTTAAAAGATGAAAGTTTTTTAAAATTCTTTTTTGTGATGTTTTTACACGGTTAATTATAGTAATATTTCTAATAATTAGGTTCTTTTTATACAATTCAATAACTTCAATCTGCTCTTTTACAGTTTTATGACTGGGATTCAATTGTATAACCTTTATATAATTCTGTTCAGCTTCCTTTATTAGTCCTTTTCAATGTTTTTTTCCGCAACGGACAGTAAAACATTTATATTTTCTGGATGTTCTATTCCAAGTTTATAAATTAACTTCTCCCCGTCGGCTACACTTCCAGCGGAACTGAAGAAATATGTCATACCTATTGCGGAATTTAAAATATACAAGATATTTTTATTAACTACAGATGACAATAGTCATCTGTAGTTATGGGATTCAAATACCTCGTGGCTTGCCCTGTGGATGCCCTCAGTTTAGAAGAAACTGAGGGTGCTAAATATGAGCAAAAATAAATATATACATTTGTCACATAATGTTTGTAACTTAGTATACCATTTTGTAACACCAACAAAATATCGACGCTTAGCTATAACTGAGGTTTTTGTCGAGGCAGTACGACAGAGAGCCACGGCCATCCTAATAGCCCACAACCACCCCAGCGGCAACTTGGAGCCAAGTGTTGAGGATAGGGATGTGACACGGCGCTTGAGGCAAGCTGGTGACATCATAGGCATCAAGGTGCTAGACCATCTGGTATTCAGTGAAGAGGGGTATTTCTCCATGCTGGAGGGGAATGTGTTTTGATAACCATATACAGGAACGACAAGAAAAGTCGGTTGACTCTTCTTCCTATCAGGAGGTTGACATGCGAACTAATATTGTCATTGATGACCAATTGATGCATGAAGCGTTGCAGGTCTCAGGGTACAAAACAAAGAGAGAGGCGGTGGAGGAAGGATTGAAACTTCATATTGCAATGAAGAAACAAGCAAAATACGGGATCTCAGGGGCAAACTATCGTGGGAGGGAGATCTTGATGCAATGAGGACAATCCTATGATTGTTGCAGATACCTCTGTTTGGATAGACTGTGTGAATGGGGTTGTTACCCCCCAAACTGACATTCTTGATCGGGAACTTGAACAGGACAGGGGTGTTACCGGGGATTTGATCATCGTGGAGTTTCTGCAAGGGTTTCGTGACAACAAGCAATTTGAGATAGCAAAGCATCTCATGGATTTCTTGAATATCATGACTTTGTCGGAAAAGAAATAGCCATTAGAGCTGCAGAAAACTTTCGGAAGTTGCGAAAACAAGGTATTATGATTCGAAAGACCATGGACGTACTCATTGCTACCTTTTGTATTGCACACGACTTTGAGCTCCTGCACAACGACCGAGACTATGACCCGATGGAAGAACTGCTTGGACTATGGGTGAGGAGATAGTCACACCTAAGGTGCACTAATCAAACTATGGAAACAAAGGTCGGTGCACTGATACTACTATTGCATTCTCTGCAACAAATGTTCTTATCACAATTCTCTGGCCAACAGGTTTAGCATGACCCGATCAGCAAATGTTGATTCTGTGGAATGTGCACCAGGTAGCGGAAATCTAGGAATCCTACAATGATTCTCTGATTACAGCAATTCAAGTTCCAATTGTTCGAGCGATTTTTTGGAACGTTTGTCTAAGTCTGAATATCAGGAAAAATTCGTTATCAAGGGAGAAATGCTAGTTCTGATATGTATATAGTTGTCTTTTGGTGTGAACTGAACATATAATCTAAATTTTTAACCAATTTTCATGAAAAACATATACAATTAACTAAAAATACAATATTATAATATTATTTCATAAGGAGTAGTATGAATATTAATTTTTCAGGGCCAGTAACAGTATTTCACGGATTTTCGCTTCCCGAGGAGGCAATACCGGCAGGATATATAGCCCTTATCGATGCATTTCACCTTCCTGCACCCTTTCCATATACAAAAATGGCTATCGGCTTGAAGCACAAAGTAATAGAAGAGAAAAATTGGCATCTTCTTACGCCCAGACATCAGCCAGTTAATTCTCTCAAAGGTCATCTTGAATTTGCTATAAAATATGAGGGAATTAATTTATGTATGTTGAAGAAATTATTTGAAGTAATTGATAAAAATGAAGTAGTGACAATAGTACAAGAGACTATAACTGGATCATACGCTAGACGAATCTGGTTTCTCTATGAATGGTTGATGGGAACACTTCTTGACCTACCTGATGTGACAATGGGGAATTATGTGCATGTCATTAACCCCCTGCAACAGTTGGCTGTGAAAGGAGAGAACTCTCAAAGGCATCGAGTTGTAAACAACCTTCCTGGAACACCTGAATTTTGTCCCCTGATAAGAAAAACAGAAGAAATTCGTGCATTTCTTTCGATGGATCTTAAAAATAAAGCTCTTCAAGTCTCCTCAGAAATTCCTAAAGATGTGGTAACCCGCGCAGCAGCGTTTCTGCTACTCAAAGATTCACAAGCGAGTTTTACCATAGAAAATGAAACGCCTTCTCATGAGCGAATTGTGCGATGGGGCAATGCGATACGAGAAGCTGGGAAAGCACCCCTAAGCAAGGATGAACTTATTCGCCTTCAACACATAGTGATAGGCAATAGTCCGTTCGTAAAGATAGGATTTAGGGACGCAGGAGGGTTCATAGGTGAACATGAAAGAAACACAGGGATGCCTATCGTGGAGCATATCAGTGCAAAAAGTGCAGATATTGATTCTTTAATTACAGGATTGATTGCATACAGTAAAAGAGTAACACACGAAATTGATCCAGTCTCCGCTGCAGCTACTATCGCCTTCGGGTTTGTACATATCCATCCGTTTTCCGATGGAAATGGACGAATTCATCGGTATCTTATCCATCATATCTTAGCTGAACATGGATATACCCCCCCAGGTTTGATATTTCCCATATCAAGTTCAATGTTACAGCGTATAGACGAATATGGGGCTGTATTGCGAGACTATTCACAAGGTATTCTCCCTTTCATCAAGTGGGAACCCACAGAAGATCACAATGTACGTGTATTGAATGCAACGGCCGATTACTACCGATATTTTGATGCTACCCCTTGTGTTCAATTCCTGTATCATTGTGTCAAGGAAACCATTGAGCATGACCTTCCTGAAGAGGCACAATTCCTTATGAAGTACGATCAATTTCGAAGTTCTGTACAAAAACGTGTCGAGATGCCTGACAGGACTGTCTTCTTGCTCTACAGTTTTCTTTCACAAAATAGGGGAAAATTATCAAAGCGATCAAGAGAGAATGAATTTATTGAACTATCTCAAGATGAGATTGGTCATTTCGAGCATGTGTACGAACAGCTGTTTGCTGATTCAAATCCAATATCATAAAAGAAAAAACATACCTGATCAGGAGTCACCACACATTGAATAGTGCTCCCTACTAGAGCACCACCACATACCAATCTTATTGTGTCAGCCATTACGGATGGTTGGAGGTCTTTGACGAGGCAGTACGAAAGAGGTCCACTACCATCATGTAACCGTACACACTCTATTTGGAAAATAGCCATAATGAGAGGAATACAAGGTTGGATAGGAAGTCGAAGGATTCCAGCAAACCTTCCTAAAGGGCTTCAATACCCAATCAGCCATACTATTCCTGAATAATCAAGCAACTCCAGTTTTAGAGAATGGTGTTTGGTTCTACACTCCAATCTGGACAGTGCTCCTCAATAAACCTGTGCAACATGTGTAGACCAGAGGTATCATCTGGATGACGTTTCTTCCAAGTATCAAAAATATCGCTCTCAAACGATTCGGGGTAATCCTCCGCATAGTGCTCGGAAAAATCGGTAGTTGAGTCCGTTTTGTATTGGTAGAGCCCCAACAATACTCCCTGTATATAGATTTGTTCCGAAACGTGTTCACCCGTCTGGTGAAACATATCGATTTGACGGGTGAAAGGAGAAAAAGCTTCTTCAATCATCTCATCTGCAACATCATATTCATCACGATATCCTCCTTCCCGTTGTCTTCCCGAGGCATCCCAACAATCTTCAGCAGAAAGCTCATTGAGTGCGTCAAACACCGAAGAAGCGACATCCTCCACAGATACATCACAGAAAATCAAGGCCGATACTTCTGCAATCTCCTTTGCTAACTCAGCATTTCTATTCACTAAGATCTGTAACACCTGCAGCGCTTGCTCACCGCTCAGAGGGTAGGACTTAGGTGTTCCCTCAGCTGCAGAACGTTTCTGACTAGTAGATTTTCCCATGGATTTAACTCCTTTCATTGATTACAAGATAGAACTTCATTATTGAGGAGGTCAATATCATTGTCCACTCTCGAATGACTGAATTCCTTTGTTTCTCAAGCATTCGAAAAGGTACCAGTAATTGTCACCAGAAAATCCTCTTGTGTCGCAGCAGTACCTTGCCCGGTAAATATTCATTTAGAGACATCGTCAGGATTTTAGAAGGCATCGGGGCGAACAAGACTTGATGTGACCAGTTTCTGACTCTATTTATTAGGCTTATTTAATGGGAACTACACTCGTCCACCCCAGGGATGATGACCAGTCTAAATTAAATGATACAATTTAATGATTTAGCAATATCGCTTAAACTAGGAAAAACACAAATATTAACACTCTGACAAGATATCCAGGGATATATGCAAACTTTCTGCAGCTTCTTTTTGGCGATGGCAAGCATCGATAGAATGGGATCAAATACAACGCCATCATGATTCAGCAGGGGTCGAATGCCACCTGCTCCCTCTTAACAGGTAAATAGCTCATCAGAAAGCCCGTACAGGCCTGACCCTGTAACTGTTGTTCCGGCCGAAGTTGTACTGAAATTCATAGTTTAAGGACAGGATCCATACTTTATTTGCAACGTACTCGGAGGAACTCCAGTAGTAATCGTCAGGAAAACCGAGAGCGTCCTTCCATAGATATTTGAAGTAATTTATTACCTACAGTATTATTGGGTTATGATAATTAATAGTAACATTTTGGGTCTGTAGCCAAATTGTCGGGAATTGGCTTCAGGCAGACAATTCATCTCCCTTATAATCTCTTGGTAATCTAAAAATAGTAGGTTCTGGAAGCGTTACATGTTTAGGTATTCTTCTTTGTCTTTTTACTGGATTGTAGTTATTAGTGGATGGTTTTTTTCTTGGAATTAATGGATGCGTGTGTTCCCATATTAAAAGCTTGATAAGCCAAAACTCATTCGTCGTCGATTTTTAATCCAGGCGTTAAGC
>CAZJGS010000137.1:0-6474 GCA_964545735.1 uncultured Spirochaetaceae bacterium
CCTTGGAGCAAACCGGGAACGAATCAAGCGCTATTTGGAAGAAACAATGTCATAAAGGTTACAATTCCTTGAAACATCTAATCTAATTGCGGCTTGAAATACATTTAGAATGCATTAAGAAAAGGAAAAATGAAGTCGCGACCAGTGCCCGGTCAAAAGTATCTTTCTTTTTGAAACAATGTGGAGGAGCTAAAAGGTAAGATCATAGTGTACGCAAATCGCGGGTCGAGATGTAGGCCTGATTTACCTATTCTTTCTACTCAAATATGAGAAAGGGGATAAGTTAGAATGCTGAATAACTTCAGGTATCCAAAGGGTTCCGAATGGAGAAAATGGGATCTACATTTTCATACGCCTTCATCTTACGACTACAAAAATAAGTCAGTTAGCAATAATGAAATTATTGATAAGCTGTTAAAAAATGAAATAGCCGCTGTGGCAATAACTGACCATCATTACATGGACTTAGAAAGAATTAAGGATTTGCAGAAGCTTGGACAAGGACAAATCACGGTGTTCCCTGGTATAGAAGTAAGGACAGACCAAACAGGTAAAGAGAACATCCATTTAATCGGAATATTCCCGGAAGATTCAAATATAGATTTAATTTGGACTGACATACAGAGTTTAGGAATACACCCGGATTTAGTAAAAGAAAAAACGGACGAGAAGGTATACGTAAAATTCGAAGATTTTTGTAATAAGGTACATGAAAATAACGGGATAGTCACCATCCACGCAGGGAGTAAAAAGAGTGGTATCGAAAATATAACCAATTCATTACAACACAAGACTGCGTTAAAATCAGATTTACTTAAATTTTATGATGTCTTTGATATGGGTAAAGTCTCCGATGTTAAAGAATATGAAGAGCACGTTTTGCCTAACATCCATAAACATCCTCCGATGATTATTTGTTCAGACAATCACAATATTCATAACTATAAGGTTAAAAGTTGGTGTTGGATCAAAGCCGATCCAACCTTCGTAGGACTTAAACAAATACTTTTTGAACCAGCGACAAGGGTGCAGATACAAGAAGATGCGCCTGGCGAAAAGATAAACTATCTTGTAATCGATAAGGTAAGGTTCTTAGATAAATCTGATGCTCCAATTTTCTCTGAAGAATGGATAGAATTGAACCCGAACCTTAACGCAATTATTGGGGGGAAATCATCTGGAAAATCTCTTCTTCTCTACCATATTGCTAAAACAATTGACCAAGAACAGGTCAAAGATAGAGTTAAGGATTTATCCATGCCCCCGTATAACAAGCTGGAAGAAAATGAAAGATTCAATTTTGAAGTGTTGTGGAAAGATGGGCATACCCAAAAGCTAAGGGGAGGTTCTAAAGGGGAAAACAGACGAATTACTTATATACCGCAAATGTACATCAACAAATTGGCAGAGAAGGAAGCGGGGCAAAGTCTCAATAGACTAATTTTGGATGTACTAATGCAGGATCCGCAGTTCAAGGATTTTTATGAAGAAAAAATGGACTTGATAAGAGAAAGAAAGGCAGATGTCTCCACATCGGTTATCACTCTATTTGGTTTAGTCGATGATTTGAAAAATCAGAAGGAGGATTTAAAAAAACTCGGCGACAAGAATGCCATCAACCGCGAAGTATCAAGAATTAATTTACAAATCGAAGGCTTAAGAACTAAATCAGGATTTTCTGAAGAAGATAACGAAAAATATAAAGGACTTGATGATAAAAGAGCTTTATTGAAACGAGAAAGAGACAAGATATTAACAATCAAGGAATGTATAGAAGCGCTTGAAGCTTTCGTCAAAAACATTCCGGACAATATTACGTATGACCTCGACGTAGAAGTTGAAAGCCACATAAATAAATTTAATGAGGACGATGAAGATGCTATCAAAATCTTAGAAAGCGTAAGAGAAAACATAAAAAAATCCTTAGAAAACCATATATCTCAAATAGTAACAGAGAATTTTGCTATCTTGGGTAATTATTCGAAAAAACTGGCAGATTTAGAAACCGAAATAGAATCAACCACAAATCAGTTGTCTCCTTTTCTTGAAAAAATTGAAAATCAAACCCTTTTAAAAAAGTTGCAAGTTGATGTTGATTCACAGATTGCTATTCTTCGAAGAATTGAAGCAAGGGAAAAATCTATAAAAGCAACTGAAAGGACAATTGGTCAAACTAAAAAAACTGCGTTGGCTAACTATGGAGAAACTTATCAATATCATCAAGACATCAAAACAGAATTATTAAAAGATAAGTATAGGAAAATTGGAGAAGATTTAGAATTACAGGTAGAATTATCTTTTGATTCGAAGAGGTTTGCAAACGAATTTGAAAGTATGCTCGATAAACGTTTAGATATCAGATCGGATTTCCCTTTCTTTGGTGTCAAGAAGAAACAATATAGGTTCAATGAAACTAATCACTTAGATCGCATTAAAACAATGTTCGATCTGTTAGCCAAAGGGGGAAGTGAGAATGTTAAGCTTAAATCTGAAGTAACGACAAAAGATTCTGTTCTTAAGCTTCTTGAAAATTACTTTTTAATAAAATTTGGTCTAATCCAGAATGGTGATGCGATTATTGATATGTCTCCGGGTAAAGGAGGCATTGTATTGCTTAAGCTATTTTTACACCTGAGCAATGCCAAAGACCCCATACTAATAGATCAGCCAGAGGATAATCTGGATAATCGAACCATCTACAAAGAATTGAATGACTTTACAATGAAAAGCAAAATAAATAGACAGATTATCATGGTATCCCATAATCCCAATCTGGTTGTTTCTACCGATTCAGAGGAGATAATCGTTGCAAATCAAGGCGGTCAACAACATGGAAGAGATAATAAAGCGTACAGATTTGAGTATGTTTCAGGCGCTCTTGAAAACCAGTTTAATAATCCTGATGAGCAAGGAATATTATTCCAAAAAGGAATAAGGGATCATGTATGTGAAATTTTAGAAGGTGGTAAAGAGGCATTCGAAAAAAGAGAGCGAAAATATGACTTTTAAATATCCTCGCATTACTTTGAGGAATCTTTAAGGAATTGTGGCTGCTTAGCTTTGCTAACATGGAGGCATTCGATGGCTGATAACATAAGGTGGGGACTGGACAACCCGCATCCTTTTTCGAAGATGAAGACGGAGTTGATCTGGGAGGGAAAGTACGACGAGTACGGCAACCGGCGGGCAGTGGATGTCGCCGGGAGCGCCATGCCGCTGCAGAAGATCGAAACGGTGGACCAGCCGCGGAGCGAGGCCGCCGCGTCCGGTCAGATTGAGATATTCGAAAAGGAAAACAAACGCCTCGACGATTTTCGTAATATGCTCATCTGGGGAGACAACAAGCTCATAATGGCGAGCCTGCTCAAGGATTTCAAAGGGAAAATTGATCTTATCTATATCGATCCGCCCTTTGATGTGGGGGCGGACTTTACGATGAGCGTGCCTATCGGTGATGAAAAAGAAACTGTCGAGAAAGACCAGTCCGCCCTTGAGATGGTTGCCTACCGGGATATGTGGGGGAAGGGGACAGATTCATACCTCCACATGATGTATGAGCGGTTGGTGTTGATGCGTGAGTTATTGAGTGAGAATGGAAGTATTTATGTTCACTGCGATTGGCGTATCAATTTTTTTATCCGATCACTTCTTGATGATGTGTTCGCAGGAATGTTCTTGAACGAGGTTGTTTGGACCTACTTTGCTTTTAAACGATCCACGGCCCAAAAATTCCCCCAGAAACACGATACGATACTCTCGTACCGCAAAACTGATGCTCACAATTGGAATACACAGTACAAGCCTCACAAACCAGAATATATCAAACGATTCAAGAAGGATAAGGAAGGAAGGCTATACCGTGATGACGTGAATCCAACGAAGGGAGGAACACGAGTTATCTATCTTGACGAGGTCCTTGGTGATATTGTGGATTCCGTGTGGGATGATATTCCACCTGTCAATCCCGTTGCGGCTGAACGATACGATTATTCGACTCAAAAACCAGAAGCGTTAGTTGAGCGTATCATCAAAGCCTCCTCCAACGAGGGCGATCTCGTAGCCGATTTCTTCTGCGGCAGCGGCACAACCGGCGCAGTGGCGGAAAAACTGGGCCGCCGATGGATCATGGCTGACCTTGGCCGTTTCGCCATCCACACCAGCCGGAAGCGCCTTATTGAGGTTCAGCGAAAGCTATACAAAGAGAATAAGCCCTACCGTTCCTTTGATGTATATAACCTCGGCCGTTATGAGCGTCAATGGTGGCAGAAGGAACGACTTCAGGGAGCCGATGAGGAACATCGCCGAGTCGTCATGGAATTCTACCGGGCGGAGCCGCTGCCCAATGCGACGGGTCTTTTACATGGGAGAAAAGGGCAGGCCTTTGTCCATGTCGATAATATAGACAGCATATTTACCCGTGAAGAATTGCGTGCCGTCGTCAAGTCCGCACGGGAGGTCGGGGCACAAGAGATACATTGCCTCGCGTGGGAATTTGAGATGGATCTTCGCCTCGTCTGTCATGAACTGGAGGCGGCGGAAGGTGTCAAAATCAAGCTGATTCCCATCCCCCGCGAAATAATGGAAAAGAACCGCAAGAATCCGCCCCCCTTTCTTGAAGTAGCCGTTCTGGCGGCGGAACCGATCTATCATGAACAGAACGGCAAGCACATTGTGGACATCAAGCTCACCAAGTTTCTACCGAGCCTTGCGGAGGTGCCGAGCAAGGAACTAGAAGTCCTGAAAGAACGGGCGATCAAGAGCGGGTTCGACTTCATCGATTTCTGGGCGGTCGATTTTGAGTGGCATGAGGGCAAGCCCTTCGAGCATCACTGGCAGGATTACCGGACCCGCAAGGATCGCTCGCTGAAGACCGTGAGCACCCTCGGATATGACAAGTATTCAGAGAAAGAAAAATACACTGCCTGTGTCAAGGTTATCGATGTCTTCGGCTGCGATACGAGCATTACGGTGGAGGTGAAGATATGACAAGCTCCGTCATCAACCCCGCCGCACTTGAACCTCTCTATGCCCCCCACGAAGAGCCCAATTGCCATAGAATCAGATCGGAAGAGGGGAAACCCGCGGAAATCGTAAAAGGCCGCAGGGCATCTTCTATCACGATTGCCAACAACCTCCGGTCTTTTGTAAAAACATGGCGCGAAAGCGATTATGCCGGCGCTTCCGATACAACGCGGGAACTCCTTTATCACTGGTTCGAACGGGATCACATGATCGAGACTCCGGAAGGCGAGAATGTTCCTTTCCGATATTATTACTGCCAGCGGGAAGCAATCGAGACAATGATTTACCTTTATGAAGTCCGGGGGATCAGAAGCCTGTCCAGCACCATCTACGAGTTCGGCGGTGCTGATCGTGAAACTGCCGCTCTCGGCGTCAATCCGGAAGACGACTGCTGGGCAAAATACGCCTTCAAACTGGCGACCGGCGCGGGTAAGACAAAGGTCATGAGTCTTGCTATCGTGTGGAGCTATTTCCATGCCCTTCGTGAAAGCGATTCGCCCATGTCCAGGCATTTTGTGGTCATTGCCCCTAATCTCACCGTCTTTGAACGATTAAAAGAAGATTTCGGAAATGGAATTATTTTTGATAAAGACCCGCTGATTCCGGTAGCATGGCGTGGTGACTGGAACCTGTCTGTTGTCCTCCAAGATGAAGCCAGCGGCGCCTCCACCGGGGGAACCCTCTATCTCACCAATATCCACCGTCTCTATGATATCAGTAAACGAAAAGCAAAGAAGGACGCCGAAACATACGACTGGGTGGGACCAGCAGTGTCCAGAGGAAACGCGCTTGACACGGGAAAGGTGCTGCGTGAGCGGATTACCGCGCATAAACGTATCATGATTTTGAATGACGAGGCCCATCATCTGTGGGATCCTGGCTCGGCGTGGAATGAGGCCATTGATTTTCTGCATACTGAACTCCGGAGAAAGACCGGAGGAGGTCTGGTTTCTCAGCTCGATTTTTCGGCGACACCAAAAGATAATCACGGACAGATATTCCAGCATGTTATATGTGACGCGCCATTGGGCGAAGCAGTAAACGGCGGAATTGTAAAGATCCCCATTATAGGGCGCGGGGAAGGTTTGTCGGAACGTCCCAGCAGCGATGCGTCGGAGCGATTCCAGCAACATCTGATGATGGGTTATCAACGCTGGCTGAAATCCAGGGAAGAGTGGGAAAAAAGCGACAAGAATCCTCTGCTTTTTGTTATGACGGAAGATACCGAGGCCGCCGATCAGATTACGAGGAGGCTGAACACTGATTCCCTGTTTAGCGAGTTGAACGGCAGGACGATCAATCTCCATACGAACCTTAAGGGGAAAATCAAGTGGATCGGCGGTAAAAATAAGGGGTATCCATCCTTCGTAGAGAGTGAAAAGGAAATCAGCGAGGAAGATCTGAGGATACTGCGCGATCTTTCCCGGGATCTCGACTCGGGGAAAAGTCCCT
>CAZJGS010000138.1:0-6447 GCA_964545735.1 uncultured Spirochaetaceae bacterium
TATATTCTAATATTAGCGATTTAGAAAGTAAATCTCTTGTTATCTTAGATTCTTGCTTCAGTGGAACTTTTATAAAAGAGAGTAGTACAAGTATAAATAAAGCTGAAACACCTTTTGTTGACAGACTTCCAGCTCTATATCAAAAATTTTTTAATTACACTGATAATAATGGAATCTATGAAAAATTTAGCATCATAGCTTCTACTAAAAGTGATGAATTATCGTGGCCTATTAAGCCCTCTGATTTATCCCATACAAATAGTATTTTTACATATTATTTTTTAGAGGCTTTAGGTTATATCAGTGATATAGATATTGGTGAAATGAGTGACTCTATTTTATCAAAGAAAAATAATAAAATAGATATTGATTCAATTTATAATTATGTGAATAAAAATATTACAGGACAGCAACCTATTATCATGGGGGGACGAAAATCCCTGGTATTGTTTACTTTTAATTGAACAAAAAATTAAACAAACTTTTTTTATTTACAAAGCATAAGTTTCATTATAGAGTGTCATATAGTCTTTTTTTAAAAGGGCGACAAAAATAAGGGGTATCCTTTGAGTAAGCGTTTAATCTTAGTTGTTGATGATAATC
This sequence comes from uncultured Spirochaetaceae bacterium, assembly GCA_964545735.1. Lineage (GTDB taxonomy): Bacteria > Spirochaetota > Spirochaetia > Sphaerochaetales > Sphaerochaetaceae > Pleomorphochaeta. The sequence continues at coordinate 604 of CAZJGS010000138.1, forward strand.
AAATCAATAGAATGTTATTGACACAAATTTTATCAAGTGAATACAGAGTTTTTGGTGTGGAAAATGGGCAGCAAGCTCTCGATTATTTGAAAGATTATTGTGGAGAAGTATCAGCAATTTTATTAGATTTAAATATGCCTGTACTAAATGGATATCAATTTTTAGAGCAAAGAAAAATATATATTCCTTATTGCAATATTCCTATTATTGTTCAGACCACCCACAGTGGTCTTGATGCAGAGATAGCTTGTTTAGAAATGGGTGCTACTGATTTTTTAACAAAACCATATAGTCCTAAAGTAATTTTAAGAAGATTAAAAAACATAATTACATTAAGAGAAAATGAAAGTTTTATTACTGCTGTGCAACACGACTCTATTACAGATTTACTAAATAAAGAAGGGTTTTTTGTAAGGGCTAGAAAAGCTTTAGACGAAAATCCAGATAAAGAATATCAGCTTTTATGTGTTGATATTGTTCAATTTAAAGTTATAAATCAATCTGTTGGATATAAAAGTGGCGATAAAGTTTTAGTCTTTGTTGCAGATTTATTAAGAGAATTATTTTCAGAAGAATCTGTAATTGCTCGTTTTTCTGGTGATAGATTTCAAGCACTTATACCTTCTCCTATTAATACCGATGATGTAAATAAATATATTTATAACCGTTTAGATAATTCACCTATCAATTTACCACTCATCATACAATTTGGTATTTATGAAGTTTGGGATAAATCTACATCAATTGCCACTATGTGTGACTGGTCGAAAATGGCACTAGACCCTATTAAAGGTCGATACAAAGAGTTCTTTTCTACTTTTACTGAAAATATGTATAATAAGATTCAAAAAGAACAACAAATTGTTTCACAAATGGATGAAGCTATAACAAAAAATCAATTTATAGTATATTACCAACCAAAGTGGGATATAAACACCGATAAAATAATTGGGGCAGAGGCTTTGGTCAGATGGATTCATCCTGAATATGGATTTATGAGTCCTGGTGAATTTATTCCAATCTTTGAAAAAAATGGATTTATTACTAAACTAGATTTATATGTTTGGGAAGAAGTGTGCAGGCAAACACGTCAGTGGCTTGATGAAGGTATCCAAGTTGAGCCAATTAGTGTAAATGTTTCAAGAAATGACATATTTAGTGAAGATTTAATCATAAATTTAAATAATTTGATTGCTAAATATAATCTTAAAGCTAACCAATTACATTTAGAAATAACTGAAACAGCATATACTCAAACCCATGATCAATTATCTGAAGTTGTGAGAAATCTATCTGAAAATGGCTTTGTTATTGAAATGGATGATTTTGGCTCAGGTTATTCATCCCTCAATATGTTAAGTGAAGTACCTGTTGATATTATTAAATTAGACTTATTATTCTTAAATAAAAGATCTGCTGCTTCAAAAAGCAATAGACGCATTTTGAAGCTAATTGTGAATATTGCTAAAGAATTAGGTTTAGATTTGATTGCAGAAGGTGTTGAAACTAAAGAAGATGTAATCAATTTAAAAGAAATTGGATGTTCAAAAGCCCAAGGTTATTTTTATGCTAAACCCATGAAAGCTGAAGAATTTGTTAAATTAATAAAAAATTAAGCTTCTTCTTTTTCTAATAGTTCTAGCCATCTATTTTCAATTTTTTCAAGTTCTAAGTTTTTAGCCTCATAAAGTGAGGTTCTTTGCTCAAGACTACCTAATTTTGTTTGCTCAATTGTAGTAAAACTCTCTTCTAAGTCTTTAATTAATTTTTCAGTTTCATCTATTTTATTTGGTAGAAGTCCTAGCTCTTTTTTTTCTTTAAAAGTTAAGCCCTTTTTCTTTTTCTTATTGTCTCTGACAGGGGCATTAGACTCTTTTTGTTTTATTGTTTTTTCTTGAGTTTTGATAGAATCAACATAATTTGTATAGTTGCCCGCAAACTCTGTAATTTGTGCATCTTTGATTACAAATAGATAATCACAAGTTCTGTCGAGAAAAGCTCTATCGTGAGAAACTATGATACTACATCCAAAAAAATCTTCTATATAGTTTTCTAAATTTTCAATTGTAGCTACATCTAAATCATTAGTTGGTTCATCTAATACTAAGAAATTAGGGTTTTTTATAAGTTGGGACAACAAATAAAGGCGTCTTCGCTGTCCTCCTGATAGGGTGGAAATAGGGAGTCTGTGTAGTTTTGATGGGAAGTTGAATAATTCTAAAAATCGTGCTGCAGTTACTTCATTTTTAGCGGATAATGTAATTCTATCCGATATATCTTCTACATATTCTAATACAGTCTTATTACTTATTAAATTTCTACCTATCTGATCATAATAGCCAAATACAGTATTAACTCCAACATCAACAATACCACTATCACTTTGTATATGATTTGTAAGTATATCTAGGAGAGTTGATTTACCACTACCATTATCCCCTATAATTCCAATTCTCATATCTTTAGTAAATGAATAAGTAAAATCTTCAAATACACTCATATCTCCATAAGATTTGGAGATATGTTTAACATCAAGTATTTTTTTTCCAATATATCTGTTTGAGGAAGCAAATTTATTTTGATCTTTCTCATCAACACTTCTTTGCTCCCCTTGCATATCATATATTCTATCTATTCTATTACCATCTTTTGAAGTTCTTGCTTGTGGACCTCTTTTCAACCATTCTAATTCTCTTTTTAATATGGTAGACAATCTATCTTGATATTTTTGCTCGTCAATTAATCTTTTTGCTTTTCTTTCAATATAGGTATTATAGTTACCTGGGTGAATAAAGATTTGAGAATTATAAAGTTCAAATATTTTATTGCAAACTGCATTAAGAAAATATCTATCATGTGTTACTACAATGATTGTCATATTGCTTGCTGCTAGATATTTTTGTAGCCATTCAATTGTTTTAATATCGAGATGGTTGGTAGGTTCATCTAAAAATAATATATCCGGTTTATTGCAAAGCACTCTAGCTAGGCCAACTTTCTTTCTTTGCCCTCCTGAAAGTGTTTGCATTTTTCTATCCTTTACATCATAAAGATCCAATTCTCCTAATATAGATGAAAATTCACTCTCAATACTCCAAGTATCGTCTTTTTCTAATTGGTGAGTAAGATTGGATAGTCTTCTTTGGTTATTTATTGGATCTTCTAATAATTGGTAATATTGTTTGAGTTGTTTAAAGCGAGATCCCTCACTCTTATAAAAATAATCCAATACAAAATCATTTTCATTGAATGTTACTATCTGCTCTAGGAAACCTATTTCCGTTTCATTTGCTGTGGAAACAGTTCCGGTATCCATTTCAACTTTATTTGATAAAACTTTTAGTAAAGTACTTTTGCCTTCGCCGTTGTTACCAATAAGTCCAACATGGTCATTTTTTTCTAGACCAAAACTAATTTTGTCAAATAGTGGTGCATCATTTAATGTAATTGAGAGGTTTTCAACTGATAGAATATTCATATAGATGAAGAGTATATTATCATAAAAACCTTTTCAACTAGGTAAGTTCGTTGACCATGAAATTATTTTATTGCTAATATAGATTTATGATAAAAAAAATAAATTTAAAGATGTTACCACAAGAAACTCAAGATGTTAATTTTATAAAAAAACAAGCTTTGGTAGAAGCAAATGTTGATAAAAAAGATTTAACCGATTTCTTGATAACAAGAAGAAGTATTGACTCAAGAAGATTGCCTATTAAAATAGATGTTGCAATCACCTTGTACATTGGAGAAAAAGCGCCAGCTTTATACAATCCAACCAATTTTAAGAAAGCTGTTAATGAGAAAGTTATTATAGTTGGAATGGGTCCAGCTGGTATGTTTGCAGCATTAAAGGTTTTAGAGTCTGGTTATACTCCTGTAATAATTGAGCGTGGAGAAAAAGTTGAAGATAGAAGAAAAAGTGTCGCTTCTATGATTAAGGGTAATCAAGTAAATGAAAACTCTAACTATTGTTTTGGTGAAGGTGGAGCGGGAGCTTTTTCCGATGGTAAATTATATAGTAGATCCAAAAAAAGAGGAAATATAAATGAAGTACTTTCCCTTTTTGTTCAAATGGGTGCACCTAAATCAATTTTAAGTGAGGCACATCCTCATTTAGGAACCGATAAATTGCCAGCAATAATCAAAGCGATTAGGGATACTATAATCAAAAAGGGTGGAGAAATTCACTACAATACTAAAGTAGTTAATCTGATAAAAGAAGATGACGTAATTACAGGTGTATTAACTGAAGGTGATGTTGAATTTAAAGGTCCAGTTATTTTAGCAACAGGACATTCAGCTAAAGATATATATAAATTATTGAAAAACAAAAAAATTAATCTAGAGGCAAAATCAATTGCTGTTGGAGTTAGAGTTGAACACTCTCAAGCCTTTATTGATAGTGTCCAATATAAAAGTTCAAAAGGTAGAGATCCCTTTTTACCACCAGCTGAATATAGACTTGTAAGTAAAATAAATGATAGAGGTGTATTTTCTTTTTGCATGTGCCCAGGTGGCTCTGTAGTCCCGTCTCACACAGAAAAGGAATATACATTAGTTAATGGTATGAGCTCTTCCACTCGTGGTGGCAAATGGGCTAATAGTGCTATTGTAACTGAAGTTAGAATTGAAGATGTCCTTAAAAAGAATGATCCTCTTTGTATGCTATATTTCCAAGAACAACTTGAAAAAAATACTTTTGATTTGGTTAGATCAGGTATAAAAGCACCTGCTCAACGATTAAATGATTTTGTTAGCAAAAAAGAAAGTACTTATTTACCAGATTCTAGCTATTTAGGTAAATTGGTTTCCAAAGATTTAAATCAGATTTTCCCAAGAGAAATTGCTAAAAATCTTCGTGAAGGATTTATTTCTTTCAACAGAAAAATACCAGGTTTTGTAAGTGAAGATGCGATAGTTATTGCATGTGAAACCAGAACCAGTAGTCCAGTTAGAATTCTAAGAGACAAAGAGACCTTTATGAGTGAAAAAGGCTTATTCCCTTGTGGAGAAGGCTCTGGATACTCAGGAGGAATAGTTTCCTCTGCTCTAGACGGAATTAATTGTGCATTAGCTACAATGAGGTATTTGAAATGATAGAAGGTTTTGCTCCATTAATTGGAGCAGAGCCAAAATATTTAATTTTAGGTTCAGCTCCTAGTGTTGTTTCCCTAAAACAACAAGAATATTATGGAAACAAGCAAAATAGTTTTTGGACTGTAGTTTCAAAAATATTTGCGGTGCCCCAATTTGATGATTATATTTCTAAAGAGAACTTTATATTGAATCATAATATTATTCTTTGGGATGTTGTTAAAACTTGTACTAGAAAGGGTTCTTTAGATAGTGATATAAAAGATGTAATAGCTAATGAAATTTCAGAAATGTTAAATAGATATCCTTCAATAAAACATGTTATGTTTAATGGTCAAAAAGCCGAGAAGTTATATAAAAAGCATATTTGTTATTATCCCGATAATATATCTTTTACGACTTTACCTTCTTCAAGCCCTGCTTATACACTAAAGGTTGAACAGAAAATAAAGATATGGAATTTCTATTTTAATTAAGAGTATTAATTTAGGATGAAAAAGGCCTTTTAAGTAGATAATATTTTACTTAAAAGGCTTATTTATTTGTTGCAGTAATGGACTATTTAAATTTATATAGCAATCCTGCAAATATTGTTTGGCTAGTTACAAGGGTCTCTTTTTTGTAATTTATAGCGGCTTCAGCGCCGAGGCGAACCATCCAATGTGGATCTAAGTTAATATTGACACCCACAGATAAAGCTAATTTAAAGTAAGGTGTTTCACTAGTCCCTTCATCAAGAGGTAT
>CAZJGS010000139.1:0-6438 GCA_964545735.1 uncultured Spirochaetaceae bacterium
TGCTTTATTGAAGGTCCTATATAAAAGCCATCTTCAGCAAATATAGGAGTGGAGGTAAGAGCTAAAAGGATTGAAATTGTAAGTAGTATTTTTTTCAAACTAAGAGTACCTCTCTCATTAATATATTATTTTATTTAATAAATAATATGCATATTAATGTTCAGTGTAGCCAAAGTCAAGAAAATGTATTTTCTACTCTTAGGTTTATCCTTCGTACTGGGGTTATGTGTTTATTTGTAAATTTTTAGAAATATTAGTAATAACTATTAGTGAAAAGATTATAAAGCAACTATAGCAAAGGAGTAAAAGGTTTGGTGAACTTGCTATAATATTTAACGCCTTACATATAGTTAAAGGTCCACCAAGGTACTCCTTGCATATAAATAATAAAGTTGAGATTCTGCGGGGTATGATACTTTATGCAATTTTCTATTTCTCAATAATTAAATTAGAATGATACATGTTTTCAATAACATAAGAAGCAGCACCAATACAGGCTATGTTATTTATTTTAGAAATCTTAATTTCTTGGCAGCAATTGCTCCAAGAATATTCTGCAATACTCTTTTGCATATCCTCAATAAAGAATTTAGATGATTTAGTTACTTTACCACCAATAATAATAATCTCAGGATTAAATAAATTAATTAATATACTGAGACCCTTTCCCAAAGATTTTCCAAATTCTTTAAATATTTCCTTGGCTATATCATTTCCATCATTAGCTGCAGCAAAGATGTTTTCTCCCTTTATTTCTTCTATTGAATTATTTTCAGTATAATCTAATAGAGAAGAATCAGGATTCTCTGTAACTATTCTTTGTCCTTCCATTCTTAGTGCTTTTCCTGAAGCAAATAATTCTAGGCAGTCTTTACTGCCACAAGTACAGGTTCTTCCAGTTGTTTTAATTGGAATATGACCGAATTCTCCAGATGAATTATTAAAGCCCTTATATATCTTTCCATCAATAACTATACCAACACTTAAGCCTGAACCAATAAGAACTGATAGAAAGTTCTTTTTCCCTTTCCCATATCCAAATTGTTGTTCACCCAAAGCAAAACAATTGTTTGAATGCTCTAAGAAACATGGAACACGAAATTCTTTTTCTAGTTCTTGTTTTATTGGTTTATTAATTAGGGCAGGTAAGTCTGGAAGTTTTGTAATCATACAATTTTCATTATTAAAAAATCCCGGTGTACTAATTCCAATACCAGCTAGTAAATTTATCGATATGTTATTTTTAGTTATAATTATATTAATTAAATTTTTTAAAAAAGCAATTATTTCTTCTTCATTGTAATTAACACTTACTTCTATGTAATCTATTAAAATCCCTCTAGCATTCATTAAAATAATTCTTATTTCAGATCTACCAATACGCATCCCAATTACATAATTAGTATTAGTATTGATATCGACATTAATAGGTTTTCTTCCAAAATCTGTTTTTTCAGCTCCAAGTTCAATAATAATCTCTTTTTCTAAAAAATCATTTACGCATTTTGTGACAGTCCCCCAGCCAAGTTTGGTTGCTTTTTGTAGCTGAACTCGTGAAATAGGGCCATTATCTTTTATTTTATTTAATATAAATAATTGATTTTTAAGTTTTATTGAATTGTTCTCCAAAATAGCCTTCTTTGTTAGTAAAAATTAGTAATAGTTTTTTATATTTTATGCTAAAAATATAATCTAATAAATTGTTGACAGATTATCAACGCTATAATATACTAATCTCAGAAGTTGAGATAAGTCAAGTATTATTTAATTTTATAGATTAAAAAGAGTGGAATATTTTTTTATCTCTTTATCACAATAGTTGAGATAAAGTGTTTTAAAGGAAACTTAATATAATTTTTTTTATAGTTCCCTTGAAGAATTTTTAATTTATTGAAACATGTAGTGCCAAATTATTATTTATTATATTTGAATTTCTTTTAGCAGGTGGTTTTTTAAAGGAGCTGTGAAATGATGGAAAAGATTGGTTTGGGCTTAGTAATAGGTCATAGAATGGGGGCGTTCCCTGATAAGCATCCTATTGAAGCTAGAAAATTATTAATTAAACAATTAGAAAAACTACCCATTAATCTATTTATATTGCCACAAGAGGATAGTCCTCTTGGTGCTGTTGCATCTCTAAATGATGCAAAGAAATATGCTGATTATTTTTCTAAAAATCGTAATTCAATTCAAGGTGTTATTTTAAGTCTAGCTGATTTTGGTGATGAAGGATCTCTCTCAAGTATATTAAATCTAGCTGATTTAAATGTTCCTGTATTTGTTCATGCTTTTGCTGATGATCCAAGTGCAATGAGTATTGCAGAGCGAAAAGATGCCTTTTGTGGTAAATTTTCTCTTTGTAATAACCTTATGCAAAATGGAGTGAAATTCACACTAGGAGAGAATCATGTAGAATCTCCTGATTCAAAAGAATTTCTTTTAGATATTCAAAACTTTATAGCTACCTGTAGAGTGGTTCATGGATTAAAGCATGCTCGCATTGGTTGTATTGGTGCAAGAACTCCTAATTTTAAGACAATGCGATTTAATGAAAAGTTATTACAAAGAAATGGTATAACCGTTGAAACTTGTGATCTTTCTTCAATAATAAAGAGTGCTGATTCTGTAGTAAAAACTGATACTTTATATAAAATAAAAAATGATTTATTTAGAGATAAATTCTTTAAAGATAGTAGTGTACCAGAGACTTCAATTGATAAAATTGTAAGATTTTCTATAGCAATTGAAGCTTGGGTTAAAGAGAATTCAATAACAACTTTTGCAATTCAGTGTTGGCCGTCCTTACAAGATGCTATGGGTATCTATCCTTGCACTATAATGAGTGCTTTGAGTGACGAGGGAATACCTGCTGCTTGTGAAACAGACGTGATGGGAGCTCTTTCTATGCTTGCTTTACAATTAGCTTCTACAAACTCTTCTGCTCTTTTTGATCTAAATAATAACGGATCTGATAAAAATGAAATGGTTCTTTTCCATTGTAGTAATTCTCCCAAGTCGATGATGCAAAGTTGCAAGGCAACTTGCAATGCAATGGATTGTAAAGGGGACAGGCTTGATTCGTCCTATTCAACATTGGAAGGTAAATTAAAGACTGGAGAAATAACAATGCTTAGAGTCTCGGACTCTCTGGGTGATAAACTACACGCTTACTGTACAACTGCTGATATTACTGACAAGTCTTTATCAACCTTTGGGACCTATGGTGTTATTAAAGTTGATAGATTACAAGAATTGTTAAATTATGGATGTAGTAATGGCTTTGAACATCATATAGCAATTAACTATGGTGATAGTAAAAAAATATTAGATGAAGCCTTTAATAAATATTTAAAATGGGATTTATATGTTCATGGAAAAAAGTAAAGAGAAGAAAATAATGGATGTAATTTGCATAGGTGAAATGGTAATTGATTTTATGCCAGTTGATGTTGATTGCTTTAGAAAAAGAGCAGGTGGTGCTCCCTCTAATGTTGCAATTGCTCTTGCTAAAAACGGGATACAATCAGGTTTTTATGGAACCGTTGGAAATGATGGTTTTGGTGATTATTTATTTTCAATTTTAAAAAAAAATAATGTTCAAATACTATGTAAAAAGAGAATCGATAGTGCAATTACAACTATGACTTTTGTAACTCTAGATGATGAGGGCAATAGAAGTTTTGTATTTGCTAGAAAACCAGGAGCTGATTGTTTTCTGAGTAAAAAAATGATAGATCCTCTTTTACTAGGGGACTGCAAGATTGTTCACGCCGGTTCTTGTTCTTTATCTGTAGCTCCAGCATCAAAAGCAACAGAATATGCAATGAAGATAGCAAAAGAAAAAAAGAAAATAGTTAGTTTTGATGTGAATTATAGAGAACTGCTTTGGGATAAAGATAGAGAAAAAGCTCGTAAAAAGGTTCAAAACTTGTATCCATTAATTGATCTTCTAAAAATCTCTGATGAAGAGAAAGATTTTATTGAAGGAAAAAGAGAAGAAGAAGTATTTGAATTTCAAAAAACGAATAACATTTCTCTTATTGTTGAAACTCTAGGTAAACATGGTGCTGTTTGTTATTGGAATAATACACTTTTACAAGAACCTGAGTTTCCTTCAAACCGTGTTGATACTACAGGGGCTGGAGATGCCTTTTGGGGGACCTTTCTTTCTACTCTAATTAATGAAGGTGTGGAAGAAACTCAAGATATAACAGAAATAATAATTAAAAAGGCTCTAAAGAGGGGAAATGTTGCAGGTGCAATATGTATTCAACAAAAGGGCGCCGTAGAATCTCTTCCAACGGGGAGCGAAATTGATAAGCTAATACAGGAGAGTCAAAGTGAGCAGTAAAGTAATATTATCACCATCACTAATTTGTTTGGATATGTGTAACCTTGAGAATCAAGTACATCAAATAGAAGAAGCTGGTTTGGATTATATTCATGTAGATATTCTTGATGGATATTTTAGTCCATGTATGCCTTTAGGACTGGAAACAGTTAGACAGTTAAGAGCTAAAACTTCCCTAAAATTTGATGCACATGTAATGGCAGAAAATAATGAGTTCTTTGTTAAAAGTTTGCTCGATATTGGTGTAGACCAAGTTATCTTTCATGCTGAAAGTGAACCACACATTAATCGTATGCTTAAATTAATAAAAAGCTATGGAGCTAAAGCTGGGGTTGCTCTAAAACCATCAACATCACTTTCTGTTTTGGACTATGTCCTAGAAGACTGTGATACAGTTTTATTAATGCAAATAAATCCAGGATTTGCTAATTTAAAGGGAGAAGCAATAATCCCCTATTCAAGACGTAAGATTATAGAATTAAAAGATTTAATAACAAGTCGAGATTTACCTACTAAAATTGAAATTGATGGTAGAGTATCTCCCCAGGTTATACAAGAATTACAAGGAAAATATGCTGATATGTTTGTTATTGGTAGTACTTGTATGGACAGTGATGATTTAAAGGGCAGCCTTGAAAAGATTAATAAGATACTTATATAAAAGGGAAATTTAATATGATTGATGATTATAAAGATAATAAAGAAATGGTACTTGGGGAATTAAATGATGCTTTGAATCATATAAAGAGTGAAGATGTAGATAAATTAATAGATTATTTATTAAAAGCCGATAAAATCTTTTTGATTGGTGTTGGAAGAGTATTAATATCACTTAATGCAATTGCAAAACGTTGGGCTCATCTAGGCATAGATGTTCACCTTGTTGGTGAAATTACTGAACCTGCTATTACTAAAAATGATTTATTAATAGTTGGATCTGGAAGTGGTTCTTCTCTTATCCCAGTAGCAATTGCAAAAAAGGCTAAAGATGTAGGTGCAACAGTTATTCATATTGGATCAAACTCTAAAGGTACTATGAGTAATTATGCTGACTTCATGCTAAGAATACCAGTTCAAACAAAATTATATTTTGAAGATGAAATTAAATCAGAACAACCTATGACTTCATTGTTTGAGCAATCTCTTTTTGTTTTAGGTGATATTGTTTCTGTAATGATAATTAAGAGACAAAATTTAGATTTGAAAAATTTATGGCAACATCATGCCAATTTAGAATAATAAATATGAATAGAAAAACACTATTAGAAAAAGTTGGAAATATTCAACAAGTCGCACATATTAGGACCTCCCGAATGAGTGAAGGGCGTAGTAATAATATGAGGATGGCCACAGTAAAGAACGATGATTTAAGTTATCAAATTATGTTAGATAAATGTCTAGATATTTCTCAATTGGAATATAAAGGTATTAATATAAACTTTTTATCAAAACCAGGTCTTAATGGTAGAAATAGTTTTGATACAAATGGTGCTGAAGCTCTTAGAAGTATAATGGGTGGAATGTTTTTCACCTGTGGTTTTGAAAACATCTGTGCCCCCTATGTAAAAGGCGACACGCAATATCCTATGCATGGTCGAATGCGAACTACACCTGCTGAAAATGTATGTACCGATTGCTACTGGGTTGATGATGAAACATACCAAATGAGTGTTAGTGGTGAAATGGTTGAAGCCCAGTTATTTGGTGAGCATCTGTCCCTTAGAAGAAAAATAACAACAAGTTTAGGTGTACCCAAAATCAATATATGTGATGAAATTATAAATCAAACATGTAGGGTAGAGCCTATTATGTTGTTATATCATTGTAATTTTGGTTATCCTTTCTTGAGTGATAAATGTGAACTGATAATACCCGCAATTAAAACTGTTGGAAGAGAAGATTATTCACAAAGTAACATCAAGAATTGGGATAAGGTAAGCAGTCCTAAAGACGGTGTTGAAGAAGAAGTATTTATTCATAGCCTAAAAGCTGATGAAAATGGGATGACATTTGTTGGAATATTTAATCAAGAATTAGGCTTTGGTGTAAGAATTAATTTTAACATCATTGATTTACCATATTTTATG
>CAZJGS010000140.1:0-6330 GCA_964545735.1 uncultured Spirochaetaceae bacterium
TAGCAAAAAATTAAAAAATATTCCATTATCACTCATTAGTCAAAAACATAGCCAAAAAACTGCTGTATAAAATATTAATTTTTTATACAACAGTTATGTTTTTTAAATTTAAGAAAAAAAGTTAACTACTTACACATATTCAAGATATTAAGTATATCTTCTTTGTAAAGTGTTTTAAAACCTTTGATAGAGTCATCTAGACAAGCTTTTTTAGCCATCAGTTCAAACTTTTCACTTGAAATATTAATGGATGAAAGAGTGCTATCGAGATGCAAATCCTTATACAAAAAGTTTTTTGTTTTTTCTATAGCAAGCTTTGCAATTTCCATATCATCCCGGTTTTTATCTATATCAAATACATTAATACCATATTGGACAAATTTGGATACTGTGGAACTATCGAGAGTATATTCTAACCATTTTGGTGTAAGAATAGCTAAGCCAAGACCATGAGTAATATCATAATATGCTGAAAGCTCATGTTCAATTGGATGACAGGTCCACTCATGCCTCTTTCCACCAGCAACAAAATCATTTATCGCCCAAGAAGAGGCCCACATAAGGTTTGCTCTTGCTTCATAGTTTTCTGGTTCCTGATATGCTATAGGGCCATACTTAATTACAGTTTTCATAAGGCCTTCCATAACAGTATCAAGCATGTACATACCATTATCCATATTCAAATATACTTCTAATATATGATTTAATATATCAGCAGAACCACAAGCTGTTTGATATTTATTAACACTAAAGGTATTAGTGGGATCTAAAAAAGAAACTTTAGGTCTAAGAGGTTTAAATGCTAAACCAATTTTATCATGAGTTTCAGGATTAGTAATAACTCCGCCATAATTCATTTCAGTTCCTGTTGCAGATAAAGTTAGAACTGTAAAAATAGGTAAAGCTTTTTCAACAGCTACTTTATTTAACATGATATCCCAAGCATCTCCATCATAATAAGTGGCCGCTGCAATAAATTTGGTACAATCTACGACTGAACCACCACCAACTGCTAGTAAAACATCAATATTTTCTTTTTTACAAATATCAGCACCTTTGTTAACAGAAGCGACTTTTGGATTAGGTTCAATATTTGATAGTTCAAATATCTCCATATTGGCTTTCTTTAATTCCTCAATAACTCTTTGATATAAGCCACTTTTTTTTATGCTTCCACCACCATAGGTTAATAATACTTTTTTACCGTACTTTTTAATTTCAGGACTAAGATTATTTAATTGGTCTTTTCCGAAATAGACTTTTGTAGAAATATCATATATAAAATTGTTCATAGAACACTCCTTTTTTCTTTCCCCAAAATCAGTATAAAGGGAATAATTATTACTTCTTAGTTTAATTTACCAAATAATAGCTAAAGGTGAAATGCCTAATTAAATAAATTTTATTGCTCAATCCTATAATAATATTCGATATTAGTCTGTTTATAGTGTCATTATATTATATAATCCTCTATTATAAATAAAAAATAGAGGTGTCTATGAAATGTAGCGATACAATAAAATATATTAAGGATAACAATTTAGTCGAGGGATTTAATAATACTTATTTAGATGATGTTAGAATTTTTAAAAATGATTATTCAGTGAAAAGACAACTCTTAGATTATAATCCTGGTATCCTTATTGTATTAAATGGAATTAAACATGGCTATATTGGTTGTGTGCACTTTGAATATAGTCGTGACTATTACTTAGTTTTACCAACTCATTTGCAATTTGAATGTGAAGCTATTGCATCAAAAGAAGATCCTGTTTTTGGTATACATATAGAAATTGATATAGCTATGCTAAATGAGCTGATACTTAAAATGGATTTAAAGCCGCCCTTAGTAAATGTTAATTCTTTTAGAGTAAATCCAATAAAAATTGATGAAAAAATTGAACAGGCTTCTATTAGGTTATTAGATGTTTTAACAAATAAAACTGATTCGATAGTATTGGGACAATCTATTGTAAAAGAGATTATGTACCTAGTTTTAAAGGGTGAAAATATGGGGATTCTTTATTCTTTATGCGCAAAGGGGAGTGATTATGATAGACTTGCTAAGGCTTTAAGAATTATGCATACTAATTTTGATAAACGCCTTAGCGTTGAAAATTTAGCAAATGAGTGTTGTATGAGTGCCTCAGGTTTTTATAAGATATTTAAATCATTAACAGGTGAGAGTCCTCTACAATATTTAAAAAAGATAAGACTTACAAAGGCTAAAGATTTGTTGATAAAACAACAATTGAAAGCTTGTGATGTTGCTCTTTTTACCGGATATGAGAGTGTTTCACAATTTTCTAGAGAATTCAAAAGACACTACGGATATACCCCCGGTGAAATTAAAACACTAAGTTTATAAATAATAAAAAGGAAATATAGATATATGAAAATTGTAGACATGCACGCTGATTCAATTGTTGAGATGTATAAAACTCATCAACATCTCAATAGCAACAATTTACACATTGATAAAATGAAAATGCTAAAAGGGGATTATTTACTCCAAAATATGGCAATTTTTTTAGACTCAAGATCTTATAAAAACATAACAAAATTGGCCAAAAAGATAATTAAATTTTATAACAAAGAAGTGAAGTTTAATAATATTAATAGGGTTTATAAATATTCTGACATAAAAAGAGATTCCCTAAACACTATGTTAACAATTGAAGATAGTGCAATTGTCCCTTTTTGTGAACTTGAAGAATTTTATAAGCTAGGTGTTAGAATGATAACACTTACTTGGAATTATATTAATGAGGTTGGTTATCCAAATTTAGATGGTGATAATTTAGAGAGTCTAGAAGATCTAAAGAGAATTGATAATATTAATGGATTGAAACCTTCAGGCCTTGAATATATTAAGAAAATGGAAGATTTGAATATAATAGTTGATATTTCCCATGGCTCAAATAAATTAGTTGAAGATGTACTAAATAATAGCAATAAACCCTTTGTAGCAAGTCATTCTAATTCTTATAGTGTTACTCAAGTTGGTCGAAACTTAAATGATAATCTTATTAGGAAAATGATTGAAAGAGACTGTGTTATTGGAATGAATTTCTGTAGTGAATTTATTTGTGATAAAACTAATCATGAATCAAGTATTGAAGATTTAATAAAACATATAGACTATATTTTAAATTTAGGTGGAGAAAATTCTATCGGTTTTGGTGGAGATTTAGATGGTATTAACTCAATCTTAGAGATAAAAGATTCTAGTAATATGCAACTAATTATAGAAGCTTTAGAAAAGAGATATTCTAAAAATATAGTAAAAAAAATAAGTTATGAGAATGTGCTTTCTCTTTATGAAAAGGTATTATAATAAAAAAAATCAGAGTAACTTAATACTCTGATTCTTTTTCATTAAAGGCTTATTTATTTGTTGAGTGCATTAACAGGGCATTTTTTAATTGCATCGTCCAGTCTTTCTTGATCCACATCATTAAGTTCTTTTATTACAGCTTTTTGGTTTTCCATATCAAAAAGCTCTGGATAAGTTTTAGAGCAGATACCACAGCCAATACAAGCTCGGATATTAAGATTAACTCGACCTTCTTCGTATGCTTTATCAACACTTAGATCCTTATCTTTAATAATTTTACCACCAATGTATGAGAAAATTAATATTGCTATAATTGTTAATACCCATCTAACTAGCATAAAGTTTAAACCTAAAAATTTAACTTCATTGATTAGCATAGGAACTTTAATAACAGCCCAAGAGCTTAGTATGATAATTATATTTTTAACTGATGCTCCTTTTTTGTGAAGTAAAACACAAATAGGGAATGCAGCATATATAGGCCCTGCAGAAACACTTCCTAGTACAAAAGCTAGTATAACACCTTTGGCTTTAGCCTCTTTTCCCAAATACTTTATAATGGTTTCTTTATTTATCCAAGTATCTAAGAGAGCTGTTAAAACAAATATGATTGGCATAATCATAAGCATTTCTTTGAGGTAGTACCCACTGTTTTTAATTGAGGTTATAGCTAAGGGTGTTTTAAAAATGAATAGAAAAATATAAGAGAGTGCTACTAAAATGATAAATAAGTTGTTTTTAATTTTTTTAATCATAAAATTACTCCCATGCTAATTGCAATTAGTATTGCAAAAATAAAACTTAATACGTTTCGTGTTATTGCAAATTTAAGTCCAAATTCTTTTTTCTCTAAAGGGAAAGTTACAATTCCAACCATAGTAAGAGTTGTTAAGAAAGCTACTGCTGCAACTATGTTTACAGATGCATCTACTAGTGTTCCAACTAGGGGGAATGCTATAAATGCTGGAATTAAAGTTATTGTTCCAAGAAAAGCTGATCCAAGTGTTGCTATTATTGGGTTTTGTCCTTCAATAAAAGTAGCAATATTAGCAGGTGGAATAATAGCTAGTACTAATCCAATTAAAAATATTATTGAAAAAATACTAAGTACCATAGCTTTTCCCATTTTTAGTGCGATCTTTAGAGACTTAAATGTTTTTTGTTTGTCTTTTATTAATGAGATGATTACAAATATGATTGTAATTATCCACATTGCTAATGTGAAAATATCCATATTTACTCCTGTTTTGTGCAGTATTAGATTAATTTGAAACTATTAACAGTCACTTAGGTGTCTTTTATAAAGAAATTGCTAGTAAAAAGTATAAAGACGTACAGGAGTCTTTATTTGTTTATTCCAATCATGTAAACTTTTATTGAGGTACAAATTATGTATACTAGAGAAATTCTTAGCAAAGTTTCATATTTTGATAATTTAGAAGGCTTAGATAATTTGATTATAACTAAAAATATAAAGGCAAAAAAATATGAGAATCATAATACTATTAGAGATGTTAATGAAAATTGTGAATGGGTTGATATTGTAGTAAGTGGTCAAGTGATTGCCTATTATTTAAGTGAAAATGGTGATACTACTACTATGTTTGAATTTGTAAAGGGTAGCATTATTGGGGCTAACCTTATATTAATAGGTGGGTTTTATCCCTTAAATTTTTATGCAAAAGGTGTGACTCAAATTATTAGTATTTCAAAAACAGGTATTGAAGAATTATTACATAATTATGACTTTAGTATTAAGTTTTTCAGAGCTCTTTCTATAAATTCTCAAAATTTAAATAAAAAAGTATTTTTACTTCACAAAAAAACAATCAGAGATAATTTGATAGATTACTTTAAAAAGCAAGTTGTTTTGCAAAACTCTTCAACCTTTGTACTTCCTATCTCAAAGAAAGAATTAGCTGATTATCTAGGTGTTCAAAGGCAGTCTCTTTTCAGAGAATTAAAGAAAATGCAGGATGATAATATAATAGAAACATATAACAGAAAAGTAACTTTTTTTGATTAAATTAACTAATATATATTCTGTTGGAATTATATATTTACTTATAATAGCTTACCTTTAATATATAAATTGAAAACCGGAGAAAAATTATGAGCAAAGATGTTGTATTAGTAACTGGAGCAAGTAGTGGTATTGGATTTCAAGCAGCTGTGGATTTAAAAAACAAAGGATATATTGTTTATGGTGCAGCAAGAAGAATGGACAAACTTAAAGCTTTAGAAGAATTAGGTGTTAATATTATTTCCCTTGATGTTACTAATGATGAAAGCATGGTTCAATGCATTAAAACAATTACAGACAAAGAAGGAGTAATTGATGTTTTAATCAATAATGCTGGTTATGGTAGTTTTGGTGCTATTGAAGATGTTGATTTAAAAGAGGGTAAGAGACAAGTTGATGTAAATTTATTTGGGCTAGCTAGAATGACTCAATTAGTTCTTCCCTTTATGAGAGCGAAAAGAAAAGGTAGAATTATAAATATTTCATCTGTTGGTGGTAAAGTTCATACTCCTTTTGGAGCCTGGTATCATGCAACAAAATTCGCAGTTGAAGGATTTAGTGATTGTTTAAGAATGGAAGTAAAAGAATTTAATATTGAGGTTGTAGTAATAGAGCCTGGTGGAATTAAAACAGATTGGGGCATAATTGCTGGAAAGAATTTAGCTAAAACTAGTGGCAATGGAGCTTATAAAGAAAAGGCAAATAAAGCATCAAAGGCTCTAATTAATAATTATTCCTCAGGTAAGGGCTTAAGTGATTCCTCCGTAGTTGCTTGTGCTATTGTTAAAGCTGTTACAAAACGAAGGCCTAAAACTAGATATTTGATTGGAAAAAATGCAAAAGCTGTATTTATTATGAAACGATTATTAAGTGATAGAGCTTATGATAGAATGCTTATGCGTATAATGATTAAATAAAGGGGTTGTCAATAGTTTTGTGTAAATATTTTTCTATATTTTTACTCTTCCTT
>CAZJGS010000141.1:0-6251 GCA_964545735.1 uncultured Spirochaetaceae bacterium
ATTGTAATCCAAGCTGAGTTGTTATTATTACTTTCAACACACTTTTCAACGTAATTTACTCCATCTAATCCCATTTCAACTGTTGGGAAATCGAGGTCTTCAGCTGTTAATTGTTCACCATTATTCTTTTTGACTAAAGCACTTATATAAGTTTTATAGATATTTGCAAAAGCTTCAAATAAACCTTCTTGGTGGCCTGCTGGAATTCTTGAGTATTTTTGTGCAGAGTTTTCAAACATATCTCTACCACGACTCCAAATTTCCTTAGGTCTATCACAAGGGGTAAAAGTAAAATGGTCAGGATTTTCTTGAACCCATTCTAGGCCACCTTTTTCTCCAAATATTCTTAATCTTATGGCATTGTCATACCCAAATGCAATTTGGCTAGACCAATACAAGCCTTTAGCACCGCCTTCATATTCAATATTTACAACGGCATTATCATCAAGAGTTCTTCCCTCTCCCATAGCATCTAAATGTGCACTAACTCTTTTGATTTTTAAATCTGTAACAGAGGCTACAAGGTTTTCTATATGGGTTCCAATATCACCTAAACAATTTGAAATACCAGCTATTTTAGGATCCATTCTCCAAGGTGCTAATTTATTATCTTCAGATAATGGCATACCCAACCAATCTTGAGGATATTCTGCATTAACAAATCTTAATTTCCCAAGATCCCCTTTTTTAATCATTTCTCTCATTTGTTTAATAGCTGGATAACCGGTATAGGTATAAGTAACTCCAAATAACAGATTCTTTTGCTTTACTATGGATGCTAAAATACGAGCTTGTTCACTATTAAAAGTTAAAGGTTTTTCACAAACCACATTAATGCCCTGATCTAGGAAGGCTTTGCAGACTACAAAATGAGAAACATTGGGAGTAACACAAACAACAAATGATATTCCATCTTTCTTAGAAGCTTCATTTTTTGCCATTTCTTCAAAATCAGAATATAAACAATCCTCTTGTATTCCTAATTCCTTTCCAAATTTTCTAGATTTCTCCATATTTCTTGAAAAACAACCTGCTGTTAGTTTTGCTAGGCCATCTATTCTTATAGCTTTTCTATGAACATCACCAATAAAGGCTCCAGCTCCACCACCAACCATTCCATAATTCAACATGCGTGCCTCCTAATATTATAATTATGCACTTGCGTGCATGAACTATATAACTATTTTACCACGGTTTTTTTAATAAATAAAGAAGTTTTTTGTTTTAATAAATTTAAATTACTAATTCTTTACTCGATATATAATTATATATTTCTAATTTTATAATTCAATACCAGTATCTCTAGAATGTTGTAAATATTTTAAAGATTTTTCAGCTTTTAATAGATTCTCAATAAAGGACTCTCCTTGAAATTCTAAATCTACAGTTCCACTGTAATTATATTTATTAAGTATTTCAAAAATAGCTTGCCAACAAGTATCACCACAACCTGGAAGAGTATAATTAAATACTTTTTCTTTGCCAAAATAACCTTTTTCTTTTAAAAGCTTATAATCAATTTTGCCATCTTTCCCATGAATATGCTTTATTTTTGTTATCCAATTTTCAAGTTGTTTTATTGGATCAACAAAAGCCCCAACTTGATGACAAGGCTCCCATTGAAGCCCTAATTTTTCATCATTTAATTCATTAAACATTAGATCCCAAGCATCAGGATTAATTGCTATATTCCACTTACCATCTTTCCAGGTATCACCCATACGGCAATTTTCAAATAAAATACCTTTTGAGTTTTTTTTATAACTATATTCAAGAAGGCTTGAAAAGAATATTTTCCAATCTAATATTGAATCAGGGACACTTTTTCCAATCTTTCTTCCAGCAAAGCCCGAAACATAAGGGTTTTTAAATAATGAGGAATTTTTTATTAAAGTTTTCCAGGCACTTTGTATTTCCTCTCCTTTATGATCTTCTCTTAAAGGATTTCCAAAAATAGAAAGACACGATACAGGCATTTCACAATCATTCATTATTCTTGCAAGATTATTTAAGTTAATTTCTTCTAAAGATTCCCAGAAGAAAATATTAACTGTATTAAAACCTGCAGCCTTAATTTTATTTATATTTGTTGTTGTAATTTCATTTGCATTTATTACTGCTCCTATTTCTACTGACAAAATAGAACCTCCTGTAAAATTTGTTGAATTTCAACTGCTCTGTAAATAGTTGGTAAATCATGTTGTATCTTTTTTTCAACAAAATTCTTAAATTGACTATAGGTAGGTACAATTGGAGAGCCCATTACTTTTTCTTCTTTTCCATCAATATTTAAAATAACATTTTTTCGTTCTACTGATGAATCAATAAAAGCCTCGCCTTTTTCTCCAATTATTCTAATAAGCATGGCTTCACTATATTTTTTTGATACAAAGGTACAACTAAATGAGCAGGGAATTTGACTATCAAGTACGAACTTACCTCTATAATCTACATAAATCTTAGGTTTTTCACTTACATTATCTAAAAGGCGATATTTATATTCTTTAGTTGATTTATAATCAAAAAGACCATCATCAATTTCTTCCTTAAAAGTTCTCTCAAATACTGTTTCTTTAAATTCTACCGTGTTAAAAAGAATAAAAAGGCAATCAAGTAAATGGCTACCTAGATCTGCAATACATCCACCAGCGGAGAAAATTGGGGATAATCTCCACAGATATCTGTCATTTTCCATCCAAGGGACACAGGATTCCTTTGCTAGCCAATCTTGATTATATTCTATTTCAACTTTTTTGACTTTCCCAAGAGTATTTTTTTCTAGAATTTCTTTTAAGGCAAATAAAGCTATAACGTTTCTCTTTGAATAATTAATTAAACAATTATCTCCAATTTTTTCTTCAAGTTCTAAGGCATCCACTAAATTACAGGCCAAGGGTTTTTCAAGAAAAAGTGGTTTATTAAATTTCATTGCTTTTAAGTAACAGTTTTTGTGAAGTGCATCGGGGATTGCAATAGAAATAGCATCCATTTCACCAGGGAAATCTTCAATATGTTCTCCTACCCAAGGTATATTATATAACTTTTGTGCTTTATTTTGTTTTTCTATATTTGGATCTACTCCACCAACTATATCCATACCAAGATTTGTAAATTTCTTCATATGATAGAAGCCCATACTTCCAAGGCCAACCATTAAGATTTTCATTTAAATCTCCTTGCGGTTGTATTTCTGATAACAAAATCAGTATCGACCCATATTTGCTCTGTATAATAATTCTTCTTTTCAATCATATTAATTAAAAGTCTTGCAGCTTCATTTCCCATATTAGTAATAGGGTGGTCCACAGTTGTTAGTGCATAAGGATTGTTTGTTACAAAGTTATCATAACCGATAACAGAAAGTTGTTTTGGAACATCTACTTTATTTTCTTGACAGGCATCAATAAAGCCAAAGGCTTGTCTATCACAAGCTGTCATTACCAAACTTATTTGTTTTCCTAAGTTACTTTTAAATTTCTTAAATCCATTGTAGCCTGAGTTATAAGAGAAATCTCCTAGAACAATTTCAGTCTTCATATTAAATTTACTAGCTAGGTTTTTGAAAGTTTCTAGACGGTCTTCTCCATTTTTGTAATTAGAATCCCCTGTAATATATCCTATATTTTCATGTCCAAGACTTGCAGCATGTAAAAAAGCTTTTTCCATACCAACATCTGGTTTAGCATAAACACTAGAAGCCCCATCACAATAATTACTAACTAATACAAAAGGAATGTGATTTTTTATTAACTCAGCTGAGGCTCTCTCATGCTCCGGGGAAACAGCAAAGACTAAGCCATCAAAGCTTTTTGAATTTACCAATTCACTATAATTCCTATATTTACCCAACTTTCCAGATACTACAATTCCAACATTATAACCGGCATTTGTTGCACCAAGGAGAAGTCCATCAAGGAGAGATGGAAAATAACTTCTTGTAAAAGGTAGAATCTTTTCAAAATTAGGGACAACAAGCCCAATTGAATAACTTCTTCCTGTTGCAAATAAAGTAGCAGTACGAGAGGGGAAATATCCCAATTCCTCAGCTTTTAATCTTACTTTATTTTTCACTTGCTCAGAAATTAAAGGGGAATCATTTAATGCTCTTGAAACAGTTGATTCACTAACTCCAATAGCTTGAGCTACTTGAGCTCTATTAACTTTCTTTTCCATTTTTATGTCCTTAATTAAAAATCATAACCCTACAAAATAGACTTTGGCAAGGTTTTTTTGGTTAAAGTGCCATTTTTTAGTACTAAAGCTTATTATAAATCGATAAATCATATTTTTTTAACTAATTTTAATATTTATGTTATTTAACAAATATGTCATTTTTAATCAATAATTGATAATTTTTGTATGATTACCCAAGATTTTCTGATAAAATAGCAAGTAAATAAGAGAATAGATTTTATCTATTTTCTACTTGATGACTTGTTATGGAGGTCTTATGAAAGCATTTAAAGCTTATGATATTCGTGGTGTATTTGATAGCGATATGAGTGTTGAACTAGCCTACAAAGTTGGTTTTTTCTTACCCAAATTATTGGATGCTAAAACAATACTTGTTGGACGGGACATGAGAATATCTTCTCCTGTAATATTTGAGAGTTTAAGTAAAGGTATTACAGATGCAAATTGCAATGTACTTGATATTTCTCTCTCGTCCACTCCTATGGTTTATTTTTCAACCGTGTATTTTAAAGCTGATGGATCTGTTCAAATTACAGCGTCTCATAACCCTGCAAAATACAATGGCTTAAAAATTAGTAGAAAAATGGCAGTTCCCGTAGGTGGAGAAACCGGTTTAAAAACACTGAAAGAAATGTGCAAAAATGAGGAAATTATTGTTCAGGGTGAAAAAGGTACAATTAAAAGTGTTGATGGTAAAACACCTTATATAAAATTCTTGAGAAAATATAAAGATGATTATTCTAAACTTAAGATAGCAGTAGACTGCTCAAACGGTATGGCTAGTCTTTTGATAAAAGATATTTTAGGAGAAGATGTTATTTATTTAAATGATACCCTTGATGGAACTTTCCCAAGTCATGAACCAAATCCCTTAGATCCTAATAACTGTAAGCAATTACAACATGCTGTTGTTAAAAACAAATGTGATTTAGGTCTTATCTTTGATGGGGACGCTGATCGAGTTATGTTTATTGATGAAAAGGGTGGCTATATCCCAGCTGATCATTTGATGGCTATTTTAGGTGAAAAGATGCTTGAGATGAGAGGAGAAAGAATTGCTGTAGTAGATATTAGAACCAGTAAATCAACCACTGAACATCTAGAGAAACTTGGATATCGAGTCATCATGTGGAAAGTAGGTCATGTACATGCTAAAGCTAAACTAAGAGAAACAGGTGCTGTATTTGGTGGAGAATTAGCAGGTCATTATTATTTTAAGGAGTTTAATAATTGTGACAGTGGTCTTTTTGCTATGATCATGCTTTTAAATTTGATAAGTAAAAAACATGAGGAAAATCAAAGTTTATCCACTTTAATAAGTGATATCGTTAAATATGAAGCAAGTGGAGAAATCAATTTTAAAGTTGAAAACAAAGATGAAGTTATAGATATTTTAAAAAATACATATAGTGAAAAAGCTCTAAAAGTTTTAGATACTGATGGCTTTAGAATTGAATATAAATCTTGGTGGTTTGGTGTTAGAAAAAGTAATACAGAGCCTTATTTAAGACTTGTAGTTGAGGCTAGTAATAAACAAGAGCTAAAAGAAAAAATTGAGGAACTAACTAAAATCATTGATTCTAATTCGAAATAATTAATTGTTCTCAAATACAAAAAGGTAAAGGACTTTTGTCCTTTACCTCTGGCTTTATAATATATCTAAAGCATATAAAAAGCCAAGAATAATTAAAATGATAGAAATAACTATATAAAAAATATAAACATTACCTTTTGACATCTTAGATCTTTGAATTAAAAAATCAAAGATTTTGTTGTCTTTATAGAAAAGACTACAAATTAAAAGATAAGATCCAAGTACAACCAATAACAGTGGAAAAAATCCATTCATAATGTTTCTCCTCTATAATTAGTATATCCTCTATCATCAAAATAGCTATACAAAAATAGAGGGTATTGTAAGTTAAGTGAAGAATTATTCTACTAGATTTTAGGAATAATCTGCTATAAAAACCTTGGTTGAAATATTTAATGAAAGATAGAATACTTAAATTTGCAGAAACAAATTATGCGATATTTGTCTAAAAGGATACATTTTA
>CAZJGS010000142.1:0-2649 GCA_964545735.1 uncultured Spirochaetaceae bacterium
ATGTAGTATTTAAATGCCTCTTCATCTAAATAAATTGTAATATCTTCTTTCTCATTAGGTTTAAGAGTTACTTTTTCAAAGCCTTATAAATAAACAGCTCTTCGCCGTGAATAACTTGCAACTGTTGAGGTATATCAAAAAATAAAAATTTAATATAACAAAAACTTTTTAATATAACATTAACTATGTTACATTATAAAATAAGTGTTGTTATATCAATTTAATTATATCTTGATAATTAGATTTAAATTATTGTAATATTTTTATTTTTTTATCCTATAAGAAATTAGTTAAATAAAAAACTATTTAAATTTATAATATAACACAATAACTTGAAATATAAAACATTCTATGTTATATTAGAAATATATCAAGTTATATTAGGAAATAAAAAATGCTACCTTTTTTAAAAGATTTTATGAAAAACAACATAGATGATAATTTCACAATAATGTCACTCACTGACAAAAATAAGCTTCCTCTATTTTTAAGAAATAATTATAATTTTTATGAAATAAATATTTTGGGAGAATCTTGTATTATGCTTGAATTAGTAAGTGAATCTCCGAAAATAAACAGTATTAAGAAAAATATTTCAACAATTCATAAATATATTAATAAGGAAATAGTTCTTTATTTTCAAGAATTATCTCCCCATAGAAGAAAAAGCTTAATTACTAATAGGATTAGTTTTATTGAAGGAAAAGGACAATTTTTCTTACCTTTTTTGGGATTATTAATAAATGGGTATTCAAATCAAAAAGATATATTTAGTGAGGAAAAGATATCATTTGTTAATTTTACTAAAAATAAATTTACTCCTATAGCTCAAGTTGCCTATTTATATTTTTTATATAATAAAAAAGCATTAATAACAAACAATAAATTTGCTAACTTATTTAATATAACTGCTATGAGTGCATCTAGAGCGTTAAATGAATTATATAATAATAACTTAGTTACTTTTGAAATTGGTGGTAAAACATCAAGGAGCAAAAATTATAGAAGAATAGATGATCCTAACTATTATCAAATTGGAAAAACATTGTTAATAAATCCTATAAAAAAAATTGTTTATGTAGAGAAAACTCCTAATAATTCATTTATTTCAGGATTTGAATCTTTATCATATATCTCTATGATTAATCCAATTGATTATAAAGTTAGGGCAATTAGTAATAAAAACTATATTAATCAAAATATAAGCATTGTAAAAAACGAAGATATAATTAATGATAAAAATTTAATACAATTAGAAATATGGAATTATGATCCAAAGCTTTTTGCTAAAGGGGAAATTGTTGATATTCTCTCTTTATACACTTCATTACAAGATATTAAAGATGAGAGAGTAGAAAAAGAATTTGATGAATTATTAAAGAAGGAATCATGGTATTTGGAATAAACACATTTATAAAATATTTTAAGGATTACAAAAATCAATATGTATTAATTGGTGGAACTGCTTGCGACATAATAATGCAAGAACAAGATATTCAATTCCGCGCTACAAAAGATTTAGATATAGTGTTAATCATAGAAGCCCTTGATGAATCCTTTGGAAAAAAATTTTGGGAATTTATAGAGGATGGAGGATATAAAGATTGTGCAAAAACTTCAGCTTCTCAACAGTTTTATAGGTTTACGAAACCAACTACTCCTATGTTTCCTACAATGATTGAACTTTTTAGTAAAAAAGATTTTAACTTACACTTAAATTCCCGCACAAGTATTTCTCCAATCCACATAGATGATAATATAAAAAGTCTTTCTGCTATATTATTAAATGACGATTATTATGAATTAGTAAAAAAAGGGAAAAAAGAAAATGATGAATTATCTTATCTTTCTAATGAAATGGTAATTCTATTCAAAATAAAAGCTTACTTAGATTTAAAAGAGAGAAAAAGAAATGGAGAATCCGTTGATTCAAGAGATATGAAGAAACATAGAAATGATATATTTAGACTTTTATCTGTAATAGACCCTGAATTAAAAGTTGAACTTCCTAATATAATCAAAAAAGATATAAGTGTTTTTATTGAACAAATTAAGGAGGATAAACCCGCTTTAAAAGATTTAGGAATAAGGAATACATCTTTTGATAAATTTATAGAATTACTCAATGAGATATATCTATAACTCAACAGTCTCAAGTTCTCAATCAAAATATCTAAATGAAGCGACTTTTAAATCATTAAAAGTTTTGTAAGTTTCAAAAAACACAATTACTAAGTTAGATTTATTAATGATTATTCCATGCAATTAGAGTATTGATATGCTAAAATAAAAGGTAACACTTTATGACCATTGCTTCCAAAACAGGGAAGTATTATTTTTAAAAGCCAAACAAAAAACAATGAGACTTGTTAAACTAATTCAATCTTCAGTAGATTCTATTTGTAATTTAAGACTATAAGATACCAGTTATCCCCTATCATCAGATAAACTCCCCTACATTCCCTACATAAGAGAAGCTAGAAGAATTTATGGAAAAGAGAGTCTTATTCTTAAAGATTTAACAGAGAATAAGATATCTAAAACAGCAATAGCTGTAGGAGATTATCCCCTCGATCATCATAGAGATTTAGATAAAGATTATTCTCAAATAGATTTTTCAACAGTTCATCCCTTTTCAATTCCTTTTGG
>CAZJGS010000142.1:2749-6107 GCA_964545735.1 uncultured Spirochaetaceae bacterium
AAATATAAGAGATGGTAAAATAAAGCTTGAATACTACAGTGAAGGCTGGGTAAATAAGGCAAGAATCATTTACAAATAATAATTAGCCATTCAAGTACTATAGGCAATATTTCCAAGACAGCATCAC
The DNA here is from genome assembly GCA_964545735.1 of uncultured Spirochaetaceae bacterium. GTDB lineage: Bacteria > Spirochaetota > Spirochaetia > Sphaerochaetales > Sphaerochaetaceae > Pleomorphochaeta. The sequence continues at coordinate 2,877 of CAZJGS010000142.1, forward strand.
TTGTGCTACACTTTGTAATAGAAAATATCAGAAAATTAACAATGTATTATGGTAGTGAGATAAAGTAATTTACTTGGCAGTCTTTCTTTAGCCTCTTTTCAAACGTTCTCTTTTCCCTTCCTCCCTACTGTAAATATTTTAATTGATTTATAAAAAGTATATGTAATAGGATTATAAAATGAAGTATTTAGAACAACGTGTGCAAGTAATTTGTGATAGTTTACAAAAGTTATCAATAAAACAAAAAGTCGATATAAATCAATGGCAATACAAAGAAGGAACCTTCTTAACTTATGAGCAAGCGGATTCTTCATCAAAGCCTTGGATGACTTTCGATACTACAAGCATGCACTGGTATGGAAAAGATAGACATTATTGGTTTAGTAAAACAGTAACTGTTTCAAATAACTTTGACAGTAAATCCTTGTGGATTAAAGTCTGCACCCAAATTGATGAATGGGATGATTCAAAAAATCCTCAATTCTTGATTTTTATAAATGGAATTCCTCTTCAAGGTGTAGATATGTATCATAGGGATATATTGATAAGCCAAAGTGCTAAAGCTGGCGATACATATAAAATAGATCTTCAAGCCTATAGTGGTACTTTACATACTGAATTTAACTTTATTACATACTTATATGAAAAAGATAATCTACTTGATAAACTTTATTGGGATTTATCCACCCCTCTTCATGGGTTGAATAAAATGAGTAATGACAGTCTATCAAAAGCAGCACTGCTTAAAGCTCTAAATGATACTGTTAATATAATTGACTTTAGAGACCCTTATAGTGAGAAGTTTTATTCAACAGTAAAAGATGCTAGCTCTTTTATTGACACGACTATATATAAAGATCTTGCAAACCACGATGAGGTTATTGCCTCCTGTGTTGGACATACACACATTGACATTGCTTGGTGGTGGACTGTGGAGCAAACAAGAGAGAAAGTATGTAGATCTTTTGCAACTGTATTAAAACTAATGGATGAATATCCCTCTTATACCTTTATGAGCTCGCAACCTTTACTTTATTCTTTTGTTAAAGAGAGATATCCATCTCTCTATGCACAAATTAAAGAGAGAGTAAAACAAGGGAGATGGGAAGTTGAAGGGGGAATGTGGGTTGAAGCTGACTGCAACATTCCAAGTGGTGAATCTTTTGTAAGACAGTTCATGTATGGCATGGATTTCTTTGAAGAAGAATTCCATAAAGAGAATAAAATATTATGGCTTCCTGATGTATTTGGTTACAGTGCTGCCCTTCCCCAGATTATGAAAAAAGTTGGAGTTGATTACTTTATGACAACAAAGCTCAACTGGAATCAATACAATAAATTCCCTCATGATACCTTCAATTGGATTGGAATTGATGGAAGTAAAGTGCTAACGCACTTAATTACAACACAAGAAGAAAATCAAGATCCAAAGAGTTTCTTTACAACCTATAATGGTAAAATAGAGACTGATATTTTAATTGGCTCTTGGGATAGGTATCAAGATAAAGATATTAATAATGATATATTAATATCATTTGGTTACGGAGATGGCGGTGGTGGCCCAACTAGGGCCATGATTGAAACAAGCAACCGTCTAGAGGCAGGCATTACAGGTATTCCAAAAGTTAGACAAGTTACATCAAGAACATACTTTGATGACTTAAATGAAAGAGTTAAAGATAATAACAGACTCGGCAATTGGGAAGGCGAATTATACTTTGAATATCATAGAGGCTGTTATACCTCTATGGCCAGAAATAAAAGATCAAACAGAAAAACAGAAATAGGCTTGATGAATACAGAACTCTTATCAGTCTTAAGTGAAAATGAAATTAAATACCCTAAAGCTGAACTTGATAATCTATGGCTCTTAACACTTAGAAATCAATTCCATGATATTTTACCTGGTTCCTCTATTGCTGAAGTATATGAAGTAACCAAAAAAGAATATCTTGAAATGAATAAAGAAATTGAAGAATTAAATAATAAAAGCCTTAACTCTTTATGTAGTGAAGAAGACGGTATAACAATATTCAATACTACAGGCTTTATTCGTGATGAAATTGTAGTTATCCCAAAAACCGATGCACAAGCCTTACTTGATGATAATGGTAATCTATACTCAATACAGAATTCAAAAGAGCAATCTATTGTTGATATAAAGAATCTTCCATCCAAAGGTTATAGATCCTATTCATATGTTAAAACTGATGTAGAAAAAGTTAAAAATACATTCAAAATAACTGACAATTCTATTGAAAACAATTTGATAAAAGTAACTTTTAACGCTGATGCAACAATAAAATCTATCTTTGACAAACAAGAGGAAAGAGAGATTGTTGAGATAGGTAAAAGTGCAAATTTATTTAGAATGTTTGAAGATAAACCTATGAATTATGATAGTTGGAATATTGATGTTTATTACACTGAAAAATATTGGGATGCAACTGAGGTTACTAAAAGAGAATGGATAGAAGAAGGTCCCCTTAGAGCAACACTGCTTATTGAAAGAAAAATAAGTAAGAGCCTAATATCACAGAAGATCCATTTCTATTACAACAGTAAAAGAATAGATTTTGAAACATATGTTGATTACAAAGAATCACAACATTTACTGAAGGTAATATTCCCAACTACCATTCACACTGATGAAGCTACTTTCGATATCCAATTTGGTAATTTAAAGAGAAAAACCCATACTAATACTAGTTGGGATAAAGCTAGATTTGAAGTTTGTGCTCATAAATGGGCAGATGTCAGTGAAGGTCATTACGGCGTAAGCTTAATGAATGACTGTAAATATGGATACTCTGTTAAAAATGGTGAAATGTCTCTTACTCTAATTAAAACAGGGATTGAACCAAATCCCGTAGCTGATCAAGAGCAGCATTATTTCACTTATTCACTTTTAGCTCATCAAGGCGGATGGAGGGACGGAGAGACAGTTAAAAATGCCTATTTCTTGAACCAAGAGATTTTAACTGCACCTAAAAAAGCTCTAAGATCTAACTTCTCCCTAGCTTCACTAGATAAGAGTAATGTAATAATTGAAACCATAAAGAAAGCTGAAGATGAAAATGGTTATATTATAAGATTATATGAGTTTGAAAACTCACTAACTAAAGCTACTCTTAATTTTAATATTGACTTTGACAAAGTTTATAGCTGCAATTTGAGAGAAGTTATTGAAAGTGAATTATCCCATATTGATAATTCAATTCAATTAACTAT
>CAZJGS010000143.1:0-6067 GCA_964545735.1 uncultured Spirochaetaceae bacterium
ATATTCATAATATACGATACGTTGTAAGTTATGTCAATAGTTATTTATAAAATAATTAGTAAAATTTTAATTTTAATAGTAACTGTTTATGTAGTAACTATTTAAAAAATTGTAACTTACAACAATATTGAGTAATGGGTGTGAAGTCCGTTGTTCATGATTTAAATAGAGGGTGTAAAGACATAAAAAAAGCAACCAATAATTTGGCTGCTTTCAAACTAAATATTTATTAAAATATTATTCTATTATATATTCCACATCTACATTACTAATATATCTACCAGCTGGAAGATTTCGTTTTCCTACGACAAATATGTTAAATCGATAAACTTCTCTATTTTTATTAATACCAGCTTCAACAGTTTTTTTGTTAATTATAGTGTTAATAACAGGTGTTCTTCCAGAATCATATATTTGATCTCCATTTAATATGGTTTTAAAAGATTCGGGAGTTACTTTAACACTAACAGTTCTTGAAGAGTTTAAATTAGAATCTACTCTGATGGTAAAATCAGTTATCATAGTGTTTCCACTAAGTGGATTAAGGTTGTCTACAATATATGTTTCGCCATCTCCAATTAATGTAAAGGAGTCGTCTATTTTTCTGTATAAATTATAAGTTAGAGAAGTTTCTGCGACTTGACTAGCTAAATCTACACTTTCGTCTTTAGCAAATAGACTTGTAGCTATTATAGCAATTAAGAAAAAAGATAATACTATTTTTTTCATTGAAACTCCTTTTTTTATATTTTATATTATATCAATTTACTAATAATAGCAATATTAAAGGGTATGTGATATTTTTTGAATAATTATATAAGTAATTACTAGTAAAGAATTTAATTATAAAAAGCAGAAAAAATATAATTAATTAGCTTACATCTTTGATAGGGTAAAGGGATAAAAAAACCAGTTCCTAAGAACTGGTACATCTCCTACGAGAGTCGAACTCGTGTTGCCGAGATGAAAACCCGGTGTCCTAACCACTAGACGAAGGAGACATAAAATTTGAGCTGCAAAGGATTTGAACCTTTGACCCACGCCTTAAAAGGGCGTTGCTCTACCAACTGAGCTAGCAGCCCAAGCAACGAATTGGACTATAACAATAATTTGTGCTCTAATCAACCACTTTTTTAAAAAAAATAAAAAAAATTCTTAAGTGATTGTGATAATGTCTAGGTATATTGAAAGGGATAATATTCAAATCTTAAATATTGGTTCACCTTTTAACATATTTTTATTTATTTTTGTAGAGTGTATATACGCAATAATTATACCATGATAGAGTAATAAAATACCTATAGGAGCGAAGGATTTACAAATGGCTAATACGTTATATTTAAGTGAAGCAGAGAAGAAAATTGGCTTAAAACATATGATGAAAAATGAAATGTTTAATGGTATTTCTTATAACCTTTTGGGTGGTACTTTTGTTTATTTAATTGCGGTTTAATTACACGCTGGAAGCTTTGTTTTAGGTTATATTTCTTCTGTATTATATATCGCAGGTGCTGTATTACCTTTATTTCCAAGATTTTTTAATAAGAGAAATATTATAAAAGTACAAGCAGGAGCTTGGTTGTTAAGAGGTTTTATCTGCTTTTTTTACATAGGTCTTATATTTTTAAGCAACGATTTAGCTATTGCTTTTTTACTTATTATTTATACTTTATTTTCTGTTTTCAGAGTCGTAGGAGTTGCCTTAAATGATTTTACAGTAAAAAGTATAAGTACTACCAAAAATATAGGTAGAATTGTTGGTGACATAAACATGGCATACCAATCTTCATCAATAATTATTTGTTGTTTAGCTGCTGTTTATTTAGGTGTTGTTAAATTACCAGGAATTATTGCTATTGTTATCTTGCAAGTAATTGGAGCTGTTTTAAATACTTTTGCTGCTACTGAAACAGCAAAAATACCTTGTCGCAGAACTATTTCTTATAGAAAGGGAAGAGGTTTATTAAAAGTACTTAAAGAATCAATGCATAATGAAAGTAGAAGAAGACGATTAATTTTGAGATGGATTAGTAGTTCTTTGGTAGTTGGGTTTTCTATGGTTATCCCTTTTCTTAAGATTTATGTTGGGTTTTCCGATAGTAGTATTCTTTTTTATACTGCTGCTTGTGGTATTGCCTCCCTCTTAGCTGGAATTCTTAATAAACATCTTACAGATAGATTAGGATCAAAACCAATATGTTTGATAAGTAGTATTATATTTTTGCTTTTTTTGATTGGTTGGAGTGTGGCTCCTATTTCTTTAGGATTTACTTTTTTCTTTGTCTTAGGCGTACTTTAAACCTTTTTCTTACTCATAGCTTATTTTTCTGTTTTTAGACTGATCTTAGCTGTAATACCTGATAAAGATGCTATCTCTTTTAACTCAATGAATAACTTTGTTATTGCTGTATTGGCTTTGTTTGCAGGGTTAATAAATGGTTACTTAGCCAATATTGATATCAGTGTATCTGTGGGGAATCCAAATTTTTTTAATAGCTATTCACTAATGTATATCTTTTTAGCTCTATTAAACCTTAGTTTTATTTTTTATGCCGCAAGATTGAAAGAACTTGGAGCTTATTCCAGTTCACAAACAGCCAAAATATTATTTAGCAGACATGGGATTCAAGCAATATCTAAAATTGAGAGATTAAATTATACCTTTGACCCTTACAAAAGACATTTATTGCTTTTTTCCTTAGGCACTAATACAAACACTTTAGCTACTTCACAATTAAAAATAATTTTGGCTTCTCCTTTTTCAATAGATAAAAAAGATATTATTAGATCTTTAGGTATTAGGCCTAGAAAATCCTTAGTGCTAGATTTGATAAAGCTTGCAAAAAATGATGAAGAGAGCACACAAATTGAAGCTATCACAGCATTAGGTGCTTATAAAAATAATGAAATAGCAATTAATGCATTATTTAAATTGCTTGACTCTAGATGGAGTAGTGTTAGATCTGTCGCATCTAAAAGTTTATCAAATGTTACAAAAGATATCTCTATACTTCCTCGTATAATGGAATTATCCCTTAAAGCAAATCATATTGATGGAGAAGTTGATTATTTAATAGCTCAAAAAAATCTAGATAATGAAGGTCTCTTTTATGAAAACTTCTTTGCTTCTGTTTTTCAGAAAAGAGGGGCAACTTACCGTCAAACAAGATATGCCGTATTAGCTTCATTTTTACATTTTGGTTCCCCCTTACTTGCAAATCTTTATAGTCGTTTAAATTTAGGAGATTTTGATACTGCAATAGTTGAATTTGTAACTGATTCTCAAGATGTTGAAACTATATTTAATAATTTTGATCAAATATTAAGAGCATTTTTAGAAAAAAATAATGAGCAATTAAAGCCTTATAGTTTGCAGATGTTAAATAGTTGCAAAAATACCAAAGATTCTAAAATAAAACATATTAAAATGGGTTTATTGAAAGTAAATGATTTTGATATTAAGGATTTTGATTTACAAGATATGATAGCTATGTTCTATTTTGCTTATGCAATAGCTAAGTATTAAAAGCTAAAAATATTACATTTGGTTACTCTAGTATATTGTTCGTACTTGTTTGCTTTGATATTCTAATAGCTATGAAATTAGACAAAGTATATCATGCTGCATTTACATTAAAAGATGTAATACATAAAACAGCTTTATTACCTGCTCCAAATATTTTTCCAAACGAGAATGTATTTTTAAAAGCAGAGAATTTACAAGTAACGGGTTCCTTTAAAGTTAGAGGAGCATATTATAAAATATCGCAACTTTCAAAAGAAGCAAAAGCTAAAGGTGTTATTACCTGCTCTGCTGGTAACCATGCCCAAGGTGTGGCTCTAGCTGCAAGCAAGAATAATATTAAATCAATAATATGCATTCCAGAGGGAGCACCAATTTCTAAAGTTGAAGCAACCAGAAGTTATGGCGCCGAAGTTGAACTGGTTAAAGGCGTTTATGATGATGCTTATACAAGAGCTATTGAATTACAAAAAAAAACGGGGATGACATTCATTCATCCTTTCAACGATAACGAAGTTATTGCAGGACAGGGAACTATAGGTCTCGAAATACTAGATCAATTAGAAGATGTCGATATTGTTATAGTTCCAATTGGTGGTGGTGGTCTTATAAGTGGAATTGCTTTTGTTATCAAATCTTTAAAACCTTATTGTAAAGTCTATGGTGTTCAATCTAGTGGAGCTGCAAGTATGTTTTCGTCCCTTAAAGAAGATCAAATATGTGAACTTCAAGATGTTTGTACAATTTCCGATGGAATAGCTGTTAAAAAACCAGGCGATGTAACTTTTGATTTGTGTAAAAGATATGTCGATGGTGTTGTAACTGTAAGTGACGATGAAGTTTCCTGCGCAATTCTGGCATTAATGGAAAATCAGAAATTAGTAGCAGAGGGAGCTGGAGCAGTTTCTGTTGCAGCTGCTATGTTTAATAAGATAGATATTAAAAATAAGAAAACTGTTTGTGTTGTTAGTGGGGGTAACATTGATGTTACAATTCTCTCTAGAGTTATTTCAAGAGGTCTGTTAAAAGGTGGTAGGAGCGCTAAGTTTATTATCAGTTTAATGGATAAGCCTGGTCAATTGGTAGAAGTTTCAACAATTATTGCGTCCTTAGGAGGCAATGTAATAGCAGTTCATCATGATAGAGGAGGAGAGGGTACTGATTTAAACAGTTGTACTTTATCTCTAGAAGTTGAAACAAGAGATCATCAACATATACAAAAAATTAGAGCAACATTAATAAGCAAGGGTTTTAAATTTGTAAGTAAAAACTAAATCAGTGCAAAGCTTTTTAAAACAAATAACCAACAGAAAATAGTAAACAAAGATAATATTGTTGTAATTACTACTAGTTGAGCTGCCAAATCAGCATCACCATCCATTTCTTTAGCCATGGTGAATGAAGAAATAGCAACTGGAGATGCTACAGTTGCAATAAGACATCCTAGATACATTCCTTTAAGCCCAAGTGCTATTGAAATTAATATTATAATTGATGGTGTTACAATTAATTTTCCAACGCTCCCTAGTAGAATTAATTTAATATTCTTTTTTATACTATCAAATTCTAAAGTTCCACCTAATATTATAAAAGCTAAAGGTGTAGCTGTTTTTGATAATGAGGTTATGGGATTAAGAATAAGATTAGGTATTTCTATTTTAAATATTAAAAATAAAAAACCAAATAAAGCAGCATCTACTAAAGGGTTCTTGAAAACGCTAATTAATAAAGAAGCACCTTTTATATCATGACCTCTGTACCCTTCAAGAACAAATACCGCTAAAATATTTACTAAAGGTACTGCCACCATTATTAATGAGCTCAATATAGGTATTCCAACATCCCCATACATTCCTTGAATAATGGGTACTCCAAAAATCATAATATTTGATCTAAACCAAGCTTGAACAATAACAGCGCGCTTGGGATTTTCTAAATTTGTTTTATTTATAAAAAATGAAGTAACTAGAGCAATCAAGGGCAGAGCTATTACAATAATAATTATCATTTTAAGAGAATTTTGAACATTTACTGATTCTATATTATAAATTCCAAGAAATAATAATAAAGGAAGAGGTAATCGAAAAATAAATTTATTTAATGCATTTAAAGTTTTAATATCTACCCAATTAAATCTAACAGAAATGTTTCCTAAAAGAAGTAATATAAAAAGGGGAAAAATAACATTAAAGGAAAAAAGAAGGTTGTCCATATTCTAAAACTCCATGAAGCTATTATATATAATATTACAAAATATAATAGCTTATTAAAAGCCAATGAAAAAAATATTAAACTTTTTAATAGTTTTTTCTTATTAGGCATACAAAAAAATAAAAACGCAACTTATTTCATAAGTAGCAATTCTTTTTAATTATTTAAATCAAATTTATTCGTTTTAAAGCTCTAATATAAGTATTTAATGAATTATTCAAATATTTACTATTTATTTTATAAATAACTGTTGACATAACTTGCAAGGTATCGTATAGTATGAATATCTTAAAAGAAATTAAGAAAACAAAAAACTAAGGAAACAAAAAAATG
>CAZJGS010000144.1:0-6057 GCA_964545735.1 uncultured Spirochaetaceae bacterium
CCAACATTTATAATAAATAAATTAGTATCATTATTTGATGTCTTAGCTATGACTTTTTAATTCTTCTCTAAGTTGTTTTAGTTTGATTTTATCAGAGTCACAAATACGTCTGCTTTCAATAGCTTTTTGTATAGCTATTTTATTTACAGCCTTATTTATTTTTTTATTAAATATGTAGACTCTTGTTTTTTCATTTTGTTTGGCAAGAGCTGTAGCAAAAGCCCAACCTAAAGCCATATTGACATAATACTCTTCACTATTTATTGAAGAAAAAACTTCTAAGGATTTATCTATATAATCATCACTTAAATAGCTACTCATTAAGCTAACTACAGAAAATCTAATATCCCAAATATTTTTTGACTTTGCTTTTTCAATTAAATAATAGAAATAGGGTTTAGTAATATTGTTTGAAGGTTTTAGTGCCATTGAGATAGTATCATTGGTTGCCCAGCTATTATTATATTTGAGTATTTTATCTAATACATTTATGAGTAAATTAAATTCAAGTTTTTTGGCTACTTTAGAAAATACAAAATAGGTAACAATAACCTCTTCATAATATAATGGATCTTCGTATATTAAGAAATCATAAATATGAAGGAGTCCTTCTTTCTTTGATATTTCATCTGCTATTTGTCTTAAATAAGGTGATTTGACCCCTAATATTCTATATTCATTATTTACTAAAAGCTTGTTTGAAAAGCTTGAATGTTTTGTATTTGAAAGCAGAACTAGCTGTTCTTTTAATAAGTCTTGTATCATTTATTTATCCTTAACTCTCATTATAGCAATTAATTAGAAAATAAAAAAGAAATATAATAATTTGCAATATAATATAAGTTTCCCAATAAATCGGACTATATCTATTTCGCTTTAACTTGGGGAACTGAATCTTTCCTAGGTCTTCCTCTTTTCTTTGATTCCTTTATTAGAGGTTCAGATAGTCCCAGTTTCTCAAGCAATACCAACACTGAAGGTAATGTGTGAACCCATTTTTTGTCGTTTGACCTTGGAAACTCTGTTGAGTTACTTACTCGCCATGCAGATGAAAGGTCGTCCATCAGATCCCCATACGTCATAGTATCTAACAGTTTTGCATTACCAGCCTTTCTCACCATTCTGGAAGTCATGAGCGTTGCTATAAAGTTCACAAACTCTGCTCCGATGAGAGAGAAATCTCCTTGTACATTAGTTGAATCGAGGTTTTCTTCCCCTTTGTACTGAGAGACAAGAAGCTCAAGCAACCATCTATCCTCGTAACTCTTATAAACCTGGCTAAGGGACAGGTCTAGGTCCGATTCGAAAACAATCACACCATATCTATCCTTGTGTGATAAGTATTTTTCACTGTCGAAAGACTTTTTCTTCTTTGATCTAGTGATAAATGAGCTCTCCTCCCTGCTTGCAAGATAAGAATCCCTAAATGAATACAGGTATCTGCTATTCTTGAGTTCTACCTTCTTTCCGACGACACTCTTGTCTGTGCCTGTGACCACTTCATTGAAGTCCAACATGCTATTTTCAAGAATCCTAGGCTCAACCCTTCTTATTGGTGTCATAAAGTGAAGATCCGGTCTAGACTTCAGGTCTTCTACTATCGAGTTGATAGGAAAACCCTTGTCTGCTACTATTATACCCTTATTGATATTGTTGTCGTTGATGAATGCAGAAAAAGAGCTTGCATCTATGCTATTTCCTGGAAAAACTTCAGCACATAGAGGCTCCATTGTCTCTATGTCATATGCATATAGCACCGAAACATCTTTACATCCTTTTACTCGAGCCTTGTAAGAAAAGGCAGAAAGATCATTTACAGTGCTGGTATCTCTCTTCAACGTTCCGTCGATAGCAATATGGTGCTCTGATGCTACTCTACTTATCCTAGAAGAATAGAAAGATTTTCTCTTTTCTCCATCCATTCCCAGTTTCTTAAAGAGTGAACCTACAGAATTTTTACTTAATGCAACGTTTGGATAATATTTGGATATGAATGTCCTACCATAGTGGGTGGAATACCTATTGGCAGCTATCCCTGGTCTTAAGACCTTAAGCATAGCAATGGCCATAATCATGGAGGATTCATTTGGTGGATATACTAGAAGAAGGTCCTCAAATATGTCATCTGAAATGGATTTTGCCATTGCAGATACCCCATAGGAAAGAGAATCAGGTACATCTGACATCTTATTAGTAATCGGTACAAAATGTTCATTTATAATATGACCTATTACTTTACCATTCCCTGGTTGAGGATTTCCATTCTTGATGTACTTTACACCCGACCTTACACGAACAGAATATCTGTTAACTCCATCTCTGCCACTATCTTCAACAATAGTATTTTTAGGTCTGTCAACGTGACGTATTTTTTCTGAAACACCCATGATAATACTCCTTAAATATATAGTCCATTATACAATAAATAGGACTATATAACAAGGATTATTTACTACTATTTTGAATGGTTTGTATAGGAATATTCAAAAAAATAGCCCCATACGGAACTATTTCTAAGAATAATTGAAATTTACAAGCCTTTTTATCTAATAAAATTTGTAATTTGGCAGAAAACTATGTTTTAAGGAAAATTCTATAGTCCAAAAAATTGGGAAACTTTTAATAAATGAGTTTTTAAATTTTGTTTATAATCGTGGAGACATGGTTGTACCAACTCAAGAAGAATATATAGATTTAGTAAATAGGGTATTGTCTGGTACAGATTTCTTTAGTGATTATATTGAATATACAGAAAACAATATTAATTATAGAAAGCAGATTAATATATATCGCTTAAATGATATTGATGATTCAGTTATTGTGGCTTGCTCCGATATCACAGCCTTGTCTTTAGCTGATAAGAAAAAAACAGATACTCTATCCAAAGCTTTGGATTTAGCCAATCAAGCAAATAAATCAAAAACAACCTTTTTGTCGGCTATGAGTCATGATATTAGAACCCCTATCAATGCAATAATTGGTATGACTAATATTGCATTATCAAATATTCACGATCAATTACAAGTTGCTCAAAGTTTTGAAGTAATAAAAGACTCCTCAATTCATTTGCTATCTTTAATAAATGAAATATTAGAGATGAGTGCTATTGAGAGTGGGAAACATGTTATAAAAAATGAACCATTAAATGTAGATCAATTAATAACTGTAGTTATTGATAGAATAGCTCCAATAGCAAAAAGAAAAAATATTAGTATAGTCTTTAAAAATAAGATGCAACATCCTAACTGTTTAGGAGATTACTTGGCACTCTCAAGAATAGTTGAAAATATTACGAATAATGCGATAAAATTTTCTCCTGAGAATGGAATAATTATAATTAAAGCCGCAGATTCAAAATTAGATGTGTTTGATAATAATTTATTAAGCCTTTCGATAAAAGATTCAGGAGTTGGAATCGATAAAGAAAATCTTTCTAAAATATTTGAATCTTTTTACAGAACTGGAAATGCTGCTAAAGGCGATATTGAAGGTACCGGACTTGGTCTATCTATCACCAAAGGCCTTGTAGAAGCTATTGGAGGGACAATTTCTGTAAGTAGTGAAAAAAATATTGGCACAACTTTTAAAGTTGTAATACCAATTGTTAGATTAGATAGAATCATTCAAGAAAATCCAAATACTTTGATTAAGAAATATCCAATCAATTTGCTTAAAAATATAAAAGTATTATTAGTAGAAGATCATCCTATAAATGCATTAGTTGCAAGGAAAATGTTAACAAATGTTGGTGCTCAAGTCGTAAATGCAAGAGATGGACTAGAGTGCTTATCTCTATTTGAAAACTCTGAGTCTAATTATTATGATATTATTTTTATGGATATACAGATGCCTAATATGGATGGATATGAAGCTTCTAAAATTATAAGAAGTCTTGATAGAGCTGATGCTAAAACAATTCCAATAATCGCAATGACTGACAATGCTTTTGCTGAAGATGTTAAAAAGTGTTTAGATTGTGGTATGAATGCTCACATAGCTAAACCTATTGAATTTTCGATAATAATGAATGAAATTAGAAAAGTTCTCGATATGTAATCGAGACACAAAGCTATTCAATTAATAAAGGGGTATTACATTTTTTTGTAATAACCCCATTTTATTAAAATAATAATTTACTTAAATATTGAAAAATTGCTTTGAAGCATATTTTGGATCACTTGTCACATTTATGCCAAGTTTTCTTAAACCTGCTTCATCTCCACCAGTTGGTATATGGGTTAAATGAGCGTCAGTTCCTCTTAGTTTATTTAAATGCTTCATACCCGCTTCAGCCGCTGGATTACTTGCAGCAGAAACAGCTAAAGCAATAAGAACTTCATCTACATCTAAGCTAACGCTACTTTTACCTAGTAACTCTTGTTTCATAGTTTTAATAGATTCAATAATGTTTTTTGGAATTAAATCCATTGTATCTGGAATTTCTGCTAATGTTTTAATTGCATTAAGTATTAAGGCGGAGGCAGAGTGTAGAAGAGGGGAGTTGAGACCTGTAACAATTAAGGTGGGAGAGAGTTGAAGCGCTGCTGCTGATACAATACCATCGGTACCTTTTTTCAATCTAAAGCCTTCAGCTCTCTTTTCAATAGAAGCTGTAACAACCGGGCGATCAGATGTTTTAATATTGTAATCTTCCATCAAAAGAATTTCTTTATCAACAGCATCTTGAGTTCCAAATCCCATGGCATATTCACAAGAGGATCTATAATATCGTCTAATTATTTCTTGTTTTGAAGCTTCTTCACAAATTTTATGATCAATTATTCCCTTAGCTATTCTATTAACGCCCATATCGGTTGGAGATTTGTAAAAAGATTTGGTTCTAGTAATTTTTTCAACGATTCTTTTTAAAAGAGGGAAAGCGTCTAAATCTCTGTTGTAGTTAATAGCTGTCACTCCGTAAGCCTCTAGGTGGAAATGGTCCACTCTATTAATATCCCCTAAATCTGCTGTGGCAGCTTCATATGCTACGTTAGCTAAATGATTTAGTGGTAAATCCCAAACGGGGAAAGTTTCAAACTTAGCATAGCCTGATTTGAGACCTTGTTTATGATCATGATATAGTTGAGAGAGACAGGTTGCTAGTTTACCACTACCAGGTCCTGGACCCGTAACAATTACTATTTCTCTATCAGTTTCAATAAATGAATTCGCACCATAACCTTCTTCACTAACTATTAAATCAATATTTGTAGGATATCCTTTTGTTTTCTTATGTGTGTAAACAGCAATTCCACGTCTTTCTAGTAATTGTTTAAATTGAGTGGCAGAGGGTTGATCCTCATATCGTGTTATAACTACTGCTTTAACTCTTAGTCCATATTCACTAAAATCATCAATCATCTTAAGTGTATCTACATCATAAGTAATACCAAAGTCACCTCTGATTTTTTTTCTTTCAATGTCGCCTGCATAGATACAAATAATTACGTCTATTTTATCTTTTAGCTTTTTGAATACTTCAATTTTTACATTGGGGTTAAAACCTGGAAGAACTCTTGACGCGTGATAGTCGTAAAGAAGTTTTCCTCCACATTCCAAATAGAGTTTGCCATGAAACTGTTCCATTCTCTCTAGAATTGCTTGAGTTTGCTTTTCTAAATACTTTTGATTATCAAAACCTTTTTTTATCATCATGGGTTTTCATTTTAAAAAAAAAAGAGAAAATAGTAAACATTTAATTTACATAATTTGCATTTTTGTTAAATAAATAAAAAAAATTAGAGACAAGATTTGGGCAAAAAGAAGGCAACCCACTTGCTACCCAGATGGTGCTAAACGAGTTGCCAAAATTTAGATGATAGGAACTATTGATCTAGTAGCTACCTTTGTACACTTACTAGTCCTATTTATTGCATCATTTTCTATAGCGAGGACAGGACTCGAACCTGTGACCTACGGGTTATGAGCCCGTCGAGATACCGGCTTCTCCACCTCGCGCCGATTTACTATTGAGAATCTACAGTTTATCAAAATAAATGTCAAGGACTTTTAAAAACTTTTATTTTTACTTCTTAAGTGATTGTGATAATGTCCAAT
>CAZJGS010000145.1:0-6044 GCA_964545735.1 uncultured Spirochaetaceae bacterium
TAATTTATTAAAGAATTTGGACTTAGAGTATTTTGGAAGTGGAAAACACAAAATTACATTCGATACAATGATGGAACTTAAAAATAAAGATAAGGCTTTTATCTTAGATGTGAGGTCCAAAGAAGAAAATGAATTAATCAATTTTAATTTTGCAGATAATATTCCGACCAATGAAATACCTGATAGAATAAATGAAATTCCAACAAATAAGACTATAATAGTTTTTTGTACCTCTGCTACAAGATCAACAATAGTCTCAGTTTATTTACAGTTGAATGGATTTAATGATGTTAAGATTCTTCTTGATAATATTAGTGAAATTTCCTCTCACTTTAAACCTGGATATGTTTTAAAAAATAAAGACTCATTAAAAACTATAATTAATAAGAAGTAATAATAAAAATGAATTCCGTACTAATAATGAGTATTATTATATTAGCAATTGCTATTTTAATGTCTATGGTAGGTAAAGGTGGTGGAAACTTTTATGTATTAGTCATGGTATTAGCTGGTATTTCAATGCATAACGCAGCTACTACTTCTCAACTAATAATGATGGGAACCTCTGTTGCTTCTATGCTAGTTTTTCATAAACATAAAAAAATAGATTGGAAGTTAGCCTTAATAATTGATCCCCCTACAGATATAATGGCTTTTTTTGGAGGCTACTTTGCTTCTAATATAGAGGGAAATACATTAAAATTGATGTTTGCTTTTTTTCTGATATTAATTTCGATTTTTATGATGATTCCTGTAAAAGAAAAATCTTTAACTGAAAAAAAAGGATTCGGTTATTGGAATAGAAGTTTTGGTGAATATAAATATAGTGTGAATTTATGGCTTGTTTTACCACTCACGGCTACTGTAGGTTTCTTTTCAGGTGCTATTGGAATATCGGGAGGAGCCTTTAAAATACCTCTAATGGTAATGCTTTGTGGGATTCCCATGGAAATAGCCATAGGTACCTCATCTGCTATGGTTGCGGCCACAGCTTTAATGGGATTTCTTGGTCATAGTCTAAACGGAGACTT
The DNA here is from genome assembly GCA_964545735.1 of uncultured Spirochaetaceae bacterium. GTDB lineage: Bacteria > Spirochaetota > Spirochaetia > Sphaerochaetales > Sphaerochaetaceae > Pleomorphochaeta. The sequence continues at coordinate 1,032 of CAZJGS010000145.1, forward strand.
TAATCCCCAATTAGCTATTCCATTAACCATATTTGCCATAATAGGTGGTTTAGTTGGTAGTAAGTTTGCCCTAAAAAGCAAACCTAAAAATTTAAAGAAAATTTTTGCAATTACAAATTTAATCGCTGCTATTGTAATGATAATAAATATTATTAATTAAAAAAACTGCTGATATGTTAAATAAATACATAAACAACAGTTGTTTTTAAAATATTTGTGTAAAGTTTATAACTAATTATTATACCCTTTTGGGTTTTTACTTTGCCAATTCCAAGCATCACGACACATAGCTGTCAAATCATGAGTAGCTTCCCAATTTAACAATTGTTTTGCTTTGGTAGCATCAGAATAACAAGTTGCAATGTCCCCGGCTCTTCTTGGAGAAATCTTGTATGGGATGTTGATACCTGTAGCTTTTTCAAAAGCTTTTACCATATCTATTACACTGTAGCCAATACCGGTACCAAGGTTAATTACCTCTGTTCCTTTATTATCATATTCACAGGCTGCAACATGGCCACTAGCTAAATCAACTACATGAATATAGTCTCTAACACCTGTTCCATCAGGTGTTGGATAATCATCACCCAAAATAGATAATTCTTTTAATTTTCCCACGGCAACTTGGCAAATATATGGCATTAAATTATTTGGAATTCCTACTGGATCTTCACCGATTGAACCGGACTCATGAGCTCCAACTGGATTAAAATATCTTAATAGTACCACTGACATTTCTTTATTTGCAGCTGCAAAATCAGTCAAAATTTGTTCAATCATATATTTGGTCCAACCATAGGGGTTGGTACATCCTGTTGGCATTCCTTCTTTTAGAGGTACAGTTTCTGCAAGACCATATACAGTTGCAGAGGAACTAAAAACAATTTTATTTACATTATATTCTTTCATTAGCTCACAAATAGTTAGGGCAGAATCAATATTATTTCTGTAATAAGATAGAGGTTTAGCAACAGATTCACCAACTGCTTTATAACCAGCAAAATGGATTATTGCATCAATTTTATTTTCTTCAAAAATTACTCTAATTGCTTCTTTGTCACAAACATCTGCTTCGTAATAAGCAATTGTCTTGCCTACAATTTTTTCTACTCTGTTAATAGCTTCTCTTTGACTATTGTAAAAGTTATCAACAATTATTGGCTCATGATTAGCTTTTATTAATTCAATACATGTATGTGAAGCAATGTATCCTGCACCACCTGTTAATAATATTTTCATATGCACCTCTCTAAAATATTTCTATAATTCTATTTTCTATCAAAAAGGACTTTTTGTTAAGGTCTAGATATCTATTATATTTGCACAATATTCTATTTTTATGAAAATTATCTTATCAATTATTTATTTTCCTTGAACAAAGAGAGTTTATCAAGTATTTTCTATCTATGAATTATTATTGTGTTGCATGTAAAGTATCAAAAGAGGCAAAAGTAAAAACCGATATTGAACAAAATTTTAGTAGAATATTAAGGAGTGATTTCTATTTTCACGTACTTTTCCCATCAAAACAATATAAAGTTAAAAAAGGAAAAGTGTTTATAGAAGTATGTAAACCCATAACTCCAGGATATTTATTTATCAAATCAGAAAAACAATTGGAAGAATATTCTATAGATTTTAAAAGAATTACCAATTGTTATGGACTGGTAGAAAGTCAAAAAACAAATAACAGTAAAGAAAAAAGTATTTTTTATAAACTTTATAGAGAAGATTTAGCTTATGCATCCTGGGTTTTCTCCCATAATGGGTTAATAACCCCTTCTAAAATAACTCTGGAAGTTGGCACTTGTGTTAATGTTATTTCAGGACCTCTAGCAACTTTTAATGGTCAAATTATAAAAGTCGACAAAAGAAATAATAAAGTATGTATTTTTTCTGAAAATTCTGGAACTCTACAAAAAGTTTGGGTTCCTGTAGAAATTGTAAGAAAAGAAGATTTGGATTCAAACTCTGAAATATTGAAAGCCTTTTCTAAAGTATATTAGGGCATAAAATAATAAAAAATAACATTTTCAAAAATAAATATATAAATCAAAGATACAAAATAGGGAATGGATGAATATAAAGATTGTTTTACCCCTTTCTTCTCAACAAAATCACAAAATGGAACAAATACAGGCTTTCCCCATAGGAAGGCAATGATTGCTACAACAAACAAACTTATAAGGGCCCTTTACGCCCTTTTGATTAGAGGCTAAAAAGCAAGTATTAAATATTTTTCATTAATCATAATTGTTTATATTTGACTCCTTTATATTATTTTTAAATTATGATAATTAAGACACTCTTCTTTAATTTGACTAAGCAAATCAGGTTAAATGAGTATATGAGGGTATAAAGGCGACAATTTATTTTTGAGCAACCCTTTTAAAAAATAGAGACTGTTTTGTTTGACAAATCCCTTTTTAGAGGTTATCCTAATGACAAATAAAATAAATATAGGAGCTAAAAATGGCAACTGTAAATCTAAAAAACCTTTGTAAGATTTATGATGGTAACGTAAAAGCTGTAGACAACGTTAACGTCGATATCGAAGACAGAGAGTTCGTGGTCCTTGTAGGACCTTCCGGATGTGGTAAATCTACCACTCTAAGAATGGTAGCTGGATTAGAAGATATTACTTCTGGTGAGTTATTAATTGATGATAAATTGGTTAATGATGTACCACCTAAAGATAGAGATATCGCAATGGTATTCCAAAACTATGCATTATATCCTCATATGACAGTTTATGATAACATGGCATTTGGTCTAAAAATTCGTAAATTTGCTAAATCAGAAATTGAACAAAGAGTTCGTGAAGCAGCTAAAATTCTTGATATTGAAGAATTATTAGAAAGAAAACCTAAAGCTTTATCTGGTGGTCAAAGACAACGTGTTGCTGTAGGTCGTGCTATTGTTCGTCAACCAAAAGTATTCCTTTTTGATGAACCTTTATCAAACCTTGATGCTAAATTACGTGTTCAAATGAGAGCAGAAATTTCAGCACTTCACCACAGATTACAAGCAACTATGATTTATGTTACACATGACCAAGTAGAAGCTTTAACTATGGCTGATAAAATTGTTGTTATGAAATTTGGTCTTATCCAACAAATTGGTAAACCTTTAGAATTATATAACAAACCTGTTAACAAGTTTGTTGCTGGTTTCATCGGTTCACCACCAATGAACTTCTTAGAAACAAAAGTTGAAGCTGAAGGCGAAAATATTTTCGTTAATGAAGGTACTTTCAGATTACAAGTTCTTCCTGCTCAAGCTAAACTTCTAAAAAAATATGTTGGTAAAACAGTTTCTTGTGGTATTCGTCCAGAAGATGTTCAATATAGTGAAAAAGCTGTTAATGGTAAAACTATCATTGGTAGTGTTACTGTTGTTGAACCTTTAGGTAGTGAAACTCACGTTTATATTTCAACTTCTAAAGCTCAAGTAATTGGTAAAATTGCACCAGAATTTGAAGTAAAACCAGATCAAAAAGTTGCTCTTCTTGTATTAATGGAAAAAGCAAAATTCTTTGATGTGGAAACTGACTTAACTATTAACAATTAATTCATTTCTTGTATAACAAAAGGCTGTTCAAATGAACAGCCTTTTTTATATCGAAAAATATTTTATAATTATTTAAAATATAGCATCAAATATTACTTGAACAGCTTTTTTAGCATTTTTTTCATCAACAACAAAGAAAAATCCTATTGAACTTGCTCCTAATACATTTTGATATATTTTGATATTATTTTCATATAATGCATCAACACATTTTTTTAGATATATAATATTGTCATTAATTTGTTGACCAACCACACCAACAACAGATAAATCATTTTCTAAAACAACTTCATCAAACTTAAAGTCTTCAATTATTCTATTCTTTAGTATATTTTGATTTGATTCGCTTATAGCACTTTTTTCAAATAATAGTGAAAAAGTATCAACACCTTGTGCTGAAAAAACAGGATTAATCCCATATGTTTTTAAAATAGAATGAAAAGTATTAATCATACCTGGATTTTTATATAGCATTAATTTTCTACAACTAAGTTTTGTAAAAATTCCAACTTGAGAAACACCAACAGGTCCACTAATTTGTTTAGAGGAAACAATCATTGTTCCTTTTGCTTCAATATCATTGGTATTTTTTATATTAATAGGAATTCCAGCTTCCATAACTGGAGCAATAGCATCAGAGTGAAAAACGCTTGCGCCAATAGCAGACAATTCTCTAACTTCATTATAAGTCATAATATCAATTGGATAGGCTTTAGTAATATATCTGGGATCTGCATTATAACACCCTGCAACATCAGTCCAATTTTCATATACTTCAGCACTCAAACCTTTAGAAAAAATTGCTCCACTAATATCAGAACCACCTCTAGAAAAGGTTGTTATAGCATCGTTTTTATTTCTTCCATAAAAGCCGGGAATAATATATTTTTTACTCTTATCTAAATTATTATTAATTAAAGTCCAAGTCTCATCATCAATTATACCATTTTCATTTAATACAATTAATTTAGCAGCATCAATAAATTCAAAACCTAAATATTGGGCAACTAGTTTAGCACTTAGATATTCGCCTCTAGATGCTGCATAATTCTCTCCAGAATTTGAGTTTATATTATCTTTTACTTCGGCTAATGCTATTTTCATAGCCTTTGTATCTAAATTCAAATCTTCTAAGATTTCTACGAATCTTTTTTCGATTTTTGAAAAGGAAGTATCACAAGATCCCATCTCTTCGACTTCTTTACAGCAGGAATACAGTAAATCCGTTACCTTTGTATCAGAATTATCTCTTTTGCCAGGGGCAGAAACTATAATTACTTGTCTTCTTGAATCAGATTCAATAATTGCTTTCACTTTTTTTAGTTGCATAGCACTAGCAACAGAACTCCCACCAAACTTACAAACTATCATATTCTTATTCCTTATTTATATTTGATTTTAATATACATATAGATTGAAATTTCATCAAGATAAAAAGAAAAA
>CAZJGS010000146.1:0-4470 GCA_964545735.1 uncultured Spirochaetaceae bacterium
AAAAGATTCAAATAATTTGGAATCTCAATCATTTAATCACGCTACAAGAGAATTAGCAGCTCTTTATCTTGTTCCAAAATCTTCAATTGCAAAGTAGATTCAAGATAAAGAAATTATTTTAAATTTCTTTAACCCTCATAATATAATGGAGCATGGCGAAGTCGATTATTCAAGGAATAACTCAAAAAGCATTGAGAAACTCATACATCAGAACAATATCAAGATTTTTCTTTATTCTTAAAAATCCCCTGTAATCTATTTTTGAATTTACCGGCTATTGAGGTTCCTTAAGCCTTGCTCTTTTTTATATATTAGCACCTTGCTCAGATATATCTATAGGTTATCTTTTTGTGGTGTAAACCATTCATTTGCCATCAAGCTCCTTGCTTCGGATGTCAGAGGGATGAGATCTCTTTTACTGAGAAAATCCATGTTGAATTTTCGATTTAGGGCAGCAAAATGCTTTAACCCAAATCCAATCTTATTGAGATAAGAAAAAACACCTATAGCCCCTGGGGGAAATTGATTCGCCTCTTTACCATAGAGGGCACGCAAGTCAGGCAGATCGCAAAATATTTCTTCAATCGTTGATCCATAGGATTTGAATCTTTTTGGCACATTTCCACTTTTAATTTGCTCCCCAATTGTTTTCCCAGTCATGGCCGCAGCCATTGAAGATCGACATAACCCTACAGCCAGTACATTACCATCCCCATAGGCAAGACCTTTAAACACCTGATCTTCACTTGCAAAACCACCAGTTATTACTATAGCAGGCAGATAAAATCCTTCGGATTTTAATTGATCACATATGCGGATTACTACATCTTCTAAGCATACCGTTGGTAATGACCACTCGTTCATCATCTTTGAAGGACTGTATCCTGAACCACCACCAGCTCCGTCAAAAGTGATCATATCAATCTTTGCCTCACAGGCCATCCGAAGCACACGCTCAATATCTACCCTGTCATATCCCGCCATTTTAAAATAAATGTTTTGGGCACCAATATCTCTCAACATTGTTATATGAGCCATAATAGACTCTTCACTCCACATGGGTAGTCTACCATAAGTGTAAAAATTCGGACAAACACCGTTATGATAGGCTTTCTGTATACAAATATCCCTAGGGTCAGGGAAAACTAGATTCCCTTGCTGTTGTTTGACTAGCGCAGTCTCAAGATTCTTTACCCGTTTGGCTGGCTGAGTTCCCTTTGCTCCTTGCCCAAATTTAATTTCAATGGCCTTGGCCCCATATTCTTCTATGGCAATTCTAGGAACTCCCATTAAATCGTCATCCGCATTACATTGCAATACAATCTGCCCATATCCCCTGTCATATTGATTAAAACTGTCAAGAGCCTTTTTTAGCAAGGGGAAAGCTGTAACCTTTCCATTGTCGATTTTCAGATTCGGATCATTGTTTCTGGCATCTTCACCAATTACACAACTCACACCTGCCATGGCAGCTCCAGCAAAGTAGTCCTGCCAGTTAAGCTTAATCAATGCAGGGAGAATCACGGGCATTGCCATCTTAACCGGGTGGAAGAAACCATAGGTTCTTTCCAAGTTAACATTAAAAATAGTAGCTTCACTCTGAGTCTCATTGACTCCCTGGGCACCAAATACACGGCCGTTGATATTAAAGTGAGAAAAATCAATGGGATAGTCTTTTTCCGATGCAATTTGGTTATTTCCGGTTGTTGTGGGATATACTGTTTGCGCCCCCAAAACAGCTGCCTGGGAGAGCTCGCAGGTGCCATCGCAATCTTGAGTACAAAATGAGCACATTCCCGACTGGGGAGATATAAAAGAACTACGATTTTTTGCAAATGTAAATCCAGAACTTAATCTTGGGGAATAGGACATATAGTACTCCTTGCTAAAATTATTTTATAATCATTCAATCTATTTTTCATTTTCTAAGCTAATATTCCGACTGAGTTCAAGGATAACACGAAAATCAGTAGCCCGCACCATAAACAATGATCTGCTTTAACCTGATTGCCATTGTAAGTGCAACCAACATTCCAAGCGAATAATCCTCAAAAAACTAAGGTGAAACTGTTGTGTGCAACGATTTGTTATTTTACTTTTGCTATTGCTTCCCAATACCGACATTTTTCAATCAAAACCGAAAACAACAAATCATAGTACACTCCTAATCAATTTTTGATAACAAATTAAATATTAATTAAAGAAGAAAACCCTAAAGTAAGACTTAATACCTGTTATTTCACACTCAAATAAATAGTCCTCTAGAGCACTTATCATGCGATTGTTGATGATAAAAAATATAACTAGAAATAAAAGAGAAGAAATATAAGAAACTTAATTCCATTGGTCCCCCTCAATTCACCTTAGTGTTTCAAAAAATAATTGACAATAAATAAAAACATCTGTTATAGTACAAATAGAGCAGATGCTTTATGGGCTTACTAACAAGAATCATAAAGAAAAATATCTGCAAAGAGGTAAATAATTGATTGTAACCATAGATATCGATAGTAAAGTGGCATTATATGAGCAACTGAAAGAGCAAATCATTTATGGCATATTATCAGAGGATCTTAAAATAGATGAGCAATTACCATCGGTAAGACAGCTAGCATCTGATCTAGGTATAAATATGCATACAGTTTCTAAGGTATATAATATTCTCGATAATGAGGGTTTTGTGACCATTAATAAAAAAAGAGGTGTATTTGTAGCCTTAGATCAAAATAAAATTAGCGTTACTTATAGCAAAGAAGAACTATTAAGGGATATCGCATTAAAAGTATTAATACTTAAGCAAGTAGGCGGTAAGCGAGAAGAATTATTAGAATCAATAAAAAGTAGTGAGGTGAATGATAATGACTAATGGACTATATTCGGTTGTATTTTATGGGATTATTTATCTATTAGGCTTTTTTGTTGGACGAATGACTAAGAAGAATATTATTTTAGGGGTTAGCTTAGATGAGAAGTATTTGACTCATGATAAAGTGTTGAACCTTAAAAAAAAGTATATTATGTTATATGGTATTTTCATGACAGTGATAACAGGGATTTTCGTTTACATAGATTTAACCAACTATAACATGTATAATATGCTAATTTATGTGGCTCTATGGATTACTATCGCATCAGTCATATATATATATCTTAATGGTCGTATGGTTAAAGTTAATAAAGAGTTTATAAGTAATGAGCCACCAAAATCGGGAAGGGTAATCAGCGCTTCTTTAGTAAATAGGCAGATCGAGATTCCACGTATTAATATTTATTTCATCATACCTATTCTAGTTATGCTATTAACATTTATAGTGACTTTTCTAAATTATGATAATTTTCCAAGTCAAATACCTCTTCATTATAATAGTGCTGGTTTAGTGACTAAATGGGGTGATAAAAATATTCTAAACACCTATATGATGGTATTTACCCAATTATTTATGAGCATTCTTATATATTTCGTGACTTTTGTATCTATTAAATATACCCGTAGAGATTTAGATTCTAGTAAACCAAAGACTTCAAGTATTCAATTTAAAATAGCTATGAGGCGGTTTGCTGTGGTAATGGTTATAATTTTGACAGCACTTAATCTGATGATGGGCCTTATCCAACTTACTATGATTGGCTATATACAAACATCCAGGCTGATTATATCCTTAATAAGCTTTCTACCTATAGTTATTATGATGATTGTATTAATTGTATTTTTTGTAACAACCGGAATGACTGGTGATAAAATTAAAGTTGATATTGGAGAGAGGGAGCGAGAGGTTGTCAAAGTAAATGATGACCAACACTGGAAGGGTGGTATTATCTATTACAATAAAAATGATTCAAGTATATTTGTTCCAAAACGTTTTGGAGGCGGATTTACATTAAATTTTGCCAACCCAATTGCCATACTATTTATAGTAATTATTTTGTTAATAGCGGTAGGATCAATTCTACTTAGTATTTAAGTAGAGAAGGATTGAAAAATATTTACTAATAATAGCCGGAGATTATAAAGGAGCTACAAAATCTTTTGAACACTCTACTAAAATCAAAAAAGCTATAAGTGAATCATTTTATCAGCAAGTGATGGATATTCTTATTTTTCAATACCTTAGTGCGGTTGAAATCATCAAAGTAGTACTGATAAAATATCAATTATATTCAAGCCTTAATTAAGTTTCTTTAAATTTATACCCAAATTAGTTTGATTTATGATAAATAGGTATTATATAATTATTAATAAGGTAGGAGGCTGATTATGAAAAAAAGACTTTTAGGTTTATTAATATTAATTATAGTAGTATTCACAAGTTGTGATTTATTCTTAAATAGTGGTGTCCAATATTTTTGGACTCTAGATGATCAATATGAGGTAGGTGACGATCCACTTGAAATTGATTCTTCTTCTAACCAAAAATTCATCATGACTCATGGTAATAATGATAATGGAACACCTGGATATGATAATGAAGC
>CAZJGS010000146.1:4570-5944 GCA_964545735.1 uncultured Spirochaetaceae bacterium
TAAAACTGTTGAAAATCATGCTAAATGGTGGGAGACCCCAGATTATCACATCAACCAAATTTTTGATGTAAATGGTATAGTTAAAGGTGTAACATATACAATTACAGGAACTACTGAGGATTCTGGGAATCCTGAGAATCCTAGTAATCCAATTACAGCAACAATAAAAGTTATTTTTAAGTAGAGGAAAAATGAAATACAGAGAATTAGGAAAAGACAAAGTTAAAGTGTCTCAATTAGGTTTTGGATGTATGAGATTCCCAATTATTGGGAAAGATACAAAAAATATTGATAAAGAAGCAACTAGAGAAATGTTAAAGTATGCGGTTGATAATGGTGTAAATTATATAGATACAGCATTTCCTTATCACGGAGGTATGAGTGAAGAAGTTGTTGGAGAAATTTTAAATAGTGAAAACTTAAGAGATAAAGTTTTTTTAACATCTAAACTTTCCTTATGGATGGTAGAATCTCCAAATAAAATGGATGCTTTTTTAGATGACCAATTAAAAAGAACTAAGCAAGACTATTTTGACTTTTATCTAATTCACGCATTAGATAAAGATGGTTGGCAAAAAGCAAAAGATTATAAAGCTTTAGATTTTTTAGATAAAGCTAAAAAAGAAGGGAAAATCAAATATACGGGCTTCTCTTTTCATGATGAATCCGTAGATGTGTTCAAAGAAATTGTTGATAGTTATGATTGGGATCTAGTTCAAATTCAATACAACTACTTGGATGAGAACTATCAAGCAGGAAGAGAGGGTTTAGAGTATTGTGCTTCAAAAGGTATTGATTGCGTTATAATGGAACCACTAAAAGGTGGAAATTTGGCAAACAAACTACCTTCTGCTGCTGAAAAAGAATTTAAAAAGGCAGATAACAACTCTTCTTATGCTTCTTGGTCATTCAAATGGCTTTTAAATCAAGCGAATGTAAAAGTCATTTTAAGTGGAATGGGTGCTTTGAGTGAAGTTAAGGATAATATTGATAGTGCTTCAAAGTTTGATGTAAATGAATTAACAAAGGAAGATTCTACAATAATTAATAATGTAGTAAACCTTATTAATAATACAAAAAGAATAGATTGTACCAACTGTAAATATTGTCTTCCTTGTCCTCAATGCGTATTGATACCAAAAACTTTTGAGTTATTTAACAAGTATCATTATTATGATTCCTTAATAGATAAACAGGGTATTAAAGACAAGTATAAATCAAGTTTAACTGCAGATGAGAGTGCTAGCGCTTGTGTTGAATGTGGTAAATGTGAAACACTTTGTCCCCAGCATCTCAAAATAATGGATTTGCTAAAACAGGTAACAAATACATTAGAATCTTAAATTATTAAAGAGGCAGCTAAGCTGCCTCTTA
>CAZJGS010000147.1:0-2405 GCA_964545735.1 uncultured Spirochaetaceae bacterium
AATTTAATAATTTCGAATTTTGTATAAACAATGTAATTCATAAAGATGATGTATCTACTTTATTAAAGCAAAGAGATATTAATATTGCACAAGTATTCAATAATACAATACCAGAAAACCATGAATTACAAGTACGCTTTAGATCGCTATCAAACAGATTTGAGGGTTATCAATGGTATAATGTCAAATATATATATCAAACTGATAAAGATACAAAACATTTGCATTTGACTCTATTGATAAAAAATATTGATAAAACAAAAAGAAATGAAATTGCATTATTAGAGAATATAACCCAAAATAATTAGTTCTGTAAAATTCAGACAACTTTTTCTAAAATTTTATAAATAAATATTGACAAAACAGGTAATTACATTTATATTTAACAAACAAGTTATATATTGCTAACAAAATAATATTATCCAATATGTTATTTTAAATTTATACATTAATTTGTCACTCCATTATTTTTCCCTATTGTATGGTGACTATGTTATAGTCATCATATTTTTTAATTCTTTACAGGAGAATAATTTACTAACCCACTAAAACAATTTATACATATTTTATATTTTTTGCTTGACGATTTTCTTATTTCTAGTTAATTTTAAGGTGTTAGCTAATTCTAACTAGATTGATGTGGCTAACTTTTAAACAAACTTATTAAAGGAGAACAATTATGAAAACAGCAGTAGTTTATTACTCGATGACAGGAAATACTGAGCAAATGGCTCAAACACTAAAAGCCAGTATTGGAGATAATTGTGATATTTTTGAAGTTAGTGAAACAAGAGCTAGCAACATTGCCAAATATGAATCAATTGCCCTGGGATGCCCTGCTATGGGAGATGAAGTATTAGAGGAAGGTGATTTTGAACCCTTCTTTGAAGAACTTTTACCCTTATTAAAAAATCAAAAGGTCGCTTTGTTTGGATCTTATGATTGGGGAGATGGACAATGGATGAGAGATTGGGAAGAAAAATGTAAATCTAATGGTGTAAAGCTTGTTCTTGAAAGTGTAATTGCTAACCTTGAAGGGGATGAGCAAACTCTTACACAGCTTAAAGATTTAGGCAAATCCTTGTCAAATTAACAAAAAAACCATAATTATTTAACTCTACTCTAAAAAAAGTAGAGTTTTTTTGTTTGATATCTTGAAATATTAAAACCTATCCTTTTTAATGTATAATTTTAAATAAATACAAAATTTATCCTAAATTATGCTCTCTTTTGTTATCTTAAGTATACTTAAATCATTATTACTCAATAATTATATTTTTATAAAAATGAATATCAAACTTAGGCTTTAATTTTTTATAGAAAAAAAAGTTGCTCCAATAGTTTGATATATTAAACTTTTTTGTTAAAATAATAACATTTTGTGAATTTGTTAACATTTTTCTCAAAATTGTATTGATTTTTAATAAAAAAACTTATAGAGTACTAAAAAATAGATAATAAATGGGCTCACACCCAAAAAGGAATTGATATGGAAAAGAAAATTAATGTAGCTGTAATCGGTGCAACTGGAGCTGTTGGACAAGTGTTTATGTGGATGCTTGCTGATCATCCTTGGTTTAATGTAGTTTATGCTACTGCTTCTGCTGCAAGAGTAGGATTAACTTATTCTAGTACAACACACTGGATTCTCCCTTTAGAAATGCCTTCAGCAATTAAAGATATTGAGATGAAAGAATTTAACTTTAATTCCATGAAAGAAGCTAATGTTCAAATTGTATTTTCTGCACTTCCTGCAAATATTGCTCGAGAAGCTGAGCCACAATTAAGAGCTCAGGGTTTCTACATTTTTTCAAATGCAGCTGCAATGCGTTATGACTCAAATGTTCCAATTTTAATTCCTGAAGCAAATCATGAAAAATTAGATTTAATTAGAGATCAAGGTTATCCAAAAACAGGGTTCTGTGTTACCAATGCAAACTGTGTTACTACTGGACTCGCTATGGCTTTAGCTCCCTTGAGAAAATTCAATATCAAATCCATACATATAAACTCTTATCAAAGTGTAAGTGGTGCAGGCTATCCAGGTCTTTCTTCTTTAGATATCACCGATAACTGTATTCCATTTATCAACGGTGAGGAAGCAAAGATTGAAAAAGAAATAAAGAAAATATTATCAATTGATCCTGAAGTTTATGCTTTCACAGTTAGAGTACCTGTAATGTTTGGTCACTTGGAAACAGTTTGGCTAGAATGTGATGAGGGTGTATGTGAAGAAGATATTATCCAAGCTTGGTCTGATTTCAAAGTTGTTACTGATTTACCTTCTACTCCGGAGCAACCTGTTGTTTACAGTAGTGAACAGACTTTCCCACAACCAAAATATGCATTCTGGGGTACTCCTAGAGGAATGGTTGTTTATACAGGTCGTGTAAAGAAAAAAGGCA
>CAZJGS010000147.1:2505-5931 GCA_964545735.1 uncultured Spirochaetaceae bacterium
GTTAATTCATTTTTACTTATAACCTTATATTTTTTTTCTCTTTGAGTTATAGAATAAGTTCCCTCTTTTTTCTCTTCTCCTAAACTATCAAAAGAAAAATTACTTCTAGAAATAAATAAAGGTGGTACAAATTCTTCATCCACACGAGTTGGAGTGAAGGGCCATAAACTAACATCACCCTTTACAGTTTCAAGAAATAAATATGCTCCAACTAATTTGAGTTTTGTCGCAAGTAAATTCATTGCAGCTTCTCTATTAGCTAAATAGTAATAAATATCAGCATATACTTTTACATCAAAAGGTTTTAACCATTGGATATGAGCTATATTATTTAGGCCAAAATAAACTCGGTCAATTAAGTTTTCACCCTTCAACTTTTCAATTAAAATCTTTAATTTATCAATTTGCTCTGCCTCATTAAAAAAGACTGGAGGTAAAGGTAAATAATATTTATCATCAATTTTTATTAATTGATCAATCTCTGTTGGAACTGTATCAAAAAATGGTAATTCATCAACACTTATTAAAGAACGGTTTGGTAACTCTTCAATTTCATATATACCAACATTTTCATCTAGAGGAAGCTCCTCATTAATATATAACTCTACTCTATCATCTATTTCACTATAAAAAGCTCTCCTCAATTCTTTTACAACAGAAAGTGGTAAAAATATATTATTAGAAGCAAATTCAGTATTATTTATAAGAGTTATTGATTCACATTCAAAAAAACTATCTCCAGATTGGTTAAAGATTGCTTCAATTTTTTCACTGTAATCAAAAATTTTTTTTGCTTGTTCTATTTTTATTTCTTTAGAAACTTTTATTGAATTTAAAAATTTCAAATCTGCTTCAATAATAATAGAATCTTCTTCAACAATAAAGTTTGCTTTAAAATAATTTTTACTTAGGGCAAGTCTATCTGTATTAACATTTTTTTCGTCTTGATCATGTTTTTTTATCAAATAAAGATCATCACCTATTTGTAAAGTTTTTTCTCTTTCCCCTAGTAACAAATAAACTTGATTGAATTTATTCGCTCTTTTTATAACTCTGCCATCCACATCTAATAAACCACTAACACTAAATTTTGTAGCCTCTTCAATTCCGTTGTAATGACTTAAAAACATAATTCCATCATGAATGGCTAAATCAGTATCCAATTCAATAAGAGCATACCTCGCATCTTGGTAATTACGAATGGCTACGACTTGAGCACAAAGAAGACCTATGTGAGATGGATAAGTTGTTTCAACTAAGGCCTCTTTGTCTTGATTATTATAATTATCTAACCATCCCTTAGAACTTTCTCTACTAAAGGTAGTTTTTACGTTTTCATATAAATCATCAATTGGTTGATTATCCAAGATAGCTCTATAATATTTTGTAACTGCAGAAACATAAGCTGGAGATTTCATTCTTCCCTCAACTTTTAAGCTATCAATGTTTATATCTTGTAATTTTTTTACACTTTGCGCTGCATCGAGGTCTTTCATTGAGAAAAAATAACCATCTCTATTATTATAGGAAAACCAAGTCCTACAAATTTGAGCACAAGCTCCTGCATTAGCACTTCTTTTGGTTATTAACCTACTTGCCATACAAAGACCTGAAAAACCATAACACAGTGAACCATGAATAAATACTTTTAACTCAACATCGTCACAAGTGGTTCTTATTTTTTCAATTTCTTCTATTGTTAATTCTCTAGATAATACAACTCTCTTAAAGCCAAAGGCTTGCATTGCCTTAACACCTTCGATGGAATGAACAGCCAGTTGAGTACTCCCGTGTAATTCTAAAGAAGGAAAATGATTATTAATGATCCTCGCTAATCCTAAATCTTGAACAATTAAGCCATCACTTCCAATTAATTGAATTTGTTTTACAAGTTTTATAAGAGACGGAATTTGTGCATCAAAAATTACAGTATTTATAGTTACATAAACTTTTTTATGAATCGCATGAGCATAAGCAAATATTTTAGAGTATTCAATAATACTAAAATTAATAGCACCCTTTCTTGCAGAGTAACTTTGCAAACCCAAATAAACTGCATCTGTACCATCTCGAAATGCAACTAAAGCGCATTGCATGGAGCCTGCAGGCATCGCTAATTCAATCATTTTTATGTCCTTTTCAATTCTTATAATATTACTTTACAATATTTAATATAAAATTTCATCAGAGAATATTGAATTTAAATCCATAAATATATTATAGCTCTTCTCTATTTGATATTTTTTTATCTATTTTGTAGTTTAAAATAAAAATATACTCATTTTGTTATATGTTTTTTGTTTGTATAGCGAGAAATCAAAGATTACGTATTGATATTTTTACCGATTTTTTTTATTATTAGGTAAGGAAATAATAAATTTCCAAATATAGATTTTTGGTCAGATATTAAATTGTCTAGATTTTTAACTATCATGGAATAATGATAGTGATATATATGTTAGATGTAAAAACATCTAAAGTTTTAAAATTATTATAATTACAATAAGTAATTATAGATTTACGGGTTTCCAAATTTTTGGATTCGCCAAAGGAGTAATTAATGAATTCTAAGTATACAGATTTACTTAAGAGCAAAATGAACGAAGCTAGCTATAAAAAGCTAACAGCACTTGAAAACAAAAAAGTAATTGACTTTGTTGGACAATTTGCTGAACATTGTAATCCTGCAAGTATTTATGTTTGTGATGACAGCAAAGAAGATGAACAATACATAAGAGAAAATGCCAAAACTAAAGGTGAAGAATTTGTATTAGATAATGACAAACAAACTATTCACTGGGACGGTCCATCAGACCAAGCACGTGACAAAGTAAACACTCGTTACATGGTTTATAAAGAAAACTTAGAAAAAATGAAAAGCTTAAACTCAGTAAACTATGAAGAGGGTTTAGTTGAAATCATGGGTATTGCTAAGAACAACATGGAAGGAAAAGAAGCTGTAGTTAAATTTTTCTGTGAAGGTCCTGCATTTAGTGAATTCACAATGCCTTGTGTACAATTCACAGATTCATGGTATGTTGCTCACTCAGAAGCTATTCTTTACAGATCAGCTTATGAACACTTCAAACAAATGAAAAACGAAGACAAAGACGAATTCTTTAGCTTTATCCACTCAGCTGGTGCTTTAGATGAAAGAGGTTGTTCTATCAATGTTGATAAGAGAAGAATCTATATGGATACACAAAACAACATTGTTTATTCCATGAACGCTCAATATGCTGGTAACACAGTTGGTCTAAAAAAACACTCAATGCGTCTTGCTATCAGTAAAGGTGGAAAAGAAGGTTGGTTGTGTGAGCACATGTTCGTAATGGCTTGTGTTAATGAAGATAAAGATCGCAGAACTTACTTCGCAGGTGCTTTCCCATCAGCTTGTGGTAAAACATCTACAGCTATGATTCCTGG
>CAZJGS010000148.1:0-5868 GCA_964545735.1 uncultured Spirochaetaceae bacterium
ACAGAAAGGATTTGCCAGGCAAACCAGATATTGTGCTGCCAAAATATAATACAGTAATTTTTGTACATGGCTGTTTCTGGCACAGGCATAAAGGATGCAAATTTGCCTATAAGCCAAAAAGCAGGATCGATTTCTGGAATTCCAAGTTCGATGAAACAGTAGCACGTGACAAGCGCAACCGGAAACAACTGGAAGCAAATGGTTGGAATGTTGAGATAATCTGGGAATGTGAAACAAAAGACATGAATAGACTTAAAAACATAATAAATAAAATTTTGCAGGAAATTAACAGTATCTTTTCGTTATCAGGTGATTAATTCAATTATATGAAGGTAGAATAAATATCATGAATGTCATAAATACTCCTCCAAGAGCTTCGTCTTTAATCGAATCGTTGCGTGATATCGGCTACTCACTTCAAGCAGCCATATCAGATATCGTTGATAACAGCATTTCTGCCTTTGCCAGTTCGATTGAAATTCATTTTTGCTGGGATAATGAATCCTCCAGTATTGTAGTAATTGACAACGGAACCGGCATGTCTTATGACGAATTGATTGAAGCAATGCGACCCGGGAGCATAAATCCCCTTGATCGTCGTTCTAAAAGTGATCTTGGAAGATTCGGTCTGGGGTTGAAAACAGCCTCTTTTTCACAGTGTCGGAAGGTAACTGTTGTCTCTGTAAAAGATGGAAAGGCATCTGGCTGCTTCTGGGATCTGGATTATGTTGCTGACAAGAATGAATGGCTTTTGAAAGTACTTGAAGAGCGTGAAATTCAGAAACAGCCTTATGCTGAAAAATTACATGATTCTGGTACGCTTGTTTTGTGGGAACAACTGGATCGGGTAATTGATAAAACTGATTCAGCTCATACTGAGGCGAACCTGTATAATAAAATGGACCAAGTCAAAAGACACATGGAGCTGATTTTCCATCGTTATCTGACAGGAGAACCTGGAATTAAAGCTGTTAAGATCTTCATTAATGGTGACCCGCTAAAAGCATTCGACCCATTCAACTCAAAAAATCCGGCTACTCAACACCTTCAGGATGAAAGGCTCGATCTGCACGGCGAAATCATATACATCCAGCCTTATATTCTACCTCACCACAGTAAAATCAGCCGAAAAGACTTTGACTATTATGCCGGAGAAGACGGGTATTTCAAAAATCAGG
This sequence comes from uncultured Spirochaetaceae bacterium, assembly GCA_964545735.1. Taxonomy (GTDB): domain Bacteria; phylum Spirochaetota; class Spirochaetia; order Sphaerochaetales; family Sphaerochaetaceae; genus Pleomorphochaeta. Next base: position 1,179 of record CAZJGS010000148.1, read on the forward strand.
GGTTTTACGTATATAGGAATGCGCGACTGCTGATCTCAGGCACATGGTTCGGGCTTGCCAGGCAGAGAGAGCTTACCAGGCTTGCCCGGGTGAAAATAGATTTGCCTAACAGTCTGGACGCTCTCTGGGCAATTGATGTAAAAAAATCGAGAGCAAAACCACCTGAAATTATCAAACAGCGGTTAAAAAAAATAATAGATAGAATTACTGGCGGCTCATCAAGAATATATACAAAAAGAGGCAGGCGCCTGACCCAGAAGGGGTTGAATACTGTGTGGCTCAGAGAGGCCAGCCATAATAAAATTAAATACTCAATTAATCGCAATCATCCATTATTTGAAAAATATTCTTCGGATCTTGATGACAGCCAGCGCGGTTATTTTTCTGATATTCTGACTCTGATTGAGGGGCAGTTTCCTGTGGATGCTTTTTATGCAGATGTATCAGGGGCACCGGAGTCCCTTACAAAAAGCGAACTTGAAAATGAAAAACTGCTGGAACTTGCAGATCTGTTTTACAGAACATTGAAGGAACAGGGTGTCGGACAATCTGAAATAAAAAAACAGTTCGAGCTGACTGAACCATTCAGAAGTAAATTTGATTCTATTATGGAGTTTCTGAAGACCAAGGAATGGGTGAAAGATGAGTGATATAGATAAACTTCAAGATATTATGATTGCGCTATTAGCCAGCGAGACATCTGTTACCCGTCCGTTCATAAAGGATAAAGTTGACACTTTCTCCGCTCCGTTCGGTGGAAATATAACTTCTGTCGAAAAGCATGAACTGGTGAAGTATCTCGAAGCTCAGTTTGATGTTACTATGCATATCGGTGCAGTCATCCAGGAAGAATTCGAGCCCTGGCTGGAGTCAGCAAAAGCAAAAATTGAACCTTACTTCTGGGACCGTTACAAAAAACTGCTACAGAAAAAAGGCTTTGGCCTGAGAGTTATTCCGAAACTGGATCAGATCACGGATAAGATCCTCGGGCTTCTGGAAAATCCTTTAAAACATGGGGCCTGGGAAAGGAAAGGGATGGTATTAGGCCAGGTGCAGTCCGGCAAAACCGCAAATTATACGGGGCTGATCTGCAAGGCAGCCGATGCTGGTTACAAGCTGATTATTGTGCTTGCGGGAACCCAGAACAACCTCCGAAGTCAGACACAGGCAAGAATAGATGAAGGCTTTGTGGGAAGAGACAGTTCGCGCTTGCTGAGAACAGATCCTGGCATTAACAGGTACATCGGGGTTGGCAGGTATAATCATAACAATATTCCTATAACTCTTACAAATACTTCAAGTGATTTCAATAAAAGAACGGCTGAAATGCTGGGACTGGGTCTGGATAATGTTAATGTGCCGATTGTTCTGGTTATAAAGAAAAATTATAATACATTGGAAAATTTGATTGCTTGGCTGAAAGAGCATAATGCGATAACTGATACAGGAATTGAACATCATCCCATGCTAATGATTGATGATGAAGCGGATAATGCGTCAATAAACACAAGCGCAGACCCGGATGAATCAACACGGATTAACGGTCTCATAAGAAAGACGCTTAATCTTTTCCATAAACGCTGTTATGTGGGTTATACTGCAACACCGTTTGCAAATATTTTTATTGATCCTGACAGCGAACAGGAAATGCTGGGCGGTGATCTTTTCCCGAGAGACTTCATTGTCAGTCTGGATGCTCCGGACAATTACGTGGGGCCAGAAAAAATCTTCTCTGAAGACAGTGAGCTGGATATAATTCATTATATAGATGATCACGAAAATCTGCTGCCAATCAGGCATAAGATTGATCATTTAATAACAGATCTGCCATCCAGTCTGCATCAGGCTGTGCTTACATTTATTCTTGTAATAGCTGTAAGACTTCTCCGTGGTCAGATAAAAAAACACAACTCCATGCTTGTTAATATTTCCCGGTTTACAAATATCCAGTCTCAGGTCAGAAATATTTTGCATGAATATTTGCAGGAACTCATTCAGCAGGTTCGGTTTAATTATGCAAAACCTGTGGATGATGCTCTGAAAAGTTCTTTAATGAAAAGTTTGCACGAGCGCTGGGAAAAAGAATTCGGTAAAAAAGAATTCAGATGGGATGAGATTCAGGCGGTTCTTCTTGATGCCGCTGCCCCAGTAAAGATTATAGAAATTAACAGTCAGTCACCTGATACACTGGATTATGAAAACTATAATAATGATGGCCTGAATATAATAGCTGTTGGTGGATTCAGTCTGTCTAGGGGGCTGACACTTGAAGGATTAAGCGTAAGTTATTTCCTTAGAAATTCAATGATGTACGACACACTGATGCAGATGGGCAGGTGGTTTGGTTACAGGCCTGGTTATGAAGATTTATGCAGGATATTTATGCCGAGTCTTGCCGCAGGATGGTATGCGCATATTTCCGAGGCAACTGAGGAGCTGAAAGCCGAATTAAGACAAATGGAACTGGCGAACCTTACACCTAAAGACTTTGGACTAAAAGTAAGAAGTCATCCAGATTCACTGATTGTCACTGCAAGAAATAAAATGCGGACAGGTGAGAAAATAACCCGGTTCATAGATTTATCAGAAAAACTTATCGAAACCGACAAGCTTTTCAAGTCTAACTCAGTCATCAAGCAGAATCGAAATTTACTGTCAAATTTTATCGTTAAATTAAAGGAGATTAAGACTCCTGAGTTTACAGAAGCTAAAAATTATCTATGGAAGAATGTTCCAGCAGAACTAGTGACAGGATTCCTCAATGGATACAGGAATCATCCGGCCTCACTCAGGACCAGCACGATACCTGTTGTTGAATACATAAATAAGCGCAAAAGAGATGAACTTAAAAAATGGGATATTACAATTATAAGTAAGGATAGTGCCAAAAACAGTGACAGGAAACAGTTACACGGAATGGTGGTTGGTTGTCAGGGCAGGTTAGCTGGTGTACGGACGGAACAGACTCCTGATTGTATAATAGTCGGAGAAAAGGCACGGGTCGGGTCAACCAGAGACGAAAGAGAAGGCCTTTCTCTGAGTGAAATAGAAAAAGCTGAACAATTATTTGAAAAAGCACCAGGTCAGAAATCAAAAAAAATTGCCGGACTTTATTACAGAAAAGTCAGGCCACGGCCTTTGTTAATAATACATCTTCTGAATATTTTTTATGAAGCAGAATCAGGGCAGAAGCCAGGGCCTACAGGTGTAGTTGCTTACGGTATCAGTTTTCCTGAAAGCCAGGTTACAGACAGCCCTGTCGAATATTTAGTAACTACGACCTGGTGGAAAACAGAATACGGATATGACCTGGAAGGAGATGAAGATGAGTAATCCATGGGAAAAGATCAAAACCCCATTATCCAGTTATAATGTCAGACGGGCAGATCACACACATTCCTTTGATTTCTTCTGGGGTAAAGACATATCAGGCGATTATCTTTTTCTGTTTGAATGTGATGCCAGTATCGGATTTCCCGGCAAAGTCAGAGTGCTTAAGGGAATAGATATTTCACTCCCGGCATCAGATGGAGACAGAAAAACAAGATTGATACTGCGTCTTAATAACAGAGATGACTGGGACATATTTTACTCTCTGTGTCTTGATCTGATACAGGCGACCAGCAGCTGCTCTAACGAGGAATCGGTTGTTGCTGTGATTGTCCGTCGACTTGAGCGGTGGCATATTTTTCTGAAGAAATACCATACGAAAATAATGAGTGAATTTGAGCAGAAAGGCCTGATTGGCGAACTGCTGTTCCTTAAAGATTACCTTCTTCCTAAATTTTCTGTTTCAGAAGCATTGTCTTTCTGGCAGGGCCCACTCGATGCCCCACAGGATTTCTGCATCTGTGATACCGCTGTTGAAGTGAAGTGTCAGCTTGGCACCTCAAAGCCCCTGATAAGAATATCATCAGTTGAGCAACTAAACGCCCAGCTTTCCAGACTTTACCTGTTTGTTGTTACTGTTGGCAAAGGGGCAAAGAACACTGATAATGTAATCAATCTCCCCATAATTATCGGGGAAATCAGAGAAGATATTCAGAAGAGTCAACCTTCATCCGGGGATCTGTTCGAGGATCTTTTACTTCAGGCTGGCTATATGGACTTGCAGGAGTACAGCGAATTTCATTTTGTTCTAAGCAGCTTCCGGTTTTATGAAGTAACTGATGACTTCCCAAAATTCTATCCAAACGATATACCTGAAGGAATTGTAAATATATCACTGGATATCATGCTTGATAAGTGCTCTCAATTTATTGTTGATCCAGAAAAAATTATAATATTCTGAGGAATAATAAAATGGAAAAGGTTGATGACTTTTACAGGGACTTCAGACAGGAAATTCTTGGCAGGGCAGATGCTAATGAGGACTTTATTGAAAGCGAATTTATTGAGTATGTTGCAGAATTCCTGGTTGATTCAGGAGAGGCGGAAAGTTTCGACTACTGTCAGTATAAAGCTGAGCGTGGCATCCGGGTTGACGGCTATAATCTTGTCGAAGATGATGGAGTTCTAAATCTTTTCGTTTCAGATTTCAGGAACAAAGAAGAGTTAACCAGCCTGACAAAAACAGAAATAGATACCGCTTTCAGGAGGCTGGAAAATTTCTTCTCAAAGTCTTTAAAGCCTGAATTTTATCCTCAACTTGAAGAGACCTCACCGGGTTATGGGCTGGCCTATCAAATTT
>CAZJGS010000149.1:0-5726 GCA_964545735.1 uncultured Spirochaetaceae bacterium
AATAAATCAGTTGTAATTTCACAATTATGATTTAGTTTAAAAAATATAATGTATGTAAAATAAAAATACTTTTTTTAAAAATTACTAAAAAGCTCCATAAATAGGATAGTCACAATATTTACATCTCCCTTTTGGAATGTTTTGATTACAATCTTTTTTGATTGCTTCTGAATCAGTATGATTATTAATTAATACTTGTTTGCAATTGCTACAAATGGTGGATTCTACTCTTGAGGTATTTCCTCCATAAACATAAGGGATACCAGATTCCTTAGCGATATTTATCATCTCAGAAAGAAATTTCTCACTAGTTTCCGCTATAGCACTCATCTCATAGTTTGGAAAAAACCTACTTAGATGCCAAACTTGTACTCCAAAATCTTTTAAGTTTTTAGCTAATGCTTGAACATCCTTTTCTGTATGAATGCTTTCAATAAGAAGAGTAGTTATTTCTACATGGTTGCCTTTTTCTATTAAATACTTAATTCCTTCAAGAACTGGTTCTATAGTTCCTTTGCATATTTTTTTATAGTAATCAGCATTTCCTTTGAGATCTATGTTAAATGCATCTATTAAAGGAGCAAGAGTTTCTCTTGCTTCTTTACTAAAGCTACCATTTGTTACCATTACAGTTTTAATGCCTGTCTTTTTAGCAATTATGGAAGTGTCGATTACATAGTCTTGCCATACTATTGGTTCACTGTAAGTAAAACTAATTGATGGAACTTTATATTTTAGTGCTAAATTTACTAACTCCTTTGGAGACACATATGTAGAATTATTATTTTTTTTATTTTGAGAAAGTTGCCAATTTTGGCAAAATGCACAGTGATAATTACAACCAGATTCAGCAACTGATAAAGTTTTACTACCTGGAAGAAAATGATATAAGGGTTTCTTTTCAATAGGATCAAGAGCAACAGCATCTAGATAACCATAACCGGTACTAATTAGTTGATTATTTTTTATTTTTCTTACACCACAGAAACCCGTATTACCTTCTTTAATATTACAATGTCTGTAGCAAAAATTACAAATCATGAGAAAACCTCTGCTTGAAAGGTCATAAACTGAGCATCATCTCGTTTATAAGCTTCAGAATCTAAACCAGCCTTGTGACTGAGGGCTGTTAATAACTCATCTTTGTTCCAACCTGTTTCATCAGCGACCTGTGGAAGGAATACAGATCTATGATAATCCACAGTTAAAATAATACCATCTCTAGATAACTCGAATTCAGATATATGATTTATTAATTTAGGTTCTGTAAGTACTGAAATTTCAATATTTATATAGGGGAATTCTTCTTTCGTGATAGGACTAAATCTATAATCTTCAAAAGCCGCTTCAAATGATAAATCTATAATTTCTTGATACAAGGGCTTTATTGCAAAAATATTTCCAATACAACCTCTAAGTCGACCTTTATCTTTAAGTGTAACAAAAGCACCACTTTTTTCATTAAACATAGAGGCATCAATTTCTTCATAAGGAAGACTTAACCTTTTAGCAATAGTATTTTTTGCTAAACTTAATAGTATCTTTTTTTCTCTATCATTCATGATTTATTCCTCCATGCCAAACTTATATATGATACAAAATTATTATCTAGGGTAGGGCTATTAATTGAATTTGATTGACCTAAAATTCTACCTTTCATATTACTAAGTCTTGCCATTTCACTTACAAGAAGCATTGGAGCAATTCCGCAAATAGTAGCTTTGTCATCAATACTTGCTTTTAAATAGGCAGCAGGACCTTCGCCCTTTATAAAACGAGTTGCTATTTCTCTATCGTAAGATGAAACATTATTTATTAAATCATCATTTATAATATTCCCATAGGGAGTATAGTCAAAGTTCTTTCCATAGTGAGTAAAATCACTGCTAGCTATTACTGCTGTTTTATCATCTATTATTGATAACAATTGATTTGCATATTTACTTGCAATCGTTACATCAGTAAATCTATTTACATGGGCACAGCAAAGACTAATATTTTCTCTCTGAGCTATAAAGGGTAAAATCATCTCAACTGCATGCTCGCTTACAGTCACTTTTTCATAACCAGATTGTAAAATAGGAATTGAGAATCCTGGAACATCCTTTATTGGTGTTTCAAACATATCAAAATCACCACATCCAACTACATCATCTTCAAGAGCATAATAATGGGAAGGTGTTATTAAAAGTATTTTATTTATCTTAGAACTTAAAGTATTGAAAAAAAGTTTAATTAAATTACTTGAGTAGTATAAACCTGCATGAGGTACAACTCCAAATACATCTTTATTATTGCTAATTGGAGTAACTTTAATAAGTTTTTCTAGTTCTTCCTTGTCACTTGGATACCACAAACCGTTAAATCTTAGTCGTCTTTTCATATCTTTATTATAACATGAAGTTCTTTAGATTGTGACAAAATATAATTAGTTTTGTAATTATTTATTCCAATATTAGAAAATTTATCGCCTTTGTGCTATTTAGACTTTTAGGTATTTAATAGCAAATTATTCTCGGTGAAGGTAGAAAACTATAAAGATTAAGATAAAAATATAGACATTAAAACCTGATGTTTTCTTGTACCTCTAACTACTAAGCCTACAAGAGATATTTTAATTTGTTTATTTGCATACCGTTTTATATAATTATGCATAAGAACAATAAATTATTCTATTGTCACATTTTGAACCTGGCTAGCAAGATAGAAAATTAATTTACCTATAAAATAAACAATGCTAGTTAATGTGTCCCTAATAAGGTATACTTTTAGAGACAAAAGGGAGGAAAACAATGAATATTATAAATAGTGTTTATAAATATATCGAAAGTCAGCCTTTTTGTTCAGCTTTTGTTGTTTCAGATTTTATAAATTTTGGAAATTATGAAACAATTAAAAAATCATTAGCTAGATTGGAAAATAAAGGTTTAATTCGTCGTGTTTTAAGGGGAGTTTATGATAAACCTCATTTTAGCAAAATTATTAATGAATATTCAGCTCCATCTCCTCATAAAGTTGCATTAGCTTTGGCAAGAAATTTGAATTGGAATATAGCTCCTTTTAGAGAAGTTGCTCTTAATTTGTTAGGAATTTCAACGCAAGTGCCTGAAAAATTTATTTATAATAGTAGTGGCCCTTATAAAAATTATCAAATAAGGAATATAACTATTGAATTTAAACATAGTTCAATGAAGTTAATCTCAGGAAAATCTTATATGTAGTATTAGTTATTCAGGCTTTAAAAGCTCTTGGTAAAGATTCAATAAATACTTCAACTATTATGAATATTAGTAGCCGATTAACTATAGATGATAAGCAAAAACTTATAGAAGAAGGAAAACAAGCACCTATTTGGATGTATTTATATATAAACCAAATTTGTAATGGATAAAATAATATTTCATTTCCTCATTTAATTTAACAAGAATTTTTAAATTTAGTTTTAATTTCATAATGTTATATGATATTTTTCCAATATATATTAATATTAGCTTAAAAATAAATAAATTTTTTAAGGAAACATATGAAAAATCTTTATGATAAGAATGCGTTTGAAATAATGAAAATTGCTGATAAAACTTCTAGTATGAGTTTAAATAGATTTGAGCAAATTAAAGCTTTTGCAGTTGAAGGGAATTATAAAAGTATAGGAATTGCACATTGTATAACTTTTTTTAGAGAGGTAACTTTAATAAAACAATACCTAGAAAAAAACTTTAAAGTTTATACTGTTGATTGTAAATATGGACATCTTAGTAGAAAAGAACTATTAGGTGGTAATAGTTCGTATTCTCTATGCAATCCTGCAGGACAAGCTAAATATCTTAATGATAAAAATACAGATTTAAATATTTCTATTGGTCTCTGTGTAGGTCATGATATGATTTTTAATGAAGAATCTAATGCTCCAGTTACCAGTGTTTATACAAAAGATTTTACAAATAATAATGATATGGATCAAGCTTTATCAGATATTAAGAGAAAATTTTAAAAAATAATGAATCAACTATATTGTATGTGTAGTGCTAGGGATGTTTGAATCAAGGTAATCAATGTTTAATCTAAGAGTATGAATAAAAAGAATTTTTTTATCACAGAGGTAATAATAGCCAATTTCAACTTTTTAAAAAATTAAGAAGCATTTGAAGTTGGCTTTTGTTTTACTTTTCACTCAATTTATATTGAAGTGTTTTATATCTTTTATAAGTAAGCATTCAATGGACCTATATTCTTTGGTCCAGTTTTTTATCTCCAGAACATAGAACAAAAACTTGAACCAGGTTATCGGTTTCTCATTTTAAGATTTAGTTACGTTCCAATTGACGATTCTGATGCCTTAGCAAAACTTAAAATTCTACTTAGAGCTATGAATAAAAAGAATATTCAAGTATTTTTCACTGGAATGAATGAACTTCTCACAATCAAGTTTCTCAAATAAAATCTGATAAAAGAATTCGCAATCTTTTCCATTATTGAGAAAGCACGCTACCGCTATCATGAAATGCTAAAATAATAATTTACAGTTGCATATGAATATGAAAATCATATTTATATCTTGTTTTTTTACTATAATGACAATTTTATCTCACGCAAGTATATTTATAACTAAATCTACTTGATTGATATTCTATTCAAATGTTAGGCTTGTGACGGTTTTATTTTATATTTATAGTAGAAGGGAAAAGCATGGGTAATAATAAAAGTGTTCAGAAACACACATCCTCACGAGGTACTTTTTCAGGTAAAATGGGTTATGTACTCTCTGTTGCAGGATCTGCAGTAGGTCTTGGAAATATTTGGAGATTCCCTTATTTAGCAGCAAAATATGGTGGTGGTACTTTCCTTTTAGTATATTTAATTTTAATGATTACTTTTGGGTATTCAATGATTATTTCAGAAACAACTTTAGGAAGAATGACAAAAAAGAGTCCTGTTGGAGCTTTTCAAAGTTTTGGCAGTAGTAGTTCTTTTAAACTTGGTGGTTGGATAAATGCAATCATTCCAATGCTTATAGCTCCATATTACTGCGTAATTAGTGGCTGAGTTCTTAAATATTTGGTTGAATATATAAAAGGAAATACATTTGCAGTTGCAAATGATGCATATTTTACTCAATTTATTACAAACGGTGGTTCTGTAGAATTTTATTTTAAAATTTTTGCTCTAATAACTACTTTAATTGTATTGTTTGGTGTAAAAAGAGGAATTGAAAGAGTTTCAAAAATTACTATGCCCTTACTATTAATTCTTGCCGTTATTGTAACAATATATTCAGTTACTAGAGCTGGAGCTTTAGAAGGCGTTAAATATTTCCTTATACCAGACTTTAGTAAATTAACAATAATGACTGTAGTAGCTGCAACGGGGCAATTGTTTTACTCTCTATCTATTGCAATGGGTATTCTCTATACATATGGATCATATCTCGATAAAGATATAGATATTGAAGAAGCAACTATTCAAATTGAACTTTTTGATACAGGAGTAGCTATACTTGCTGGTTTAATGATTATTCCTGCAGTATATGCATTCTCTTCAGGCGGAGCATCTTCAACCCTAAATGCAGGGCCTTCTCTAATGTTTATTACAATTCCAAAAGTATTTGCAAGTATGGGTCTTGGTAGTATTGTTGGCTTTGTTTTCTTTTTATTAGTTTTTGTTGCAGCTATAACAAGTTCTATATCCCTTGCTGAAACAAATGCTTCAACCTTTGAAGATCAATTTGG
>CAZJGS010000150.1:0-5717 GCA_964545735.1 uncultured Spirochaetaceae bacterium
TATCATCCAATAAACCAATTAACTTTTTTCCTTTTGCATATGCATATCCACACTCAAAAGATACATCATTGTTAGTTTCAAGTCCATGAAATCCATTTAAATTTGCAACAATATAATCAGATGAATCAATTAAAGCCATTCTATTTTTAAAATCTACAACGGCATCAAAAAGGGGATCTTCATTATTTGATTTTTTACATCCATCAAGTGGTGATATAGCTTTGTAGCCTAAAGCTTCATATTTTTCTTTTATTTTGGCAAAATAAGAGGCAGCTCCATCTTTATATCTGTAAGGCGAAGATATATAAACAGTCTTTTGATCTGTTTCTTTTTTACTAGATTTGATTGTAGGTTTTTTATTACTCTCACCATAAAGATAGTTTACTCTTTTCTCTTCAGTTATATCCTCTATAAAGGATTTTAAACAATTTTCATAAGAGCCTTCAATAATTTTTGTTGAAGCACAAAGAGAGGGACAAAATGGTAAAGCAGAATATGGATGAGTCCAACCATATTCATCAACTACTCTATTATTTACAACTTTAGCATTATGGTTTTTAAAAACCATAGGTCTTAAATCTTTTGTATATCCATAACATTTACCACCTTGAGCATATATCCATCCAATTTCAAAGACAGTCCCACTATCTGGCTCACAACCTCTAAAAAACTCTAAATCTGCAATAATTGTCGTGGTTTTTTCAACTTGAGCAATTAAATCTGTGAATATTTCATCAGCATTTAACCGTAAATCCTCATTATCTAATTTATACTGTGTTGAAGTTGGCAGTACCACATTGAATCCATAATACTCAGCTAATTGTCTTTGAGAATACCAAAGACTGTAGCCTCTATTATAAAAACACTCAGGTCCAGCTATATATAGGTTTTCTTTTTTATATGGATTGTACATCATTTTAATTACCTCAATACTAATTTTTTCAACAATTGTAAAAAACCTTCATAATCGGCATCAACTGCCATATTGATATATGGTAAGTGCTCCCAAGCAAAATGGTGTCTAGAGTCTCTTACTGTCATACCTAAAGTTAAGCCATCTTTTGTTTCAATACCAACATGAGCTTTTTCACATTCGATTAACTTTTCATCAATTGCATAAGCTACTGCCATACAGTCTATAACAGCACAATATGCTCCAAAGCCTAAATTTCCTACAAACTGTATAGCATTGTAGAGAAATTTTGCTTCTTTATTGTCAGAGTTTTTAATCTTCTCTATATCTTTATCACTCAAATCAACATTGAAATTAGTTGCTACGTCCAGTCCTATTGCTGTAAAAGGAATTCCACTTTCATAAACAACTTTACTAGCTTCAGGATCTACATATACGTTCCATTCACTTTGAGGAGTATCACCTGTAGCATTTAAGAAGGAGGCCTTATTAAGACCAAAAGCACCGCTTATTGCTACAATTTCTTTAATTAATGCGATTGTTTCTGGATATTGAGATATTAACATACCTACATTACTTAAAGGGCCTGTTGCAACAATTGTTATCTCGTTTGGGTTCGCCATTATAAGATCTTTTAAAAGTTCAACTGCATGTTTACTACATAAGGGTAATTTTGGTTCTGGTAAATTAGAGTTTGCCATTCCATCTTCGCCATGTGTAAAGGGGTCCGAAGGAGACTTTCTAATCATCGGATTAGCCATACCTTTTGCAACTTGAATATCATCTCTGCCTAATAGCTCTAAAATTTTTCTAGCATTAGAGCTTGTAACATCAACTGGATAATTTCCATTTACACAGGTGATTGCTAATAAATCTAAATCTGGTGATTTACTTGCCATAATGATTGCTACTGAATCATCCATTCCAGGATCACAGTCGATAATTATCTTTTTCATAATTTTTCTCCTAATTATCAGCTTGTATTTTTACAAATATTTCTCTATTTCTTGGGCCATCAAAATCAAGAAAGTAAATTCCTTGAGAATGACCTAACAAAAGTTTTCCATCCGCTATGATAAATGACATTGAAACTCCCAAGAGAGATGATTTAACATGGCCTGCTGCATCAAAGGGCGTATCATGTTGATGTTTAAAATCTACTCTTGTTGGAATTAATCTACATATCTCATCTTGTAAATCCTCAAAACCTTTGGGGTCCCAAAAAGAAGTTACTGTAATTCCTGCAGTAGTATGAGGAGTATAAACTATACAAGTTCCACTCTTTACTTTACTTTTTTCAACAGCATCGAATACAAATTCTCTTATATCAAATACATCGTTAAATTCTGTTTTAAATTTATAATTGCTTAGCATAAGTTCTCCCTATAATACTATTATTTTACTGTCTTTAACGCCTTTACCATCTTTAGCAAAGTCCCATAATCCCTCTACTCCTCTTCCAGGTATTTCACCAAGTATTGTCATCACATAACCAATGAGAAGTGCTGTTGGAAAGAATTGGAAAATGTAAGGTATTTCTTCAACTTTACTCTCTGGAATTACTAAAGTATTCGTATATTTACTCTCTAAAGAGCTATCATCAGTTATTATTAGTGTCGGTCGCTCTAATTTATGAGAGTATTCAATTGATTCAAGAGTTCTTGAATACCCTGCATCATTTTTACTTAAAATAAATACAGTATTTATTGAATGAGTCTTTCTCATAAAAAAGTTTAAATGATTAAACTCTTCACTATTAATATGCATTGAATACTGACCTGTGGCTTCCATAACTTTAGCCATTGAATACCAAGCTGTAGCATAATCACTGCCACTTGCAATAAAATCCCAAGCTTCATTTTTTTCCCATTGTTTTGCAATTGACAAAACTTTAAGATCAACATCATCTAAAGTCGGTATTAGACTATCACATTGACTTAAGATTTCATCTCTAAGTACATTTGCATAGTCCATTGTATATCTTCCTCTTACCTCTCCTATTCTAGTTGCTAGTAAAAGTAGAGAAAGTATTGAAACAAAATAAGTGGCAACACCAGGGGCTGGAGGCAGGCTTGGTATATTTAAATCAAGTACTGCTGATGAATTTTCACCTAATACAGAATCTTTATTACCCGTGATTCCTAATACAAAACCACCATGCTTTCTAACTCTTTGAACAGCTTCACCCACTCTTGCACCAGTTCCGGAATTGCTTACTGCAATTACCAAGGGATTATGAGGAGCAAAGCCAAGTTGAGACTCATCATAATGCCTAGCTAAATCTAGGGCTGAAACAACTTCTACAGGTAATTTAGTTAATTTTTCAAAAGTTTTTTTAACAAACATACTTGCAGCATAACTGTCGCCACAACCTGTTAATACAATTTTTTGAATAGAATATATTTGAGGAGTAGTTAAGACTTTTCTAGTTAAGGGCTCAAGCAACTCATATTGATCTTTTCCAAGTTTAGATAAGCCATATACTTGCTCTCTCATATTATTATCATAATTTTTTTTCATTAGAGTACTCCTATTTTATATCTATATTCCAATATTTTTTATTATTCTTTTTCTTTAACTTGTCCATTTCATGTAAAATAGCGCAACCTTCAAGAGTTAATTTAACAGCGTCGTTGTGACCGGCTCCTGCAGTAAACTTCTTTCCTGTAGTAACATTATCAGCAACAGAACAAATTGAGCCACCTCTTTTACCAAAAAGGGCTGAAAGGGTTACAATAGCTGCTGATTCTCTGTCTCCGTTTAAGACGCCTGCTCTATCGTAAATTCCAACCTTTTCTATATTCCAAGGTTGTAAATAGCCACCGACTGAAGGTCTGCCTCCTCCAACAAAATCACTATCAACAGAAAGTGTAACTCCCACGTGATAATCACAATTTAGTCTCTCAGCTGCACTTACCATTGCTGTAACTACTTCATAGTTACAAACAGCTGGATAGCAAGAAGGAATATAATCTTTTGTCATGCCTTCATCTCTAACTACGCCACTTGCTATAACAATATCACCTGGCTCTACAGCTTCCCCTATACCACCGGAACCTCCACAACGAAGAAAAGTTGAGGCATTTGTAAATTCCATATAATCGTACAAAGCTAATTCAATTTCAGAGGAACCACTTCCGCCTGATACAACTGTGATATGAGCACCTTTGTAATATCCACTGTAAGATAAAAACATACCTGATTGGCCTATTAATTCACTATCATCTAATAATGATGCTATATATTTAGCTGGATCCATATCGTAAGCACAAAGGGGGTCTCTAACTGTTAAAATAACATAGTCACCGACCTTTTCTGGATCAATTTGTGTCATCGCAGGTCGTCCATCAATAATTAAACCTCTCTCAGGTACATTATTGTAATATGGATATCTTTGCTGAATTGCTTGTATTGATTTCTTTTTTCTTATTTTTTCACTATCTAACATCACTAAACCCCTTTGTTTGTTGAACTAAATATTCATTTGCTTGTTCTCTTATTTCTGGAGAACTTGTTAAGGGTGCTCCATTTTGTGAGATTATAAACCCCGCAGAAATAGAGCCCATAGTTCCAATTTCAAATAAGCTTTTATTTTCACAATAACCTACAAGGACTGCCGCACTTGAGCTGTTTCCAGCTCCTGTGGGATCTACTGGTTTAAAACTATCGATTGAAGGGGTAAACACCACTCTTTCTTTACTTATCATTGAAGCACCAGAGGCACCCTTTCTATAAAATACAGAGTCAAATCCTAAGTTTTGTAACTTATCTTCACACTCACTCTCACTACAATCGAATAAACTCATAGTTTCTGTTTTATTAATTGAAAAGATATCAATATTTGCTGCAATACTTTTTATTAGATCCAAATTCTTAGGTATTGTTGTATCGCGACTCACTTCCCAAAGAATCTTAAAGTTATATTTATTCTTGAGTTCAATTAAACTACTCCAAAAAGCTATATTTTCTGCTTCTTTAAAAATATATAAGCCTTTAATATTTTTACAATGTTTTTCAATTTCAGAAACACTTGATACAAATTTTTGATAATGTTCAACTCCATATACAGGAGTCTCTACTCTTTCCCCATCATCCTTGTATTTGACAATTGTTCTAGGAGTTGGTAAATCAAGGGCAAACATATTTTCATCATTAATTTGATCTTTAACAAAATCAGGTTTAATAGTTTGATCAAAATCACTACCTTTTCCACAAGTTAATCTAACACTGTCACTGAAAATACGAGCTCCGCAATAAGCATAGAAACCCGCACCTCCTATTGCTAAAACACTATCAACTATGTCTTTGTAAAATATTTGATCAACTACTGCCGTTGAAGCTATTAAATAATCCATACCTAAAGCCTCTTAACTACAAAATCTCTAGCAACAATAGTTCCTTTGCTAACTACAAAGCCTGCTGCTCCACATTCTCTATTTACAAGAGTTTCACCAAATTGTTGATCATTAATTTTAAAGGTTAAGTGGCCCTTTTTAACAAAAACACTTACATCGTACATAACATCTTCCATGTAAGAAAAATCAAATGACTGCAATACTTTTATTTGTCCCATTTTGTTTTCAATTACTTGAACGGTGTTTCCATCTTTAAATACAACAGCTATGTAATTGAGAAGGCCTTTAGCATAAACAACAATTCCAGCGCTTTCATGAAGAGAAAAGATTAGATTCGACTGAACTGAATAATCACTCCAATCTTGAGATCCGATACTCATTAAGCCATTGTCTTCAAAATGAGAAATACAATAGGTATGATTAAAGTCAGCTGCAAAATGCTTTGCACT
>CAZJGS010000151.1:0-5695 GCA_964545735.1 uncultured Spirochaetaceae bacterium
TGCTCCAATAATTAAAATTAGAAATCAAGAAAAGAAATAACAATGCATAATATCTGTTGTAAGGTTCTGTTCTGACAAGTTTTATGATGGATTGGTGAACTTTAATTCTTCATTAAAAATTAAGATTCAGATGGTGAGAAATAAGAGAAGAAAAAAATTTGATTATTGACTACACCTACAAATAAACGCTTTATAATATATTAACAATCGACGATTTACGGTTGAAGTGTTGTTTTTTTGCTCAGCGATAATTTAGTATTGTGTCCCCGGATTTCGGATAACTCTATCCCGTAACTTCTTTAAGGACGCCTTCTACCTTTGCCCGTATTTCAGCCAGCCCTTCTTCGGTCTTCGATTCCAAGCGCAGGACCAGGACAGGCTGAATGTTTGAGGTCCGGACGATCCCCCATCCGTCTTTGACCTGCACGCGCACGACGTTGCCACCGTCGATCACCACGTTGGAAAAATAGTTGCTTTCACTATTTATCTTGTAAAAGGTGGTTAAAAATGTCTTGACTATGCACAGACTAAATGATAGCCCCCCCTAACTGTGGTACATTGATCCGTATTAGAAAAAATTATCTTTAAAAACGTTGAAAAAAGAACGATCAAAAACCGCTTTTATTCAAGCTTAGCCACAGAACAAAAATCCAGGGAGGATAAACCATGGCAAAGATGACGGACCGCATGAAGCAAGTATTTGAGAAAGTTCCCGTGGCTGTGCTGGCAACGGCAACAGGAGACGGGACTCCCAATGCGGTACCGATGGCAGCGAAAAAAATCATTGACGATGAAACCATTCTTTTATCCGATCAGTATTTTAATAAGACCCTGGCCAATATGAAGTCCAATCCCAAAGCCTCGGTGACCTTTTGGGAGAAGACTGAAGGATACCAGCTCAAAGGAACCATTATCATTGAAACCAGTGGCGAACGGTACGAAGAAACGACCAAATGGATCGAGGAACTTGGCAATGCTATAGGAATTACAATGAGATCCAAGGGCGCCGTAATTATGAAAATTGATGAAATTTATGGGGTTACTCCCGGACCGGACGCCGGAAAGTTGCTGGTTTAGAAATACTTAGTGAGATATGGGGTCAGGTCTTGTTTTTTGCCACAATGAAAAAGAAAAAATACTACAGCGACTATTTTTTAATGATTACAGAAAGAAATCTGCTACTTGTTCTTTACTCATGATTTTCTCGACTTCAGGAAGAAGGTAATAGAAACTGTAAGAATTCTCAATAACAATCCTCTCTCGTTTCAAACATCATAACCGCATGCTTTAATAATATCGAGATAGGCTTACCTGTCTTATCTCTCATCTCTGCCAATATCCGCATCTCATTGGAGGTCAACGCACTTGCTGGCCATGAATATCCTTTTCTCACTCCCTCTATTTCTACTTTTTCTTTTGACATGATGGACGCTCCCTCTCTCTGATCATAGAAGTGTCCACCCTCTCATCTGTCATTCAGAAAAGATCAATCTCTCTCTTAATAGAATTTCCCAAGATGGAAATCCCAAAATGGTAAGCCTGAAAAGTATTTTTAATACAGAAGCAATATAGATATATTTATATATACTTATTGATATATTAAAGGTTAATTTCAATATAGAAAAAGATTATAATCCTAAAGCAATCTGAACTCAGATATCACATATAATGATGTGCAATTACTGATAGAATAGTATTAAAGAAATAGCAGATATGTAATCGACTGTATAATAAGTTTTCAAAAATATTATAGGCATCTCTATTGGATACAGTATAGGGGATAGTTTGTTTTATATTTTATTATCCCCATGTCGATTTTCTGAATTGCTCGACCGACCGCGACATGTGCGTTTGAGGTGCGATTATTATTTTCACTTTGATCAGCTTTACAGAATTAGATTTCTTTTAAAGTACATGTACGACCGCCAGGTACGATCGCATCTGATGCGTTAATAGAAATGATGATTTTCTCAATATAATAAAATCCTTGACGAATATCTTCATGAGGGGTATTCTCCCTTTGTTTGAATAAGATTTCTCTATGGTAGCTTTATTACTCTGACATATCTCAAAGGGAGTGATTATGGACTGACCACTTAAAGCCCTGTTTCTCAAAATGAGAGATAGGGCTTTAATTTTTTGTGAAGTAAACGATGATTGCCGTTTTTCCTATATTATACCAACTTGGTTTTTGGTCTTTATTACCACGAAATACCCAACAGCAAAAATGGTATAGGCCTGATTCTACAACCATTTTCTCTTTGTATGTTTTGGGAATTGAAATAGGATTTCGTAAAAAGTCGGAAAATACCAAGTAGGTATATTAAATGTTGGGTGGCTGGTAATAGCTATCCTTCAATCCAAAGGAGGATTAATAATGGTTAAGAAAAATTTAGGTTTTCTTTTCTTGGCAGCATTTTTGATTTTTCTATTTCATGATGTCTCAGTTGCTGGTCCAATAAAATAAACCGTCGGTGGTCATGCCGCAACAGTGTCCGAGAAATTGCTTGATAGGGTTGTAGAATTATCGGTAGCAAAAGATTATGAAGCCTTGCAAAAACTTTTAGACTCCGGTTTGGTAATAATATTGAAAAAAGGCATCAGAACTCAAGATCGGAATGTCACGACAAGTTGTAATTAGCCTACTCGGTCATCCAACGTGGGCAGTAATCCCGGTTGATAAAGGTGACTTTGCCCTTCCAGATCCGAGGATAAAACTTGAACTCTATTGGAAGAACACACCTTGTTCACCAGTGGTAGTTCAATTCAATAGTGTCTACAAAGTGACTGGATGGGACGAAGGCAGAGCTTATTGTGGAAAAGATGCATATCTGCTGGAACCGCCCAATGAATATTCATGCGGTAAGGCAGATCGATCAAAAATTTGTAAGTGAAACCTAAAAGGCCACCCAACACAGGCAGTGCCTGTGAACAACCAGGCCCCCGGCGTTTGGACATTTTTATTATAACAGTGAAATTTAATGTATGATAAACGAGACAAATACCATGACAATTAGAGTACTTTTGGGGGTCAGCATAATTCTTATTTTTAGTATAGTGACTAACCATGCCATAGCGGCAGATAAACGAGTTTATGACAGAAAATGGGGCCTCAAATATCGGATCGCAGATGACGGTCGCATCTATGACAGTAACTGGGACCTGAAGGGCAGGATCAAGAATGAAAAGGCCTACGACAGGAATTGGAATTTAAAGTACAGGATTAAGGACAATAGAATTTACGACAGAAGCTGGAATTTAGAGAGAAGAAAATCGGGAGATAGTATCTACGACAGGCATTGGAACTTGAAGTATCGTGTGGAGGAGTGAGTTACAGGTCGAATCGAAACGTTGTTTCATTTTAGTCCCTTAATTGTAAAGTTCTTAACCATTGGAAGGTACTGTCTATGAAATTTGAACACCTACTGGACGAGTTAGTGTCAAAAAGGAGAAAGGCTCTGGATCAGGGAGGCCCGGACAAGATCCAGAAACAACACGAAAAAGGGAGATTAACGGCCAGAGAGCGGATTGATCGGCTGCTGGACGAAGACAGTCTCTTCGAATTCGGCATGCTGGCATGTTCCGACAGGCCCGGAATGGAAGAAAAAACGCCGGCAGACGGTATCGTTACAGGATTCGGCATGATCAACGGGCGCCAAATCGGTATTATCGCCAATGACTTCACGGTCCTGGCTTCGAGCAATTCGCGGGTTTATACAAAAAAGGCGAAATATATCAAAGAACAGGTTGTGGAAAAAGGATTACCGCTCGTATGGCTGGGGGAGTCCGGCGGCGGTCGCCTCCCCGATCTTCAAGGTGCCCGAGGCATAGTTACGATAGCAGGGGAAGGCGGCAGCGACCGGTGGGTTTTTTCTCAATATTCTCATAGTCGTGAAACACCCTGGATAATCGGAATCATGGGTCCGAGCAATGGCGTACCCATGTGGCAGGCTTGTTTGTCGGATTTTGTCGTACAGGTTAAAGGGAGCACGCTCTCAGTTTCCGGAGCTAGGGCGTTGCAAAAATCAATTGCCGCAACCTATACAGATGAAGACATGGGTGGCTGGAAAATCCACGCTGAACATACCGGTATAACCGATATGGTGGCTGAAAACGAAGAAGATTGTTTCAGAATTATCAAAGCATTTCTGGACTATATGCCCTCAAACAATACGGAGCTGTCACCAAGAAACTCTGTTTCCAAGGGTTCCGGCGAAGCCATGGACACTATCCTGGACATCCTGCCGGAAAAACGGACCAGGGCTTATAACATGTATAAAATAATTCGGGCTGTTGTCGATATTGATTCAATTTTCGATTTGAAGCCGTCTTTTGGAAAAACGCTTATCACCTGTCTTGCCCGGATTGACGGACATGTAGTCGGATTTATTGCAAATCAACCCTTGGTCAATGGTGGATCAATGGATATCGATGCCCTGGAAAAAATGATGAGTTTTCTGTGCTTGTGTGATTCTTTTAATATCCCGCTGATTTTCCTCCACGATACCCCCGGTTTTCTTGTCGGGAGGGAAGCCGAGCTCAAAAAGGTCGGAGCAAAAGTCACCAACGCCCTCCATGCTCTGGCCCAAGTATCTGTACCGAAAATATCAATTATCATTCGGAAAAGTTATGGACAGGCAGGCGGGAATATGTGCGGGCCGGGTGTCGGGCCCGATTTTGTTGTAAGCTGGCCTACCGGGGAAGGAGGTTTTCTTGATCCTGAGGCGGCGGCAGATGTTGTATATGGTGCTTTGCCAGATGAAGAACGCCATAACCTGACCCAGGAAATGCTCAAGGATTCAAGCATGTATCCTCTGGCTCAAGAATACTTTATTCATGATGTTATCGACCCGAGACAAACCAGGAAATACATATGTAACACCCTCCGGTTAATACGAAAGTCAAAAACCAGGGGAATCGGCAAACATTTTCTGGCCAACTGGCCGACAAAATTTTAGGTTTATTCACAGAAGGGAAAACCATGGCTTTCGACAAATTCATAGAAAAGTTGCAAGGTAAGAAAGAGCAGGCGCTTTTGTTAGGAGGCCAGCACAAGATTGAATCACAACATGCAAAAGGCAGACTAACCGCCCGTGAACGGATTGACCGACTGCTTGACCCCGGGAGTTTTACCGAACTTGGAATGCTGGCCTGTTCGGATATGCCCGGGATGGAAGACAAGACTCCGGCTGACGGAATCATTGTCGGCTACGGAACCGTCAATGGGCAAAGGATTGGAATAACTGCCAGTGATTTCACCGTACTCGCAGCCACTTTGTCCCGCGTGCACGGGAAAAAAATGCATGATTTCAAGCAACTGATAAATCAATACAGTCTGCCGAACGTATTCCTGGGGGATGGTGGTGGTGGAAGGGTCCCTGACGGACAAGGGTCCATCGGAATGACAAGCTCGGCAATGATGGGGACCAGATCAATATTTCATATGTATACAAATCTGCGCCGGGCACCCATGATAACCGCAATCATGGGAAACTGTTTCGGTGTTCCCATGTGGCAGGCGTGTGCCGCCGACTTTGTCGTCCAGGTCAAAGGGAGCACCCTTTCCGTATCCGGAGCACGGGCTTTGCAAAAAATCATCGCTGCAAACTATAGCGATGAAGAACTGGGTGGCTGGCAAATTCATGCCGAACACACCGGTATAACCGACCGGACAGCCGAAGACGAAGAGGATTGT
>CAZJGS010000152.1:0-5654 GCA_964545735.1 uncultured Spirochaetaceae bacterium
GATCCGCAAGATCATAAAACCCGTCGATTTCCGTTTTTTTACTCATAATCAACTTACTGCTGAACGCTCGGCAGAAAGCCGGTCCTCTTCGCCCGGATCTCCGCCTGGATGGCGAAATCGTCGAAATACACGTTGGTCGCGCCTTTTCCCATTGCGTGCAGACCCAGTTCTGAATCGCTGAACCCACCGGTATCTTGAGTTAAAAGCTTGGTTTCGGAACTGCGAAAAATAGCTTTCGGTTCATCAACTGACGTTTCATCAAACCATCTCGCTTTCCCAAGCACATCAATATCTTTTGAAACCTCTGACAAGTTTATCGCGTCCCACTGAACAAGTGTAAAATAATCGTTATCCGTCGACCAGTCTGCCACATCATCGGGAGGCCAGCGGATATCATCACTACGAGGATATGCATGCCTTTCATCATCAGTGGGAACATCATTCGCCGTGCCGCTTCCGCTTGTGTCGCTGTAATATGCCCTGATATAATTGTCGCGTGGCCGGGGGGAACCTGTAACCGTCGCGAGATCCGAACCCTCCACCAGAAGCGCGCCGGCTGCGAACGGATGCGTTATGGACCCGTCGGCATCCCGGGGCAGATTATTCAGTATAATAACACCAGCCGCGTCACCACCGGACCAGGTACCCGACGAAAGAATGGGAGTCCCGATTACCGTTCCTTCAGCGCCGTCAGACTGGGTTACAATGTCTCCTTCTTCTATGGCAGTTGTCCCGCCGCTCGTAAAAGATACAGAAGCCCCTTCCTTAAGTCGAACCATGAGCGTCGCTTCGTTGACGGGAAATTCATAATCGCCGGTAATCTTGATATCGTCGATGTACCAGCCTTCGTAGTTATTAAAAATGTTATCCCAGGTGTTAAATTCAAACCTCACCTTGATGACCTGCCCCACATAGTCATCCAGTATGATCTCGAGCTCGTCCCATGAGCTCATGACTTGCGGCAGCTTGTCCGCCGGGGTTGCCGGAGCCACGTAGGCTGGATCGATAATCTGGTACGATTTAAGTGTATTGCCCCCTTCATCCAGTATCTCAACATATTTCAAATCTTTAGCATTAATACGTTCAAAATAACCAGACAGCCAGTTATCCTCAGTATGATACCAGCTCCAGAATTTCAGGGTGGCGTTTGAAAAGCCGCAGAGGCTGATAGCGGGCGTTTCGATATACCCGCTGTTTGTTGCTCCTGTATTATAGTTCCAGGTTCCCTCCCGGCCATAGTACCAAGAGTGGCTTGAACTTTCAGATCTGTGCTCGGAGATGTGCCAGAGACCCGAGGCGGTCCATCCGTTCTCGCCGCTCTCAACATCGTCGAAGAAATCATTTTGTGACAGGTCCTTGTAGGCGAGCCATGCCAAGTCCGACTCGTTGGGGCCAGTTTTCTGCCATAAAACAATGGAAAGCTTTTGGTCAACAGGGACAATATTATTGTTGATATTATCCGGCCGCGGCCACATGCTATTGCTCCCGCGCAGAAAGGACAGGCCGTAATAGTTCTCATCCGAATCCAGACGGAACGATATACCCGCAACGAAATACTTCGGAACCGGCGCCGGATCATAGCCCCAGTCAGGAGCCGGCGTTGTCTCTTCAAACCCGATATTAACCTGGGAATCATAACTCAGATAATTGCCCGCAAAGAGGTGAACCGTCTCCAGATTAACGGCCGTTGACGCCCAGTCAAGTGCTATTAAACTGACTTTTGGTGCTCCCGGCTGAGAATCTGTGCCGGTTACCTTTAATGCGCTGTCGCCGCCTATTGTTTTTATCACATGTGAACCCGCCAGCTCGCTCCAGTGGGACAGGTCTTCAAATGTGTCATTGAATGCTACTTTGTAAAAAACATTAAGGGGAACATTGTAGATAAGTTCACGCTTTGTTTCCAGTACGTTCCCCGGGTCAATGATCCCCGTGGAATGCAACTCGACAAATTTTTCGAGAATAATATGATTGGTGGAATCTAATGCAACACTGAACGTCCCGCCCGGATCATCTACCGGGGTGATCCCTTTCAGACGAGTCTCGCTGAGTTCTTTGTAGCTCCAGAGCC
This sequence comes from uncultured Spirochaetaceae bacterium, assembly GCA_964545735.1. Classification (GTDB taxonomy): domain Bacteria; phylum Spirochaetota; class Spirochaetia; order Sphaerochaetales; family Sphaerochaetaceae; genus Pleomorphochaeta. The sequence goes on from CAZJGS010000152.1 coordinate 2,069, forward strand.
TGTTCGGCCGGGACGAACCATCGATTCTGAACGTGCCGTTTATCTCGGGAAAGGCATTTGCAGATCCCGTCGATGTCTCAAGATCAATATAATTATTTGTGATGTTGTCCAAAGATTGTGATCCGGCGGGCCTGCTTACGGACATGACAGCCGCATCATCACTTATTGCCGCGGTGACGCCGCCCGAAATCGTGAAAGTCACATTTGGATCGCTCAGTATTGCATTCGTATAATCATAGACTGTATCGTCTATCTTCAGGGAACCGGACGTCAGGCCCAGGCCGGTCGGAATTCCTCCGCATACCTTTGTGTTCAGAGTCTCGCTTCCAAACGGATGATACGCTGTGGTTACATAATAATAGGGATATATATCAAGATGAAATTCCCCGTCATCGCCTGCGAGTGCATAATCCGTATCGTGCAGGGACTCCAGCTTATTATCACGCATATTTTTACCAGTATTGGCCAATTCGCTGTCGGCATACCGGAAGCCTGATTCGGCGAGATAATATGCCCTCACAGAATTGTTTCCCATAATGCGGCTCATCGTAGATGTTGAAAATAGAGAAAGCATGGCCGCGCCAAGAGCGGACATAATGACCATAGTTACGATAAGGCTGATCAAGATACTTCCCCTGTGACATATCCTAATCATCAGGGATCCCCCCCCTGTTTTGATTATTTCTGGGATTTACTGTGGTGGAAAATTCAATATCGTTGTCACCTTCGTAACGTTCCAGTTCAAGCTTGATTTTGATGGCATATAAAGATTGGATTTTGATACCGACATCCCAGGCGGAGGCACCTTCATTTGGATTATACGTCAGGCTCAAGCTGTTCACGCGGTTTACGAGGATATCTCCTTCGCCATTTGGTGGATTAGCACCGAGGAAGATTTTGATTGTATCGTCATCTGAATCCAAGTAAATGGTCTGCAAGTTTCCATCAATCCTGCTGAAAGTTATACTGGACGGCTCCGCGCTTGTAACATCGGTAAGCTCGATCAACTCACGCCCCATCCGGGCCATGGCAAGCTGGGCATTCTGGGTAATAGAGGCATTATCTCTTGCGAAAAGATAACCCTTCATCCCTGTGACGATTGCCATGCCTGCCACAGTCATCATGATACCCCCGATGACAAGGACAGCTATTATCTCGATAAGTGTGAAGCCGGCCTGTTTTTTCATTTTTCCCCTAAATCAGTGGACCAGTGGACAGTGAACAGTGGTCAGAATGGAAGCGGAACAGTCTTTTATCCTGAACTGATCACTAACCACTGACCACCGTCCACTGTCACACTGTCTTCCGACCTATTTCGTAAAAAGGGCTGCCAGTCTTTGCTCACCGTTCTCGTCCGCAATAGACACTTTGAGGATCGTACTCCCGCCGGCATCAAATGAAATATAATCATTATATGTAATTGTGTACGGACCGAAATACGGACAACCCTCACATCTGTCATCTGCATTTTTGTAGCCGTTATCTACGTGGGTTTGAAACGTCATCAGGGGTCTGGACGATTCCTCCAGTAATTCTTTGTAGTCCATCGTCATCTTTTCCATAACCCCGTTCAGTTTAAAGGCATACTGCACACTTGTGAGAGGTTCCACACTTCCCGTCAGGCTTGTTCCCATTACCTGAACGAACATGGCGCCGAGGATAGCCGCCACCATTATTGCTACAATCACCTCGACAAGCGTAAATCCATCCCGGTGGGTTCTAAACTGGACAGCGTGTTTCATTGCATTGTTTTCCCCTCACCCCAGCCCTCTCCCCCAGGTGGAGAGGGGGGTGGTCATGGTATAAATCCCGTGTTCTTTGTGATCATGATGGTTTCTGATTTTGTTTCATTATATGTAACTATAATATTTATGTCATTAGCCGCTGGTGGGGGGGTAGCCGATGCATCGGTATAAGGTTTTCCCCAGGAATCAAAGGAGACAGTCGCTACATTTACAGTCATTCCCGTCGGAATACCCCTATCATCAACGAAGACAACCGTGGGCGCATCCTCTCCCGGCAGATCAACAAGGGTCTTGCTTCCTCCGGTATATTTGAACAGAGAATATGTTTTACCGGAAAAATCAATTCCCCATACGATATCGGTATTCATGGCGCGTGCCTGGGCATAGCGGAGGTGGCCTTTGATAATCGCTGTTTGTGATGTCAGATCATAATCAGAGGTTGAATAAACGCCGGATATCATGGCAGTGGTGCCGAGAATAGCGATAACAATAAGAACCGCGATGATTTCAATCATTGTAAAGCCGCGGCTGTTTTTTTTAAAATGTTTCATAGTCTGTAATATTTTACCCGGTTGGAATTTTTCTTGATTCCCCTTTATAAAAGGAAGATTTTATAACGTTATTTCCCGGGATTGTACCGTGGTTAAATCATTACCATAGTTTTAATTTATCTTCATTAATTAAGTTGTTTTTATGATTTTCTGTTGAAATTTCAAGGAAGGCGCCGGGTTAGAGAAATAAACAGGCAGCGTGGGGACTCTGTGCCCCGCGGAGGAGGCACGCTACTGGATTCCCGCCTATGCGGGAATGACAGACTTTTTACAAGCGCGTCAATTAATGAATTCTATAATTTCCCACTTATACGGTTTATCGGGGTTATCGTTTTCCTCGGGGGTTCTGGATACCACAGCTTGCCGGTTGAAACTGTCGGACCGAAGAAGGTTGGTACCATCTACTGTAAAGCCTTTCAAGCCGGATGTAATTTTAACGACCGTATATTCTATCCTGTCGGCCTTCCACTTGCCCCAGGCCAGATTTTCCCTCGCGTTCAGTTCGCTGACGGCGGTTTTCAGGGCTGCCTCCGCGGCGTCCTGCGGAATAGCGAAATACCTCGGAACCGCGACGGCTATCAGTACGCCCAGTATGATCAGGACCGCTATGATCTCGAGGAGGGTGAATCCTTTCCGGTCCACTGTTGGCATCCTTCTAGTCATTTCTTGTCCATGGACAGTAAAATTGTGGAGCAGACGATACCGGAGCAGTCTGCGAAATCTGTGGATTAAAAAAATAAGGAGGGGAAACACAACCCCCCTCCCTGTTTACCCCCAAAGAACCCACTTATCTTTCAATCTCACATCCTCTTTCCGCAAGATTTATCATACTGTCTTTTTATTTTATTTCAGTACCATCACCCTGATAAAATTGTGCACCACTGGTATCCCAGATGCCAGGTTGAGAAGCCGTTGCTCCATCTCTACCCAACTCTGCGTAAGCATCAAAGTTGTTGGAGTAGATTTTAACCTCTGTTGTACCGTCGTCTTTTGGTAATGTGGCGCCTGTTTCCACCCAAAAATCACCGAACGAAAAACCATCGGTCACCGCTGTGCCTATTACTGTTGCAGCATCATCGAGATCGGTCAGAGTCAGCGCGGCGCCATCTACCTCTCCCCTTGTTTTATACTTTGACCACATCAGGTTATCCCTGGATACCAGTTCGGCCAATGCTTGTTTCAACGCCGCCTTCGCCGCATCATCCTGGAGATCAAAGTATTTCGGGATGGCCACAGCCGCCAGGATTCCCAGTATGATCAAAACCGCTATGATTTCAATCAGGGTAAAAC
>CAZJGS010000153.1:0-5538 GCA_964545735.1 uncultured Spirochaetaceae bacterium
GTATATAGGATAGGGCTACAAAATAGCCAATTCTCTTTTGCTACAGCTGCAAATTTATTCAAAGGAATAGTTGGAGCCTTCTTAATTGTTACAACCCATTTAACCTCTAAAAAGTTAATGGGAAAGGGAGCTTGGTAATATGTCAAAAATAAAACATAAATTTTCAATAGGCAGACTCTTTATTTCAATTCTTCTAATACTATTTAGTGTTGTTGTTATTCTTCCTTTATTGAATTTACTAGCAAGAGCCTTGTCTGATCCAGCCCAAGCTTTCTTGGTTGGTGGTATGGAAATTATTCCTAGAGGTTTTTCCTTCTTTCACTTTGAGGTTATTCTAAAGAATCCATTACTGTGGATTAGTTTGAAAAACACCTACATTATTACAATAGTTGGTACAATTCTTAGTTTATATTTAACTTCTTCTGCTGCCTATGTACTTACAAGACCAAAACTTGTTGGAAAAAGATTCTTTATGTATTTCCTCATCTTTATGATGATTATGATACCTGGAATGGTTCAAGAATATTTCCTTGTTAAGGATTTAGGACTTCTAGATAATCTAATGTCCATGATTCTTTATAAAGTAGTTAGTGTTTATTATCTAGTTATCTTTATGAGATTCTATGAAAACGTACCCTCTTCTATCGTTGAATCAGCTCAATTGGATGGGGCAAACTATTTCCAGATCTTTACCAAGATATATTTCCCTCTTATGAAAGTACCAAATATAACAATTGGAATGTTCTATTTTGTTACAAGATGGAATGAGTTCTTCTATTCTAGTATTTTCCTAAGCTCGACTAAGAATACTGTATTACAAGTACTGCTTAGAAAATTTGTTGTAGAAAACGAGCAAGAAAGTCTTCTAGGACTGGAAAACATTAGTGCAAACAATCTAATTGCCCAATTAGATTTGGAGGCAATGAAAGCAACCACAATTTGGATTGCTTTAATACCGATTTTAATTATTTATCCCATTGTTCTTAAATACCATACAAATGGTGTTATGGCAGGTAGTGTAAAAGAATAAAACATTTATCTTATCAAAGAACTATTTTAAAAGGGATATATATTCAAGAATGAAATCCCTCAAAATTTGGAATATTAGGAGCAAAAGCTCCTATTAACATAAAAATAAAAGGTCCTAGCTTTATTGTCTAAGACTAATAAAAAGGAGAAAGATGATGAAAAAAACTATAGTATTATTACTTGTTTTTTTGATGGTAATGACTAGTGCTTTTGCTTCCGCTCAAAAAGAGGTAGCACCTGTTGTTAAAGAAGAAGTAGGAACTGCAGACAAACCTACAGTTTTGAAAGTTGTACTTAAAGATTTAAGTTACTATGTAGACATGCTTGATCAAATGGAAGAAAAACTAGCACTCGACGGTATTTTTGTATCATTTGAACCTGTAGAACTACAAGAAGGTAGTTATTCAGATGCTATGGGACTAATGCTACAAAGTGGTGATATTCCTGATTTCATGTATTTCCAAGGTGGAGATTATCCATTTGCAATTACACAAGGCATACTAGAGGATTTTACTCCTTATGTTGCAAATTCAACATATATCAAAGATCAATTAGGTGCTCACTCTATGGCAAGACTTGAGAATTATCCTTATTTACTTTGGGTTTCTTCTCCTGGTAACAAAGTTCCTGTAGTAAGAACTGATTGGATTGAAACAATGACAACAGCTCCTGCTTTAATGGCTAATCCTACTCCTGATAACTACTATGCATTCCTTAAAGAATTACAAACTAGTTATACCCATGACAGTGCAATAACTTGTCAAGGTTTAAAAGATGGTCTTTATGAAATGGATATGTTATTTGGCCAAGCTTTTGGTACAAATCAATCTTGGGTAAAAGATACTTCTGGTAACTATATCTACAAGAATGTAGCTGATAGTGAATTAGCTAAACTTGAGTTCTATGCTAAACTTTATAAAGAAGGTCTATTAGATAACGAGTACCTTAACAAAAAATATAAAGACAAAGAACAAGTATTCTACAAAGGAAACACTGGTTTAATCATGGCAACTCAAAATACTGTTGTTGCAAAATATGAAAAGAAATCTATTGCTGCAAATGGCCCTAGTGCTGAATTAACTGTATTACCACCTGCAATGGGAGTTGACGGATCTTCTTACTTCAGAGCTATTCCTGTTGATAAAGAAACAAGAGGTTGGGCAATGAGCAAATATAGCAACAACAAACAATTAGTTTTTGATATATTTGATTGGTTAGCTGGACCAAACGGTACTATGCTTGATCAATTCGGTTATGAAGGTATTGATTATGAACTAACCTCTGATAACAAAGTTAGTGTTTTGACTTCTTCTTGGTGGCCTAGATTCCATGAAACTTTAAAGAGTTTCAATCCAGAATTGGATCCTAGTGGTGCAGTTCCATTGTTTGCTTATCCTATCATGAAGGTTGCAACTACTATGATTGAAGATCATACTATACTTGATAATGCATTCATGATTCCAGAAGATTATATTACTGATTGGGATGCTGCAACTCAAATTTACAATGAATTTACAGCTGATTTTGTTTCTGGAAAGAAAACAAGAGCAGATTGGGCTTCATACGTAAAAGAATGGTATGCAATGGGTGGAAGTTCAGTTACTGAATATGCAAATTCAGAGCTTAACTAATTCAACAAATAGCAGTGGATTACTCCACTGCTATATATTTAATATTTAGGAAGAAAAATGATCCCAGAAAATTATTTAGAAAAAGTTTATTCAGCTTTTTTAGGAAAATGTGTTGGTATAAGACTCGGTGCTCCTGTAGAACCTTCAATTTGGTCTATGGACAAAATCCAAAAGGTATACGGTTATATTGACCACTATGTAAAACCTTATAAAATATTTGCTGCCGATGATGATTCTAATGGTCCAGCTTATTTCATTAGAGCTTTATTTGATGATTCTAAGAATGGAGAACTAACACCCGAGGCTGTAGCTAACGCTTGGCTGAATTACTCCCGTGAAGGTGTTGGAATGTTTTGGTGGGGTGGTTATGGAATAAGCACTGAACATACTGCCTATTTAAACTTAAAAGAGGGAATTAATGCCCCAGCCTCTGGTAGCACTAAAACCAATGGAGAAATTGTTTCCCAACAAATTGGTGGACAAATCTTTATTGATACTTTTGGTCTAGTTAACCCAGGTAATCCTGAGAAGGCTGCTGATTATGGTGAGATTGCAGCAAGTGTATCTCATGATGGTGAGGCAATACTCGGTGCACGTTTTTTCTGTGCAGCAATAGCCCAAGCCTTTATTACAAGTGATATTGATGAAATAATTGAAGTTGGTTTATCAACAATTCCAAGTAGCAGTGATTACTATAAAGTTGGTAGAGCCGTTAAAGACTTCTACGAAAAGAACCCTAATGATTTTAGAGCCTGCATGAAAATGCTAGACAGAGATTGGGGTATGGATAAATTTCTAGGTAATTGTCATATTATTCCTAATGCAGGAGTTTGTTTTCTAGCACTATATTATGGTGAAGGAGATTTTACAAAGTCAATCGAAATAGCTTGTACTTGTGGAATGGACACCGACTGTAATGCAGGAAACGTTGCTACAGTACTAGGTATTACCAATGGTATTAGTGGTATCCCAAGTAAGTATAGAGATCCTATTAATGATGGAATAGTTCTTTCTGGTATTTCTGGTTACTTGAATATTCTAGACTTTACTACCTTTGCCAAAGAAATTTGTCATCTAGGTTATAAAGTTGCAGGAGAAGAAGTTCCAAAAGTTTTAGCAGATAGTTTAAAATTTGGTAACTTATTTTTTGATTTTGAAATTCCTGGAGCCATTCATAATTTTAGAGCATCAGACCCTTGTCTTTGCCAAATAGACCAAAGATTAGGTATGGGTGATAATTCTAATGGATCCCTCGAAATATTGTATAGTCAGTTCTTTAGAGGACAAAGATGTAATATCTTTTATAAATCTTTTTATACTAGAGCTGATTTTTCAGACGAGCGTTATAGACCAGTTTTTTCACCACAAGTTGTTAGTGGCCAAAATGTAAGTTTTTCCTTATACAATGACCAATGGCTTGGACTAAGCCCGGACCTTATAAATTGTTATGTTAAAACTATAAATGGTAATGAATTTATTGCAAGTTATAATAATCTTGAAATAAAGAAATGGCATAAAGTTGAATTTACTGTACCTGATACAAATGGAGAAACTATTTGTGAGGTTGGTTTTATTATCGAAGGAACAACTTCTAAGAAAGACAGAAGTAGAGGCAGATTGTTAATTGATAACTTTGAAGTCTCAGGAAAAGGAAAATACTCCGTAGATATCACTAAACAAATTACTGATGTTGGATCTATTACACCTTTCTCCCACAGTGAAGTTTCTTGGAGAAAAGTTAGAGATACCATGCAAAGTTTAAGAAGTAAAAGTAGTTTTAGTTTTACTGGTAATTACTATGCTGGGGATCAACAAATGGCAGTAACTGTTAATCCTGGAAATGGTCTTCAACATTTACTTATGGTTCGCTCTAAAGGAATTATGAGAGGATACTATGCTGGTTTTGACGGAGTTGGAAAATTATCAATTATAAAGAATGATTTTGGACTAAGTGAGCTAATTTCATGTCCTTTTGATTGGCAGTATGACAAAGATTATAAAATGATTTTAAAAGCTGAAAATGATGAAATTACTTTATTTGTTGATGGTAGTAAATATTTAAGCGTTAAAGATGATAGTTTCGATTATGGAATGCTAGGTTTTGGATCAACCACTTTAGGTAGAACTACCTTTTCACAAGTTGATATTGAAACTGAAGTAAAGCATGGAGGTTGTTTGGTTTAATGAATAAAGAATTATTAAAAAATAAAGAAATGAGAGAAGATAGAGCCTGCGGAGCACTTTGTGGTCTAGCTATAGGGGACAGTTTTGGAGATGCTTCAAGAATGCAAGCTAATAGAGCTAATTATGGCTTTATAACTGATTTTAATGATGGTGCTTCTTGGAGTACTGATGATACTGAATTTGCTCTTCTTACTGCAAAAATTCTAATTAAAACTAAGGGTAACTTTACATCAAACGATGTAGTTGATGCTTGGATGGAAGATGTTGTAGTTCAAGATGAATTTAAAAGAGGTGGTAAGAGTGAAATCAGAGCTGCTGAAAACCTTAAAAAAGGTCTAAGACCTCCACAAAGTGGTCAGTTCAATACTTTTCATATGAGTGATGGTACTGCAATGCGTATTCCACCTGTTGGTATCGTATGTGCTGGGGACCCTAAAAGAGCTGCAGAGCTTGCAAGAATTGATGCTGAAGTTAGTCATTACCGAGATGGTATATGGGGAGCTCAAGCAGTAGCAGTAGCAGTTTCACTTGCTATGGCTGATGCGAGCTTTGATGAAATCTTTGAAGGTGCAATGAGTGTAATTGATAAAGACAGTTGGTTATACTATTCAATGAATAAAGCTTTTAAAATAGTTGATGATAATAATGGAGACATTATTGATTGTTGGATGAAACTTCATGATGAGTTAACCTG
>CAZJGS010000154.1:0-5537 GCA_964545735.1 uncultured Spirochaetaceae bacterium
AAACGCAAAAAATTGTAGTAATCCCTTAATTATTATACTATGAGAAATGAGTTTAATGTTTGAAAATAAGAAAGAGAAAGGAATTATGAAAAATTATAAACAACAAAATCTAAAAGGCAAAATGCTACTAATATTAATACCTGTATTCTTATGCTCGTTTATATTAGCATCACTGTTTTGGTATAATACTGCTAGAGCAAATGCTGATGATTATTTAGATAATATTTCAAAAGCATATACAAATGATGCTCATAGTAATTTTAATTACATCTTAACAGACACCTTTCACATGATTACTCTTATTACTTTAAATACAAAATCAATAATAGAACCAGTTAAAGAAATTAATAAAATTCCCTTAGACGTTGTCGTATTAGATATAAATTATATAAAAAATTACAGAAAGGTAAAAGAATTTATTACAACAATGAATGGATACAAGTATTATATTGTTGGAATAGGGATTTCTTCTTTAAATGGTTATGGTTATCAAACCAGTTCAATATTAAAGAATTCCAATGAAATAATGCAATTGGTAAGTGATTTAGATGAGGAGAAGTTAAAAACTTCTATGATAATGCTTTCTCCAATGAGAGTAGAAGGCACTTGGATTAAATTAAAAAGTGATTTTGTTATACCTGCAGTAAGAGGTATAATGAATCCTGAAACTCAAGAGATTATTGGTTATGTACTTCTTTATTTTGATTATAGCTTATTAGAAACTATGTTTACAAATAACCTCCCTAATGAATCCCTATTTCAAGTAACTGATAAAGATGAAAATATAATATTCTCTAACACTGATAAAAACTTTTTATCCAATCAATTTAGTAAAAAAGAATACAGGTACTCTCAATTAAAATTAAAAGATGTTGCTTGGACTTTAAATATTGCAATACCCAATAGTATTGTTATGAAGAATGTTAATAGAACATTGGTAAATACTTTTTTAATTATGATTCCAATAGTATTACTTTTTTCCATAATATTAGTTCTTGTTGTCACCTCTTTTTCAAATAGAATAAAAGTCATAAGCAATACCATGAAAAAAGTAGCTGAAACAAAGCAATTAGTAAATATTGTAGAAGGTAAAAATAAGGATGAGCTGGAAACTATTGTTCATTCTTACAATGAAATGACAAATGAGATTAATTCACTGATGGAGCAAATAAAAATAGATGAAAATCACAAAGCTCAACAGAGAATAAAATTGCTACAAGCCCAAATAAATCCTCACTTTATATCAAATACACTTAATACTATTTCCTGGATGGCAAAAAAACAAAATGCAAATAATATTGTTCCTCTTACAGATTCAATTAATACATTGCTTAGATCGCTTTTAAAGATTGATACTCAATTTATAACACTTGAAGAAGAAATAGAGGCTGTAAGAAGTTATATTAATATTATGCTTGTTAGTGGAAACTATGATTTTGATGTGGAATATAAAATTGCTGAAAACACTAAAAAGCTTCCAGTATTAAGATTTATTATTCAACCCATAGTAGAGAATGCAATTCTCCATGGTTTTAGAGAGGAAGATTTACTCAATCAAAATACACTAATTATTGAATCTTATACAAAAGATAAAACACTTTTTATTGAAGTTTGTGATAATGGTAAGGGCATGAGTGAAAATGAGTGTAAGGATTTATTAAATTCAACTAATAAGAAAAAGAAAACTGGGATCAATGGTATTGGCTGTGCAAATGTTAAAGAGAGAATAAACCTGGTGTATAAAGAAAAAGCATCTCTTTCTATTGAAAGTAAAAAAGGTGAATATACCAAAGTTGTTTATGCTCTCGATATAGAAACAAATGATAAAACATCATGGGTTTATTAAAAGGGAGATTATAATTGTGGACAATATAACAGTTGCGATATTAGATGATGATATTCTTGCAAGAAATACCATTAAACAACTATTAGAAGAGTCTAGATATGAAATTGTAAAAGAATTTCAGGATCCTGAGAGATTTTTAGAATGGATAAAAGAAAATGATGTAAATATTCTCTTATGTGATATGAGAATGCCAAAGCTAAATGGATTAGAATTGATTGAAAGAGTTAGAGTTACTCATAAATACTTATCAATAATTGCCATCAGTAGTTTTGATGACTTTGATTTTGCTCGAGGATGTTTACTGTATGGTGTTGAAGATTATTTATTAAAATCTACATTAGATAGAAAACAATTATTGAAGGTTCTAGATAGGGTAAGTGAAAAAAATCAAATAATATCAAAACAACAAACTAACTCTTCTAATTGCTATCAAGTGGATGAAACAATAACAAAGGCAAGCTTAGAAATAAGGTCCAATATTGCCTTTAATGTAAAGAGTGTATCCCCTATAGTTTTTACTCTAAATTATCCAATTCTTGAATCAAGTAATTATAATTCCTATAGAACAGAAAACTACAAAGCATTAATTGATATTATTAATCAGGTTTTATCAAATAATTATCCCTATGTTATACAAAAGGAAGATGACAACTTAGTAAGTGTTTATTTGTCTTTTGACAAAACGACTAATATTCCCTCTCTCATCAATAGAATCGAAAAAAGCTTTGTTGATAAAATTATGCGAAAGACAAAAAGGCTTTTAGATTTATCACTTATTGTAGTTCAATCGAATAATACATCTTTTGATATTGCTTATGAAAATAGACATGAGAGAATAAACAAGATGAGGGAAAGATTATATTTAGTTGATAATGGAGATATATTTGTTGAAGATGAAAAAGTCTCTGAAATAGAGGGCTATGTATTTAAAGAGCATTGCTTAAATATATTGAATTTTTCACTTGAAACAGCTTATGAGGAACTCGCTTCCAATGTACTAGAGTTTATATTCAATGAAATGCTTAGTAAGAGAGTATCAAAGAGTAGACTCTTGATGGTAGCAAGAAAATTATTAAAAAATATAGATATAGAAAATGATGATATTATTAACCAAATAGACAATATTTATATCTTTAAGGTGTTTATTAAGAATAAGTATTTGATAGTACTTAGAAAAAAAAGTGGAATAATAAAAGAAAAATACTCCCCATCTATTTATCAACTTATGCTATATATTCAAAAAAACTATAAAGAGGATTATTCTCTTGGTGAATATGCAGAAAAAATGAATGTAAGCTATACCCACTTATCTAGAATGTTTAAAAAAGAAACTGGATTGGGGTTTGCTGAATATGCTAATCAAATAAAAGTTAATCAAGCTAAACTACTGCTAATTGATGGAAATAATTCTATCAAGTATATTTCTGAGGCAACAGGTTTTAAGGGTTATAATTATTTCTTTAGAGTTTTTAAAGATATTGAGGGAGTCCCTCCAATTGAATATATAGCAAAAAATTGTAGTAATTAATAATTTATTTGTAACCATAGAGCTTGAAATCTCTAATAAAGTATAATTGTTAGGGGGAATCATGAAACTTAAAAAGAAGAATGATAATCAAGCATATTTATATATATTACCTGCCTTTTTGCTATCTCTTGTATTTATATATTATTGTATAGGCTTTACATTTTATTCCAGTTTTACTGACTGGGATGGGATGTCAAAAGATATGAATTTTATTGGTTTAAAAAACTATGTAAAAATCTTTCAAGATAAGACTTTTTATATCGCTGTAAAGAATAATATTATATTTTTTGTGGGAACTGTTTTTATTCAAGCTACTTTAGGCTTTGTATTAGCTGTGTTGATTAAAGAAGGTTTGAAATTTGCTAATTTTTTTAAAACCATTTATTTTCTTCCTATAGCTATGGCAACCTCAATTATTACAGGTATATTTAGAATCATATTAAATCCAACTACAGGCTCTTTAAATGTAATGTTGAAAAGTGCTCATCTTGGATTTTTAGCACAATCGTGGCTCGGGAATCCCCAAATAGCTTTATATTCAGTTATTGCTATTAATATTTTCCAATGGATGGGTTTTTCCATGATGATTTACTATTCTTCATTGATGGCTATCCCAGACGATATTTATGAATCAGCTAATTTAGAAGGAGCTTCCTTCTTTAGAGTACTTTGGTCAATAACTAGACCTATAGTTCACTCAACTACAAATCTATTAATAATACTTGGAATAGTGGGGTCTCTTAAAACCTTCGATATTGTAAAACTTCTTACAAATGGAGGGCCAGGAAGGGCAACGACTGTTTTAAATACTTACCTTTATGAGAAAGCCTTCTCAAACTTTGCAGCAGGAGAAGCGGCTACTATTGGTATTTTTATATTAGTACTTGCTCTAATTATGAGTTATTTACAAGTTCAAGTTTCAAAGGAGAATGAGTAATGACTACTAAAAGAAAAAATATCATTATATATATTGTATTAACTATTTTTGCAATTATATGGGTTTCTCCTGTGTATGTAGCTGTAAAAAAATCATTACAAGTAACTGGTGTTTCTAGTTACATTTCAGTCTTTACTTATGAAAAGATAAAATACTTTAGTGTTGTATCTAATAGTTTAATTATAGCAGTAACAACAGCTCTTGTTGTTACCTTAGTATCAGCCTTAGCGGGGTATGCTTTTTCTAAAATGCATTTTAGAGGGCAGAGGGCAATTTATTTAATGTTTTTAGCTTGCCTTGCAGTTCCAGCAGCATCTGTTACCATGCCATTGTTTACAACTATCATGAATTTAGGCTTAATAGATACAAGACTTGGCGTAATAATAGCCTTAATTGCATTCAACACCCCTATGATGCTAATGATGATTACAAATTATTTTTACAGTGTCCCTAATTCATTGCTTGAATCGGCTAAGATTGACGGTGCCAATTCCTTAACAGTTTTTATTCATGTAATGCTTCCTTTAGCAACTCCAATTTTTGCTAATGCCTTGGTATTAACATTTATTTATTCTTGGAATGAGTATTTAATGCCTTTATTGGTTATAAGAACAGAACCTAAATATACAGTTACTCTTGCAGCTCAGTACTTTATGTCTACGACATTCCAAAGTCCAGCTGATGTAGCTAGAATATATGCTGCAATGTTACTTTTGACCTTGCCATCTATTGTTGTATATCTATTTAGTCAAAAATATTTACAAGCTGGATTAACAGCTGGTGCTATAAAGGAGTAATAATGAAATATTTTAATAATCCCATCTCAGAGACAACAAAACCAGATCCTTTCATTTTAGAGGTAAATGGATTTTATTATTGCTACTCTACTCATGTAGATGGAGTAAAGGTAAGTGTATCAAAAAATTTGATAAATTTTGAGGATAAAGGCTTTGCTTATGCTTGTGAAAAAGAAAAGGTTTATTGGGCCCCCTCTGTTGTTTATATTAACGGTATTTACTATTTGTATTATTCTTCAGTTTCAAATGAGGATAGCAATACTTTAGATGAAACATTAAAGGTTGGCATATCTAATTCTCCACTTGGTCCATTTGAATACAAGAAACAATTCTTTGATTATTTTTCAATTGACTCTCACCCTTATTTTTATAAGGGAGAGTTATATATGTTTTATTCAACTAATATAATGGGTTGTGATAATGATATGC
>CAZJGS010000155.1:0-5516 GCA_964545735.1 uncultured Spirochaetaceae bacterium
GGCGACAGGTCGCTATCACTTAAATAAAAAAATTCAAATTTATTTTTATCTAATTTACTTTTCAATAATCTTAACAAAGTGGTTTTTCCAGAACCACATTCAGCGGTAAAAATGACAAATTTTTGTTCTTTAGCAGCAAACTCTAATCTGCTTAGTACTTCCTTATGAGACTCTGTAAGCATTAAAGATGAAACCTCAATATCATTAGTAAAAGGAACTTTTTTAATATTATAAAACTTTTTAATATCAATCATTTTCTACCTCCTTAGGTAAGTTATGGAATTTAATAGCAACTTCTTGGCTATTGCTATGCTGTTTATTATCTCTTTCTGCCTTAGAAGCTAAGTTAAGGTTGTATTTAGGATTTTCTTTTGCATAATTTGAGCGAATAGCTTTTAACTCCTCTGAATGTGTAGTCTCGATTTTTGATCGACCATCCACATATATTTTCTTTGGGTTAGTAACAAAAGATCCTATAGTTACTGGTGTAGCAATTTCATCTTCAAAACCAACTTTTCTTACAAGAATCTTTTCCATTTCTCGAGGATCATATATAGCTTCAATATCAAGGGCAATTAGATTTATGTTATGAACATCATAATATTTGCCATCAATAGAAATTGTGCAATCTTTATTAACTTTCCTAGTAACTCTGGTAGAGAAAGCTTCTTCTATCTTCTTACTGCTAATAAAGTTTAAAGGTTGACTGTCGTTCCTGAATGCTTGTTCTGGAGTTCCTTCTCTTATACTCGAATGAGTTTTGTTGTTGTAGTATTCAGAAATCCAGGCATCATAATTAAGATTTAGTTCTTCAATTGAACTATATCCTTCAAGAGCAGCCTCTGATAAAAACTTATCTAAAGTTCGATTTATACGTTCGATTAGGCCCTTCCCCTCGGGGCTATAAATTTTAGCGTGACATATTTTTATACCAAGTTTGGAGCATATTAACTTTAACTTCTTTGACACGTAGGCCTTGCCATTGTCGAGGTAAATACCAAGTGGTTTTCCAAAATGTTCCACTACTCTTCTAAGAGAATCTTCTACTTCATAAAAAGTTTGGCGTGTATAAAATTTTCCATCTAAAATCATTCTAGAGCTGTTATCCACCCAAGCTGTCCAATAAACCTGGATATATTTTCCATTTTGACCTATTGGAAGAAAGCATGCATATTTAAAGTCAGACTGTAATTGTTCCATTCGATGTTGTTTTCGATATCTTCTAGTTGCAACACCCTTTGATTGAATATATTTACTCATTTGTTTTTTTGAAAAACCCTGATTTTGGAAATAACGTTGTAAAGTTGATCTTTTTATTTCATCTTTTTCAACATCACCTCTATTTTCAAGTATGAAAATAATGTCTTTGATGCTTCTACTTGGGTTTTCTCGACGTAATATAATTGCTGCAGATAAAATCTCTGGTCTAATTACTTTCAAAGATTCATCTTTTCTTATTTTAGGCTTTAGTGCCTCAAATCCACCATCTTTATAACTTTGATAGTACCTTTTTAGCGTACGAACAGAAGGACCGCCATTATTGCTTGTATATTTCATACGCTTTAAACGGTCTTTATTTGATAAATTATCATCAAGAGCTGGTAATATTAATTCATACCGAGCTAATGCCACATCTTCTACATGTAATGGTTCATGTTCTGCCATTATATTCCTCCTAGTATTTGGTATATTAGGAGTATATAAGCTACAAATCATCTTTTACAAATAGAACTTGTTGAAAGGCAAATTGCTGAGTAAAATTGTATATATACCAGATTTCACTTAATAATTGTCCACATTCATCTACCTTGGAATGTTTTATTTCATATTTTAATGATGATAGAATATCTTTTTTTACAAGATGAGTATTAATAACAATTAAAGCTAATAATAGATCCATATTTGAAGATTTTTGTTCAAATTCTTCTCTCCAGTGTTTGGGTGTTAGAACAGACATATCTTCTTGAGCTTCTTTATCTTCAGAGCAGATATATTCTTCAATAATACTTGCTGAATATTGTTTATAAGGAATAAGGGTATCTGGTAAAATAGTATAATAGAGTTTATGAGTCTTTGTTGTATGCCCTTTTTTTTGGCCTATATCGCAGTTACAACAATATACTGGAACCAAATAATGAAGAGTTTTAAAAAAGAATTTCTCACTTCTAGCTCTAAATCCATTACAACTCATTGCCTTTCCACAATAAGGACAAACAATTTTTATTCTATCATCAATAGCTATTTTAACGCTATGATAATCTTATTCTTAATTAGAGTGGGAACTTTCTTGAATTTGAAATGAATTGATGATAACATAATAATCATGTTTTGTATAAAAGTGAAACCTTAATTAACTTGTCGGAAAATTAGGAGGTTTCACTTTTTTCTCCTCTTTTTTTTAATTTAAATCTAAATATTAAAGTCATTATATAATAGCTAACTTGATAAAGAAAGGTGACAACCTGATTATCTTATTTTGCATTATTAGACAAAAATATTAATCGGCAAAGAGAAGACTAGAGTGAGCAATAACAATATAGCAAACATTAAGAATCATAGTAATAACTTTCCTCTAACTTTTTCTATCAAATATAATAATTTTCTTACCTGCATCATCTTGTGTTTCAATCCTGTGAAGCGTAAGTTTATTATTAATTAACTTCCCAAATGCAGTATAATGACTAAGCTTTTCATACCAATTCACAATCATAAACTTCCCTATACTTCCATCTTTCAAATAATAAATCCTTGCAAAAGGTTGTTCATAAAATTTGTCAATAAAATTAGTTGAGTGCCAAAATTTATCTAGCTCGAATAAGATTTTTTCCACTTATTCCTCAAATGATTTTTTCCTTTATAGATAAAACTGTGTTTTAATAAAGTAAGACTTAGGAGAAAGTCCCTGAAGGAGGAAAAAAGAGGAAGCCATTTGTTGTTTAGTTACTATCAACGACTTCCTCTTCATAAAAACATATGAAAATATTACCATCGTCTCGGCTAAAATTCAAGAGAATTACTATCCATCCTTAAGAAAGGGCAATGGAAAGATGCTGTGTAGTAAATGCCTCAACCCGCTTGAGTATTCATTCTCTCGCAAAAGAAACCTGAGCTACACAGGAGAAGATGGCCCAATGACAAAAACAATCACTGTTGTCGTTGGCCATTGCCTTAAAGATGACCATTATTCAACAATTTTATCTGACGATAATGTCAGAAACAAGCAGTATTGTATCTCTGAAATACGCTCTGTACTAGAAAATAAGGTAAACTACTCGTTGGCAAGTGCCCGAACAAAAGCTTACTGGAAGTCCTGGTTTAGGGAGATATGGGATGCTGTACTCAAGAATATCCAGCAATACATTGGCACAAATACCATTTGTAAAAATGATATCTCAATTGCACTGAATACCTTTTTAAAGAAGTGTGACGATGACTGGCTCAGGTATGTTCTTGATCTCTTTTCCACTGAATTTAACAACCTTTGCATGTTCTTCGACACCATATCCATTACCATCAGATTTGAGAGCAAGAATCTGCACAAACTTCATGTAAATGAGGTGGCAGAGTCTTCATGGAATGCTACAAAGCCACCTAGAGGAGGTTAAAGCGATGGAACTCAAAGAATTATCAATCAATGAACAGGAGAAGTACAACACAACCAAGGAGGTTATTGAACTTGGTTGCACTGAAACTGCCATACGAAGAGGCAAGACTAAGCTTGGGTGTACCAGGAAAACACTTCTAAAGTACATAAGATGGTATAAATGTGAAGATCTCTCTTTGTTCAGTCATCATAATAAGGGTCACAAGCCAACAACCACAAAATCAGAGGAAACGAGGAATCTAATCAAACAATTGTACAAAAATACCTACTGCAATGCTAGTTTTACTCATTTCTCAGAAATTCTCAGAGAGGATTACAATATTTCTGTATCTGATGGAACACTTCATTCAATACTAAAAGAAGCATATTTTGTTTCTCCTTGCTCAAAAAAAGCAACCAAGAGAAAGATGGAAAAGCAGTTGAGGCTGATTGCAAGAAAGGAAAACCTCAGCAAAGCTGATAGCGAGCATGTTGCTATTGCATTTTCCATTCTTGATGATGCTGATGCACATCCACGGAGGTCTAGAAGCAAGTATTTCGGTGAAATGATCCAAATGGATGCTAGCGAACTTATCTGGGTTCCTGGCGCCAGAAAATGGCATCTTCATGTTGCCATAGATGATGCAACCAGCGAAGTGGTAGGTGCTTGCTTCGATACACAAGAAACTCTAAACGGTTATTACAACGTGCTATATATGATTCTCAAAATTCATGGGATACCCTCTCTTTTTTTAACTGATAGACGAACAGTTTTTGAATATAGCCAACTTAGCAAGCCCAATGAAGAAAAAGATACCTTTACACAGTTCTCTGCAGCCTGCAAAACTCTTGGAATTGAGATTGAGGCAACCTCCATTGCCCAACACAAAGGTCGGGTAGAACGGCTTAACAGAACTCTTCAGGGCCGTATTCCCGTGGAGCTTGTGCGAAAGGGGATTACTACCATTGAAGCCGCAAACGCCTTTCTTTGGGAATATTTGCCTAAGTTTAATACCCAGTTTTCTCTTAAAGATGAGAAGGATCTTGATACCAGCACCTTCCTCGAGGCTCCATCTGAGGCTGATATTAATTCCATCTTGGCGGTGGTCACACAGCGCATCATTGATTGTGGGCATAGCATTAAGTACCACAATTCGTACTACCAACCCTGTGTTCAGTACCCGAATGGCTTGCGTCCACGATTTTATATAAAGGGCACAAAAGCTCTTGTCATCAAGGCTTTTGACGGAACACTGCTTGCCAACATCAAGGAAGAGCTTTACATTCTTAAAGAAGTTGAAAAGAGAAAAACCCACAGTAATGAGTTTGATCTTGAATTAAGACCTCTAAACAAGGAAAAAAGGAAATACAAGCCTGCCCCTGATCATCCTTGGAAGACAAATTTACTTACCACAAGAGTGCTCAAAACCCATATTGCCGAATCGAGAGAAGACTATCGGGGATGAAGCGATGATTCAAACACTAAAACTTACACACGTAAAGAAAAAAAATATTAAAAACACCCAGAATACTTATTTTTAGCGATTTTAGAGAGGAGGAAATAATCATTTTCGGTTTACATAAAATTAGTTGAGTGCCAAAATTTAGTTAATACAAATTGTGGATATTTAGAATTTTTACCAGTTTTTGTAAGTGGCTCATATTTTAAACCAACAAAATCATGTTGTTTCTTAAATAAAAGTTTGTTTGAATTGAATAATAAACCATCAACTTTATATATTTTATTAGCTTCTTTTATGAAACTATTTAATGAGAGAATATCCATTGTTACTTCGCTTTCAAGGCTCTTAGGGAATAAATAAAACCCTTCTTTGGTCTTTTCCATAAGGTTCATGTCAAACCTTAGAGTTGTATCTATTTTGATAGTTTCTTCTTTCTGTTTACTAACTTTTTTATGGAAAAATTTCATCAT
>CAZJGS010000156.1:0-3069 GCA_964545735.1 uncultured Spirochaetaceae bacterium
AAGTCATAGCTAAGACATCAAATAATGATACTAATTTATTTATTATAAATGTTGGTTTATATTCTTTAGATAATTCATCACCTTTTAAATTTAACCAAACACAGTCAATATTAGAATTCATTGCTCCTAAGATATCACTTTCCAATCTGTCACCAATTACTAAGCACTCTTCTTTTTTAGCCTTTATTTTATCTAGAACAATTGAAAAATATTCAACATCAGGTTTTTGACAGCCCATCTCACCACTAATAAAAATATTGGAGAAATATTTTTCTATATCTGTAGATTTGAGTCTCCCGTACTGAGATTCAACTAAGCCGTTTGTTATCATTTGAATTTGGTAGCCTTGCGCCATAAAAGCAGATAAGACTTTGTGGGTATCTTCAATTACATGGGCTTGTCGAGATAAAATACTTGTAAAGTCTCTTTCCATTTGCAAAGAATCCATATCAAAATTAAAATAATTAATAAAGTTTTCAAATCTCAATACTCTTAATTTGTCTTGAGAAAGAGTTCCCTCTTCATATGCTTTCCAACAAGCTTTATTGATTTTATGGTAATCAGCCATAAGAGATGGAGTAACTTCAAAGTTATATATTTTACCTAATTCTTTAAAGGTTTCTCTCTCTCCTTGAGTAAAATCAAATAGGGTATTATCGGCATCAAATAATAAATGTTTATATTTCATAAATTTAATGTATAATAAATATAGGAATTTGTAAAAGCCTTCTATTTTAGAAAATTAAACAAAAATTAGTTATCAGTGACTTTATCACCTACAAAAATAAAGATTATTGATATATTATAAATACAAATAAGAAATAAATAAATTTACATTTAAAATTGAGGAGAAAAAAATGATTAGACATATTACTAGTGAAACTTTTGAAAAAGACGTATTGAAATCTGATGTACCTGTATTAATAGACTTTTGGGCAGCTTGGTGTGGACCTTGTATAATGCAAGGATCTATTATAGAAAAGTTCGAAAATAAGGTTACTGAAAAAGAAGCCAGAATTTGTAAGATTAATGTTGATGAACAACCTGCACTAGCACAACAATTCGGTGTAATGAGTATTCCTACTCTTATCGTTTTTGAAAATGGAAAAATTAAAAACCAAGTAGCTGGTGTTAACCAAGAAGCTGGTTTAAGAAAAATGTTAGGTATTTAATTTAGGCTGATATATCATACAAGGCAGAATAGTCTTTAATAGAGATTTTACCTCTGCCTTGGATTATCCAACCTTCATTTTGAAAATATTTTAACATCCTAGAGACTACTTCTCTAGCGGTACCCAAATCACGGGCAATTTCATCATGTGTAATTGAAAGATCATCACATTGTGTAATTGCCCTTTGTTCAACCAAATAAGAAGCAACTCTTCTATCCATACTACTAAAGGCCACTTGTTCAAGTGTCCACATAACATCAGATAATCTTGCAGCCATTATTGTATTTGTAAAGGTTGTTACCTCAGGATATTTGTCTTCAAGCCCATGATATAAAGTACTGCTCAAAATTGTTAATATGGTATCAACCTCGGCTTTTACATGAACTTTAAAGCTAATATTTCTAATTCCACAACTTCCTGATAAAACACAGACCTCACCCTCAAATAATCTATAAAGCGTTATTTCTTTGCCACTTTCATTTACTATATAAACTCTTAACCTTCCTGATAAAATACAAAGTACACCAGAACATCTAGGCAGCAGAGATCCTTTGTCAATTTTTCTTCTTGACACTCTATCTAAGGCTAGCTTATCACTGGTTCTTAATTTATTATAAAAAGGTAACATTTTAGTTATTTCTAATTCCATATAAGTATAATAATTTGAACTGACTAAAAAGAAAAGCTAAATATGTAATATTTATAAAAATACAAAGGTTTGAGTCAAATGAAAGATTGTAAAGGTGCCGCTATTCTCATTTATAAAGTTAATAACACTAAAATTGAAGTTTTATTGGGCAAGAGAAAATATTTTCCTAATATTGGATATTGGGGAATTCCAGGTGGAAAAATGGAAATTCCCGATAACAATAATTTTGAAAATACAGCCATTAGAGAATGCTTTGAAGAAACAGGAATAAGAGTAACCAAGGATTTAATACTCCTAGAGGAAATTCGTGACAATAAATTTATCTGGAACACTTATTTGTGTGAAGTAGCAAGTAATGAGGAAAACCTTTTCAAAGAAGAGGTTTTAGAATCAGCATGGTTTGATGTAAATAAACTTCCCATCCCCCTAGTAGATTTACTAGAAAAACAAATAAAAAAAGCTATTAAAATTATTTCTTAATAATTTACTTGACAATATGTTTCTGTTTATAGTAACATGATTTTAACAAACATAGTTTCTACAAGTAGAAACGCTAAGGAGAAAAAGCAAATGACAAATTTAATTACTAAAGGAATCAATACTGATAATTTACCTAATAAAGATGGATTTTTTGGAGAATATGGTGGATCCTTTATACCTGAACAATTACAAGCTATTATGGATAATGTTACTGAACAATACAAAAAAGCTATTGAAGATCCATTTTTTTTAGATGAATATGAATACCTTCTAAAGCATTATGTTGGTCGTCCCTCTCCTATTTATCATGCAAAAAGATTAAGTGAAGCAGTTGGTGGAGCTCAAATCTATTTAAAAAGAGAAGATTTAAACCATACTGGTGCTCATAAAATTAACCATTGTGTAGGTGAAGCTTTACTTGCAAAGAGAATGGGTTATAAAAAGATAATTGCTGAAACAGGTGCTGGTCAACATGGTGTTGCTCTTGCTACTGCAGCAGCTTTATTAGGACTTGAATGTGATATTTATATGGGCGAAGTTGATATAAAGAAAGAAGCTCCAAATGTTACACGAATGAAAATTCTTGGTGCAAAAGTAATCCCTGTTACAAGAGGAACTCAAACTCTTAAAGATGCAGTTGACGCTTGTTTTGAAGCTTATCTTGAAGATCCTATCAATCAACTTTATTGTATAGGTTCAGTTGTTGGTCCACATCCTTTTCCTATGATGGTTAGAGATTTTCAATCTGTTGTTGGTCGTGAAGCAAGA
>CAZJGS010000156.1:3169-5507 GCA_964545735.1 uncultured Spirochaetaceae bacterium
AATACTTTTGCAAGAGGTACAAAACCAAAGCCTAATACTTGGTAGGTTTCATGAACTATCATAAAGGCCTTATCATCTTCTTCATGAACAATTTGTGTTAATTGATTTATCAATTGATTTGGCACAACTGCCATCAAAGTCTTTCTTGATTGTTGTGTATATATGCCTTTTCCCTCAAGTATAGTACCCCCACGGTTAAGTTCACTGATAATTCTAATAGATATCGCTTCATATCGATCGCTAAGGATATAAGCTGTTTTAGCATATTTATTACCAAGATTCATAACAACGAAATTAATAACTTGTCCTGAGATATATAAAGAGCACATTGCAAAAAGAGCTCGCTCTAGCCCAAATACCAATCCACCAATTAATACAACAACAGCATCACATAAGAAAATACAAGTACCAAGATTAAGTGCTGTATGTAAATTGAGGATTTGCCCAACTATATCAGTTCCACCAGTATTTGATCCCGCTCTCATAACCAAGCCAATTCCTCCACCAACAAGAACTCCACCAAAAATAGCTGAAAGTAATATATCAACTTTATCACTATAATTTAAGAATCCTTGATAATCTGTTAATTGACCAAACAAGGTGACAAAAAGGGAAAGCAATAGCATTCCTACAAAACTTTTTAAACCATATAAGCGACCAAAAATCTTTGTCCCTATAATAAATAAAGGAAAAGAAATCAGCAGCATTGTAAGACCGGTATCTATGTTAAATAGATAATAGACTATTGTCGCTATTCCGCTTACTCCACCTGAGGCTATTCTAGCTGGTGTTATAAAACAAGCTATTCCAAACCCAGCGATAATTGTTCCAAAAATTATTTGGATATATTCATTAACTTTATTTTTCATATTTTCTCATTTAAAAGTGATTTTTAGGTCTATTATCACTTAATATCAACATTGAAGAGGGTTTATCCAAAAATAAATCACATTCTACTTTTCTTCTTAAAGCTGTGCATGGCTGTAATGGACTCATTTGTCCATACAAACATGTAGCAACACCTCTTGCCTTTCTTTGATCAGGGCAAGAAACAATTATTGATTTTGCACTTAATAATTTTCTAATCGATAAGGTTATAGCCCTTGTTGGAACATCGTCAAGTTTATTAAACCATTTCTCACCTACAAGTTGCTTTCTACTTCTCAAATCCAAATCAACGGCAATATAAGCATCTCTAGTTTCAAAATTAGCAGGAGGATCATTGTAGCCTAAGTGTCCGTTTTCACCTATACAAGAAAAGGCAACATCAATTTCTAAATCTTGAGCTATTAAATTTGCTTCTTGTACAGACTCATCAGTAGTTCCAAGAGGATGAAAACACTTTACTTTAGTTTCACCTAATAAATTTAAAAATCTAGTTTGCAAAAAATAGGTATTACTTTTGGGAGAATTGGGTTCAATACCAATAAATTCATCAAATTGCAAAACACAAACTTTATCCCAAGGGATGTTTTCATAATGAGCTAAATTTTTTAAAGTTTCGATTTGACTAGCACCTGATTCTAGAACAATAGTTGCATGACCTTTTATATTAATAGTTTCAAGAATTTTTGTAGCACCTAACTTTGCAGCTTGAAAACCTAAATCTCTTTTTTCTTCACTAATTGTAATACGCATTAACTTTCCCCTTGAGGTTAATCTACAGTTTTGATTAATCAGTAGCAAGATAATTACCTATAAAATTCAATATTTTTTACTTATTTGAGTATTCTATAAAATAATTATTGAATTAATTGAAATAATATTTGACTTATGACAACAAATATTGAATTAATAAGCTCCATATTATTGAACAATACATCAAACAATATTAACATTAGAAATGAGGTGAATAATGAAAAAAGAAGCATCAAAGATAAATAGCTTATCCCCAAAACCAAATATTTTGGTTACATGTAAAGGCAAAGATGGTAGAGAGAACGCATTAGCAGTAGCTTATGCAGGAAACTGTAGTTTTGATCCACCAATGCTAATGGTTGGTATTGTTCCAAGTAGATTTTCTTATGATTTAATCAAAGAAAGTAAAGTTATGGTAGTTAATATGGTTACCAAAGATTTTGCTGAAGAATACAAATATCTAGGAACTATTAGTGGAAGAGATGAAGATAAATTAAAAAATATCAAAACTCAACCCGCAGATTTAATTGACTGCCCTATGTTAAGTGATTGTCCTGTAAATATTGAAGGAACTATTGTTGATTCAATAATGACTGGTTCTCATGAAATGTTTATATTGAAAATTGAAAAAGTTCATGCAAATGAAGAATATTTAAATAAAGACGGAAGTATTGATTATAGTAAAATAGATCTATTATAA
>CAZJGS010000157.1:0-5487 GCA_964545735.1 uncultured Spirochaetaceae bacterium
CAAAAGACTCGGACCTATTCTTATATACATATCAGTACCCTTGTTTCTTGTTGTAGACATTTAGAAGCTTTGGCTCTGAGAGCTTGATATTATCTGTTGTTTACATGTTACAACTTGGTTAGGAATTGGGGTAGGTATGTAACTACGGATACTGTATATCTGTTAATATATTTATAAAGAAAAAAATTGAGGAACCTTATGAAAGAAAAAAAGAAAATTTTTATTGTTTTACTTGTTTTATTGTCAATAAATATTGGATTATTTGCAAAAACAACTATTGTTAGAACTGACTACAATAATCGTGGTGCAAGTTATTTGTTTAATGATATTTATTCATCATTAATGGTTACTGGAGTTTATACCAATCCTATATTAGAAACTGAGACAGACAACATATTTAAAGTTGGAGCTAATTTTAATAGTTCCGTTTTCTTTAAAGATTTCCCAGTTGGAATATATTCTGGAGTAGATTTTATTCCAATAGAAAGTGATGTTTATATGGTTGATGTTATTTTTGGAATTGCAACAAGAACTAATACAGGCGCATTAACTGAGAGTTATTTTAATTTTGGGCCTGCAATTTCTATTATTGGTGAAGATGAAAATGCACAGCCATTATTCCCTTACACGCTTGTTTATTGGGGTGGAGCTCTTAATGCTGGTTATAGAGTTGCAGGATCACAGAAGTTTAATGCTTTAACAATTGATGTCGGCGCTACGGCCAAAGCTTTATGGTATGATTCAGGAAGTAGTGAAAATGCTTCATTGATGGATGTAAGAGATTTTAGATATTCATTTAATGCTTATATTGGATTTACTTTTAGATGGTTTGCGCCAGATTTAGGTGAAGGTACAAATATTATATTTTTGTAATATTTAATTATTATAAACAAAAAAACCTACATTGTTGTAGGTGTTTTTGTTTGTAGGTGTTATAAGAATTTTCCAATAGCTTCAACTTCAAATTCTTTTTTTCTCATATACTTTATGGCATCTAATGCGGCTTTAGCTGCACTTGTAGTTGTTGTATAGGGTATTTTTTGCATTAATGCTTCACTTCTTAAATCATCATTACTTGCAATTGAGTGAAATCCCATAGGGGTATTTATTACAAGATCTATTGATTGTGATCTTATATAATCTACAATATTAGGATGACCTTCGATTGTTTTT
Organism: uncultured Spirochaetaceae bacterium; assembly: GCA_964545735.1. Taxonomy (GTDB): domain Bacteria; phylum Spirochaetota; class Spirochaetia; order Sphaerochaetales; family Sphaerochaetaceae; genus Pleomorphochaeta. Next base: position 1,174 of record CAZJGS010000157.1, read on the forward strand.
AACATAACTTCACAAAGAATATTATTATCATATAAATCTCTAGCAGTTCCTCTAGTTGCAGCAATTGTGAAGCCAAGATCTTGCAACTCTTTTGCAATTGGAATTATAGTTTTTCTATCTTTTTTATTAACACTTATTAATATTTTACCTTTAGTTGGAAGTTTATTACCTGAGCTAATTTGGCTTTTTGCATAGGCTTCCCCAAATGAATGTCCACTACCTGTTGTTTCTCCTGTGCTACGCATTTCAGGCCCTAAAATTGGATCAATATCCTTAAATCTATCGAATGAGAATACGGCTTCTTTTATCGCCCAACCAATTTTACAAGTTCCAGATTCATATTTTTTATCTTTTGAAACTAGTTTTTGATCTACAAGGTTTATATTTGAAAAAACTTTTGTCGCTACCTCAATCAAATTGACTTGAGAGTATTTTGAAATAAAGGGAATGGTCCTGCTTGCTCTAGGATTTAATTCAATTATATAAACAGTATCATCCTTTATTGCAAATTGTAGATTAACAAGACCTACTATCTTAAATTCTTTACAAAGTTTGTAAGTAGCTTCTTGCATTTGAATTAGATGCTCTTCTTTAACTTTATAGGGTGGAAATACTGCAGCACTGTCCCCACTATGAATACCAGCTGCTTCTATATGTTGTAATATTCCACCAACATATAGTTTTTCTCCATCAAACACTCCATCAAGATCATATTCATAAGCATCTTCTAAAAATTCATCTATAATTATGGGTTTATCTTTGTTTATAAGAATAATTTCTGTTTCTAAAAATGATATCAAAGATTTAGAATTGTAAGCAACAAACATACTTCTTCCACCAAGGACAAAGGACGGTCTAATTAATACCGGATACCCTATTTCTCCAGCTATTGTAATGGCTTCTTTCTTACTCGAAGCAATGCTATTTTTGGCTTGATGTAAGTTAAGATACTCAATAGCTTTCTTAAAAGTAGATCTATCTTCTGCGGCTTTTATACCCTCTAAAGCGGTTCCTATAATATTAAAATTAGCCTTAACCAAATCTTCAGCGATGTTTAAAGGAGTTTGTCCTCCAAGTTGAATAACAACATCTTTAACCTTTTCTCTTCTTAGTATTTCAATAACACTTTCACTAGTTAATGCCTCAATATATAATCTATCACTACTATTATAATCTGTACTAACTGTTTCAGGGTTTGAATTAATAATCATTGTCTTTTTACCAAGCTCTTTGTAAGTTAAAGAACACAGAGAGCAACAGGTATCAAATTCAAGACCTTGGCCAATTCTATTAGGGCCACTTGCTAAAATTGCTATAGCATCTTTATCTAATATTTCACCTTCAGAATTCTCTCCAAAGGTATTATAAAGATAAGGAGTTAAGGCTTCAAATTCGCCAGCACAGGTATCAACAAAGTGTGGAGTAATATGGATATCATATTTATTTCTAAGAGCTAAAATATCTTTTTCTTCTTTTTGGGCCAATTTAGCGATTCTTTTATCACTCATTCCATACTGTTTTGCTTTTAATAATAGTGATTTTGAAAGAGTTGATTTTTCAATGAGTTTATCCATTTTTACTTGAAGCAGTAATTGATATAGGAAGAAATTATCAAAGCCTGTAATCTTTGAAATTTCGTCTATTATCTTTTCTCCACTTTGATATATTTTTGTATAAGCTGCAAAAATCCTAAAAGGATGAGCATTGTTCAAATAAACATCGACATTATTATCAATAGTCTCTAGTCCCTCATACCCAATATCAATTGATCTGATAGCTTTATTTAAGGCTTCTACTACTGTTCTTCCGAGAGCGAGGGATTCTCCAACACTTCTCATTTGGGATCCAATAGCAGAAGGTGGTAGAGGAAATTTTTCTAATTCAAATCTTGGAACTTTAACAGCACAATAATCGAGAGCTGGCTCAAAACAAGAAACACTTTTACCGGTTATTTCATTTACAATTTCATCTAAGCTATATCCTATAGCTAGTTTAGTAGAACAGTGTGCAATAGGAAAACCTGTGGCCTTTGAAGCAAGAGCTGAAGATCTTGATACTCTTGGATTCATTTCTATGACTACCATTTGATTGGTTTTTTTGTTTAAAGCAAATTGTACATTAGAGCCACCACAGTCGATTCCAACTTCTCTTAATATTGCAATGGAGGCATCTCTCATTTTCTGATACTCATTGTCACTAAGAGTCTGAATAGGTGCTATTGTTATGGAGTCTCCAGTATGAACTCCCATCGGATCTATATTTTCAATTGAACACACCACAATGGCATTGTCATTTTTATCTCTCATAACTTCCATTTCAAATTCACCCCATCCAATCAAGGACTGCTCAACTAAAATTTGAGAGTTTGGGCTTTCTAAAAGAGCTAGTTTTACAAGATTTATAAATTCAACCTTATCATAAGCTATAGCTCCTCCTCTGCCTCCAAGAGTGAAGCTAGGTCTAATAATCATAGGAAACCCAATTTCTTTAGATAGGTTAATAGCTTCATCAAGATTATTTGCAATTCCACTAATTGGAGAATTCAAATTTAATTTTTCTACTAGTTTTTTAAATTCTCCTCTATCTTCTGCTTTTCTAATAGATTCAACACTAGCACCTAGAATTTCAATATTATATTTCTCTAAATAACCTTTTTCGTTTAATTCTAAAGTGAGGTTTAATGCTGACTGACCGCCAACTGTAGATAAAATAGCATCAATATTTTCTTTCTTAAAAATCGCTTCTACATATTCACAAGTTAAAGGCTCCATATATACTTTATCAGCTAGTGTAGGAGTGCTCATCATAGTTGCAGGATTTGGATTTATTAAAACAACAGTATATCCTTCTTCTTTTAAGGCTTTAATAGCTTGAGTTCCGCTATAATCAAATTCGCACGCTTGACCAATAATTATAGGACCACTTCCAATAACCAGGATAGTTTTTATATCTAGTCTTTTACCCATTATTTTACCTCACTTAAAAATGCATCAAAAATCCATAAACTATCTTTAGGTCCGGCACTTGCCTCTGGGTGGAATTGAACACTCATTATTTTACTACTAGGTATTTTTATTCCTTCTACCGAGTTGTCATTTGAATTTCTAAACCATAATGTGGCATCTTGGGGTAAAGTGGAGCAAACAAAACTATGATTTTGGCTTGTTACAAAGGTTTTATTTGTAAAAATATCACTTACAGGTTGATTAGCTCCATGATGACCAAACTTCATTTTACTAGTTTTACCTCCCAAAGCTAAGGTTATTATTTGATGACCTAGGCAAATTCCAACAATGGGTATTTTATTTTTACACTTTTGAACCAATTCAATAGCAGCTATTTGAGTTTCAGGATCACCTGGCCCGTTACTTAGAAATAATAAATCAAAATTATTGTTTAAAATTTTAGTGTAATCTGTATTGCAATTGAAAAGAGTTACATCAACATTTCTTTTATATAACTCTTTTATAATTGATTTTTTTATTCCAAAATCAATCAAGGCACATTTTATTTGGTTGTTGCTATTTTTATATTTGCAATTCTTTATTGATGGATTATAGAGAGAATCTTTTGTTGAGACTTTTTCACATAGATTTGTTTGCGAAATAAAATCAAAGGATAAAAGGTGTTTTATAACAAACAACGCATCGTCCTTTCCTAAATTATCTTCATCAATGATAATGGCACGTTTAAAGCCGTTATCCCTTAGATGTAGTGTTAACTTCCTTGTATCTATATCTGTTATACCAATTATATTATTTTGGATAAGATAATCATTTAATTTTATTCGCTCTTTATCTACCTTTCCATCATAATAATCTTTTACAACTATAGCACTAACGTGAATTTTCTTATCAAGGATGTTTTCTTCCTCATCCTTAATAATTCCATAGTTGCCAATTTGAGGATATGTAAAACAGACCATCTGCCCTTTATAGGAGGGATCACTTAATATTTGTTGATAGCCAGTCATACTTGTATTAAATACGATTTCGCTAATACTCTGATTAGAGTTAATATCTTTAATCTTTGGAGCTTTTGCACCAAATGATTCGCCTCTAAACATACTACCATCCTCTAAAAATAATGTTGCCACAATATAGTTCCTTTTTCGATAGATTGAATCTAAATTTACTAGAAAGTCTAAATTGTTGAAATCATATTAAAAAACTGTTGCATAATCAAGTATTTAGCAACAAAATAAGCAATAAAATGAATATTTTATGTATAATTATAAAAATATTGTTGCATTTATGTTGTATTTTAAATAAATATTAGATATAGAAGGAGTTTTGATACTTAAAAAGAAGATAA
>CAZJGS010000158.1:0-5451 GCA_964545735.1 uncultured Spirochaetaceae bacterium
TTACTTCTATATAAAGGAAAACAAATGGCTATTGGATATGCTTGCTTACAAGTTGGAAGTGATAATACAAAATTTTCAACACTTCAAATAAAAACTTTTACCGAAGAAAAATTTGTATCAGTTGTTATGACCAATTTAAATGCTTTAGAGCAAATTATTAAATATAATATAATCAACGATATTAAATTGTTTAGAATTAGCTCTGATATTATACCACTAGCCTCTCACTCTATAAATGAGCTTCCTTGGTGGCAAATGTTTGAAGATAAATTTAAGTCTTTAGGGGCCCTTATAAAAGAAAATAATATAAGGGTTTCAATGCACCCTGGCCAATATACTGTAATCAATTCTCCAAACCAGGAGGTAGTTGAAAAATCTTTTAAAGATTTAATATATCACAATAAATTTCTAGAATGTCTTAATTGTGATAATACTAGTAAATTAGTTTTACATATTGGTGGCGTTTATTCTGATAAAAAAAGTGCAATAGAGAGATTTATTAAGAATTTTGACAATTTAGATATAGCAATTAAAAACCGATTAATCATTGAAAATGATGATAAATCTTATAATATTGAAGAATTATTATATATATCAAGTAGAATTAATATTCCTGTTGTTTTTGATAACCTTCATCATGAACTTAATTCACCAATCAAAAATGACTTTAGTGTTAACCAATGGATTGAAAAGTGTAGTAAGAGTTGGAAAGAGATGGATGGAAAGCAAAAAACTCACTACTCTCAAAGTGCTAATGATTACAAAAATGGAGCTCATTCGAAATACATAATAGGAGAGAAATTTCTCTCTTACTATAATAATTTAACAAATAAAAATATTGATATTATGCTTGAAGTTAAAGACAAAAATCTCTCAGCTGTTAAATGTAATTTACTCACTTCAAACAACTTTAAAATAAGCTCTCTTGAAAAAGAGTGGGCACAATATAAGTATTATGTATTAAGCAAGTCAGCTAATATATATAAAGAGATTAGAGTTTTATTAAATGACAAACAATCAAACAATTCTCTACCTTTTTATAAACTATTAGAGCAAGCTATAGAACTAGAAGAATCTAAAAAAGCCCAAATAAACACACTCCAGCATATGTGGGGCTACTTTAAAAAAGTCGCTAGTGATAAAGAAAAAGAAAAGTTTATTAAATTATTAGATAGCTATTCTAATAATAAAAAAACACTCGCTTCAGTAAAAAATTATGTTTATAAATTATCAAATAAAGATTCCATTGAATATCTATTAGATTCACTATATTTTTATATTTAGGAGATATCCAAATGAAGAAAAAAAACCGTGCCTTAAAAATTACAACTATTTCTATTCTTAGTTTGATAGCTATATTATTTTTGAGTTTTTATCTTTATACCTTAGATTATTACAGAGCTGATTCTAGTGCAACTAGTTTATTAAATGATAGCAATTCAAATATTGAACAAATGGGTGATTTAACTATTCTTTACCCTCCTAATATTAAGGATAAAAATATTGGACTTATCTTTTACCCTGGGGGTAAAGTTGAAGATATATCATATCTACCTTTACTAAAACAGATTTCAGATAAGGGTATTACTTGTATTTTAGTGAAAATGCCTCTTAATTTAGCTGTATTTAATACAAAGGCAGCCAACAATATTATTCCAAAATTTGAAAATATAGATTCTTGGTATTTAGCTGGGCATTCTCTTGGAGGTGCTATGGCGAGTGGTTATATGGAAAATAATTATAAAAGGTTTGAAGGATTAATCCTGCTTGGAGCATATCCTATAAATGATGCTCCTATAGATACTTTAAACATTTATGGTACACAAGATATAGCCTTGGATTTATCAAAACTAGAGGGTTTCGAAAATACATATGAGATTAAAGGTGGAAACCATGCTTATTTTGGAAATTATGGAGTTCAAAAGGGAGACGGGATTCCTTCCATTTCTAGAGAGGAACAACAAGCTATAGCAGTTGAGAAAATAATGGAATTTATCAATAAATAATAGCAAAGCATTAGACTTTTACTCCAGATTAGTTATAAACAAAGAATATTGATTAAATTCCTAGTAGAAAACTATCTTTTATGATCTTTACTTATAGAATATCCCATGATAAGCTGCTAGCAATGAATAATAATGATACCATCATACTAAAAGCAACTGAATACGGACTGCTTGATGATAATATAGAAGCAAAAGTAGGATTTTCCCCTCAATTAATAATTAATGATCATAAAAAAGGCTTAAAGGTATTAACTCAACTAAAAAAAGAATTAGATACTTGTAGTAGTTTTTGCTTCTCAGTAGCTTTTATAACCTATAGTGGAATAAACATTTTACTTGAGAAATTAAAAGAACTAGAAAATAAAAATATACAAGGTAAAATCATAACTTCGAATTATCTAAATTTTTCAGAACCAAAAGCTTTAGAAAGACTACTAGAATTTTCTAACTTAGATATTCATATTTATGAAAAAGCGGCATTTCACATCAAAGGATATATGTTTGATCATAAACAATATCATTCTCTATTCGTTGGAAGCTCAAACTTAACTCACCAAGCACTGCTATCAAACAAAGAATGGAATCTAAAAATATCTGGGAAAGAAAATGGTGCTTTACTAAAAAATATTAATAATGAAATCGAGACCCTTTATAAAGACTCCATTCCACTGACTAAACAGTGGTTAGAGGCATATACACTAAAATATAATGAGACAAAAGAGTTAAGAAAAAGTGTAAAAGAGTTTAATATAAAAACCCTCACATTAGAGCCAAACTTTATGCAAAGAAAAGCTGTAGAAGCTTTAAGTGAATTGAGAGAAAATGGTGAAACAAAAGCTATTCTAGTATCGGCTACAGGAACTGGTAAAACTTATCTTTCAGCTTTTGATGTTAAAGCTGCAAAACCAAAAAAACTATTATTTCTTGCACATAGAGAGCAATTATTAATTCAAGCTGAAGAAAGTTTTAAAACAGTCTTAGGCTCTGAGATAAAGAGCGGCTTTTTATCTGGTAAATCTAAAGAATATGATTGTGATTATTTGTTTTCAACAATGAATATGATGGCAAAAGAAAATATATATTCTACCTTTTCTCCTAAGGAATTTGATTACATCATTATTGATGAAGCCCACAGATCAGCTTCTAACAGTTATCAAAATATAATAAATTATTTTAAACCTAAATTCCTTTTTGGAATGACTGCAACTCCAAGTAGAACAGATGCTAAAGATGTACTCGCCTACTTTGATAATAATATTGCTCTTAAAATAAACCTTCAACAAGCAATGGAATTTGACCTGCTATGTCCTTTCCATTATTTTGGAATATCTGAAATATCAATTGATGGTGAAATAATAAATGATAATACAGATATAAACAAATTAAGCTCCAGAGAAAGAGTTAAGAACATTATTGATAAAATAAAATATTATGGATACTCTAGTAATAGAGCTAAAGGCTTAATTTTTTGTAGTAGAAATAAAGAGGCTAAAGATCTTTCTAATAAGTTTAATAATAAAGGTTATAAAACACTAGCTCTATCAGGAGAGAGTTCTCAACAAGAGAGAGAAAGTGCTATAACAAGACTTGAGAGAGATGAAAGGGATGAAAACAGTCTTGATTATATTTTTACTGTTGATATCTTCAATGAAGGTGTAGATATACCTTCAATTAATCAAATAATTCTACTAAGACCAACTCAATCTGCTGTTATTTTTATTCAACAACTTGGACGGGGATTGAGAAAATGGAATGAAAAAGAATTTGTTGTGGTTTTAGACTTTATTGGTAACTATGAAAATAATTATTACATTCCTATGGCACTATCAAGTGATAAATCATTTAACAGAGAAGTAATTAGAAAAACCGTAAGTGATGGCTCATCCTTCTTAGCAGGTTGCTCAACTATAGAATTTGATCAAATATCTAAACATCAAATTTATAAAGCTATAGACAACAGTAAACTTGGTGGTAAAAAAAATATAAAAGAAGCTTATACCCAATTAAAAAATGAACTAGCCCATATTCCATCTTTCAAAGAATTTGAGAGAAATGCAGCCGTAGCTTTAGATATAGTTATTGATAATTATGGATCCTACTATCAACTAGTAAAGGATTGTGAAAAAGATAATAATCCATATAATCTTTCATCAAATGAACTTATAGCTTTGAATTTTATCACAAAAAAGATTGGCAAAGGCAAACATTATCAGTCTATAGATTTGCTGAAACAGCTAATACACTTTTCAAATACTTATGTAAATGAATCAGATTTAAAATATGAAACCAAATCTATTAAAACAGCATATACCGTTTTATCTCATCAATATAATACAATTGCTAATACAGAAAAATGTTTACAAGAGCATCAAGCTTGTATTTTAGCTGAAAAATCAAATAATTATATAACAACGTCCCAAACTTTAAAAACCTATATTCAAAATCCTACCTTTGTAAATTGCGTGAATGACGTTTTAAAATATGCAGAGCAGCAATTTAAAGAAAACTATATTAAACAGTACAAAAATACTAATTTATCCTTGTTTAAACAATATTCGTATGAAGAGGTTTGTAAGGCACTTAACTGGGAAAAAAATCAATCAGCAGTCATGAATGGCTATATGTTTAATGAAAAAACCAACACCTTTCCTGTATTTATAAATTATGAAAAGGAAGAAGAAGCAATTAACTACCAAGATCACTTTGAGTCAAACAACACAATGATTGCTATCTCTAAAAAAACTAGAAAAATTGGAAGTAAAGATTGGAAATATATTTATGAAGCAAAACAAAGAAATACTAAAATTTACTTGTTTGTTAGAAAAAATAAAGCCTCTACTAATTCTAAAGATTTTTATTTTTTAGGAGAAATTGAGCCCATTGGTGATGCCCAGGAGATAAAAATCCAAAATACAATAGCTTTTAAAATAAGATATAAATTGGAAACTCCTGTTCGAGAAGATATTTATGAATATTTTACTATTGCTGAGTAGAATTAATCAACTTCTCTACAACAGGTCTATCTGCATCAGCCCAGTCTAGGGTATTTAAATCAGATACATCTAACCACTTATCTTCTACATGTTCATTTCGACTCAAAAGGCCTTCTTTGATACTACATAGATAGCAATGCATGGTGATAAAGAAAAATTTATATTGATGCTCCACTGTCATAAAGTATTTATTTACATCAATAGTAGCGTTTAACTCTTCATGAATTTCTCTAATAAGGGCAGAGCTTGCATCCTCTCCCTTTTCAATTTTACCACCTGGAAACTCCCATTTAAGAGCTACCTCACCCTTATTATCACGTCTTGCACAATATATTTTCTTATCTTTGATTATAATAGCTGCAACAACTTCAATTCTTTTCATAATAGTCCCTATAAACAATGAATTTCTAATAAAGTTATATAACAAGTAAAAAAATAAGATTAATTAATAA
>CAZJGS010000159.1:0-5278 GCA_964545735.1 uncultured Spirochaetaceae bacterium
ATAAAAATAAAGCCTAATATAGAAGAGATTTTGATCAAAAGATGGATATCATGCTTTTGTAAAATTAACCACAATGCTCAACTTATGGGTTGTTTCAATCATATTTATTATATGCTTAAAGAAAAGGGAAACCCAATTCTAGTTTCCCTTCCAGAATTGGGTTAGCAAGTTATATATCGTCTGTTCATATAAATTATCATTTAAAAATAGTGGTTATAATGCTCTTATAGCTAAATAATTAGCACTCTCAGGATTTGTTAATCCATTATTATTGTCATAGAAGTCATATTCAATATTATTCATATTGGTACTTACTTCAAAAGAATCTTCAGTTTGTACAAAAGTAATTCTTTCAGGAACATATGCTGCTATTTGAATTGTTATTGACTTAGCAGTTAGTGAAAGCATTGATGTTAGTAATACTAAAATTAATATTGTTAATGCTTTTCTCATTTGTTCGCTCCTTTACTTATATACTATATCTACTAAGTGTGTATAAGTCAAGTAAAGCTTTTGTAAAAATAACAAAATAAATATATTATGTTAATAAAATGTCTATATTATATACTATAATAATAAAATATGTTACTTATAATATTATGTATAAGTTAGTATAAGTAACTTGATAGATAGTGCATTTGGTGATAATATATAAACCATGTTTTGTGTAAGTGGAACCTTAATTCTCGTGGTAGAAAATTCTAAGGTTTCACTTTTTTTCTCCTTTTTATAATTTAAAAATTTAATATTCATATATTATATTAGAAGTAAATTAAGAAATAAAGGGGACAACCTAAGTAATCTTTAATGTCATTTTATGGTATGGGCACCTAATCAAGCTTTTGACAATAGAGTTAAGCAATAACATTATTAATAATAATTCTTAATAAGAATTAAAAGGAGTTAAAATGAATTTATATAATTATACTGTAAAGGATACCAAGGGTAGTGATGTATCATTAGAAAAATATAAAAACAAAGTAGTTTTAGTAGTTAATACAGCTACTGAATGTGGGTTTACCCCTCAATATGCTCCATTAGAGACTATGTACAAAAAATATAAAGCTAAAGGCTTAGAAATATTGGATTTTCCTTGTAATCAATTTGGAGAGCAAGCACCTGGTAGTGCTGAAGAAATTAAAACTTTTTGCACAGGTAGATTTGGAATAACTTTCCCACAATTTTCAAAAATTGAGGTAAATGGTGATTTTGCAATAGACTTATATGTAGATTTGGTGAAAAACACTAAATTTGAAGGTTTTGATAAAGAACATGAAATTACTCCAATATTAGAAGAATTATTGCCTAAATTTGATAAAGATTATGATAAAAAAAGTACAATTAAATGGAATTTCACTAAATTTCTTTTTGATAGACAAGGCAACCTAGTTAAAAGGTTTGAGCCTACCTATGATCTAGAAAAATTAGAAGAAATTTTAATAAAATTGTTATAATAGTTTCCTTAAAATAGTTTGTTTGTTATAATATTAGTGGTTTTCATTACCACAGATATTATTTCGTTTGATTATTTTTATATTATTATGATAGAGTGTAAGAAATGTTGTTAGGAGTTATGGGATGGAAAAAAAGGAATATGTTTGTCCAAAATGTGGTTGTACAAAATATCAAAATGATGTATTTCAAGCTACCGGTGGCAATTTTGCAAAAATATTTGATGTTCAAAATAAAAAGTTTGTAACAATAAGTTGTGATAAATGTGGATATACTGAATTATATAAGAAAAATAATTCTAGTGGTATGAATGTATTAGACTTTTTATTAAATTAGGGTAATTATGATAGGATTTTTTTTAAAAAAAGCATTTTTTGATGCTTGGGATAATTTGATTGGATTGGTAGTTTGTAATTTAGGATTTTTACTAATAGTAATGGCCTTTTCTCTTGGAATGCAATTTGGAGGAACTTCCTCTATATTAACTATTTTAATATTATTAATCTCTATAATATTATTTTCTTTCCATAGTGTGGCTATAGCTAATATTACCTTAAATTATAGTGATTATAAGAGAGTAGGGTTTGAAGGTTATAAAGAAGGTCTTAGCCTGTTTTCAACACATGCTATATTTTTATCAGTTATTAATATTTTATTAGTAATAATGGCAACTATAGTAATACCTTTTTACTTGAGTATTGACACTTATATTGGATTATTTTTAGGTATTGTTACTTTTTGGATACTTATTACAGCATTATTAGCTCTTCAATATTATTTACCATTAATGAGTAGATTTAAAGGTGATAAACCACTTAAAACTTTCAAAAAATGTTTTATTATGGCAATTGGTAATTTAGGAGCTTCAATCTTTTTAGCTGTATATAATATTATTCAAATTGCACTTACCTTTGTTACAGCTGGTTTATTATTTGGCTTCGCTGGTATTCTTTTAGCCAATCAGACTATATTTAAACTACAATTATTAAAATTAAATTGGCTTGATGACAACCCAGAAGAAGATATTCGTAACGTTAATTGGGAAGATATTCTTTATGAAGAAAGAGAAAATGTTGGTCATAGATCACTTAAGAATATGATATTCCCCTGGAAAGATTAATATATGTCAAGAGAAATTGAATTAAAGGCTCATGTAATAAATTGGGCCCAAACATTAGATTTGATTAGAAATAATACTAATATTAAAAATGAAGAATTTGCAGAAAAATTAGATGTTTACTACTATAATCCCTTGAAAGATGAAGCTTTTAGAGTTAGAAAAGAAATCTTAAAAGATAAAAATAATCTTGTATCTAAAAAAACAATTTTTACTTCGAAAGAAAAATTAATGGATGGGGTTATTGAAAAAAATAAAGAGGTTGAAGTTGAACTATCTTGTGAAAATTTTGACTCTTCTTTAGTTTTTTTTGAATCTTTAGGTTTTAAAAAAAGTCTAGAAAAAAGCAAAATTGGGTATTCTTTTGTTTATGATGGTTTTGAAAAAGATCTTCATGTTGAACTGTTAGAAGTAAATCAATTAGGTTGGTTTTTAGAAATAGAATTTATCATTGAAGAAAATGCTGAAAAACAATTAATTGATAAATTAGTTACTCACTTGTATAAAATCCTTGATTTGTTTGAAATTCCTTATTCTAATATTGAAAATAAATATTATTCACAATTATTATTGTAATTATAATTATTTGTTTAAATTGAAATTACAAGACTGTCTTCTTTTTTGAAACCAGTCTTTTTTTTGTCTTATAGTAAAGTAAATAATCCTAAAACAAATAAGCTAATTCCCAATATTGTAAATATAGAATTAGTTTTTGCTTCTTTACCATCCATAAGAATATAAATGAATGAAGAAATACTAAGTAAGATACAACTAGATAATATTACCAACTGGGTTGAGCTTACAAGCATGAAAAATGGTAATAACGAGGTTAAAAACATTTCTATTTTAAAGGCTACTTTAGTACCAATTCCCATACACAAAAGTGCAACGGCACAAACAATAAATGATAAAAATACTACCAAAGTTATATTATTAATCTTGTAGATGATAGAAACTAAAGCGTTGATATTTAATAAGATCCCTATCTTTACAGCTTCTGATGCTCTAAATAGAGGGTTTCTGACTAAACTTGAAGCATGAAATAAATGGTAAACTGTTCGTATTGCAAAAAATGCAATTGAAAATGCAAAAAGTGTAGTTATAAATACATTAACAATATCAGCAGTTTTACTAACTTTAAAATATTCAGTTAAATATAGTATTAAAAATATTACTATAATAATTGCACTAAGTATATCTACTATAGCATTAAAAATATTTGCTGGTTTGTATTTGATAGTCTGTTTATTATATTTATTAATATCATAATTAAATTTAAAGCCTGTACCATTTAACAATGTACACCTAAAATCTAATTTCTTAACTTTATCTCCGTGATCAGATATATCACATACCTGATTTTTAAAATCTTCAAATAACATATTTAAGTCATTATTTTCCATAATTTAGCTCCAAAACTTATTTGTTTTTACATCATCAATTAAACAAGAAATTTCATTTCTTAATTTATCTAAAATCATTGTTTCTGCCAATTTTTTATCAACTTTGGCTATTTGTTCTTCTTCCTTAAAGTATAGAGCTTTACCTATATTGGCATAATAATTTTTGCTTACAACTGTAACTTTTCGCCTGGCTGCAGGACTGAGTTTATCTCTTACTCTTCTTTTTGGTGCAATAAGGCCAATAGGTATAATTGGAACAGGATATTTCAGGTAAATTCTAGCAATACCGGCTCTAAAGGTATCAAGTTGTTCTTGAGTATTTAATCTGCCTTCAGGGAAAATGTAGATATTATCACCTTGCTTCAAGTACTTTACTGAATTTTTTATTACATTTCTTTTATCTTCAATGGTTAGTGCTGGAATTTGTTCACACCAAGATAAAAAATTACGAACATATCGTATTGAAAACCCCGGTCCTATTATCATGTGTAGTGGTTCTTTCGATAATGTGGTTACAAAATGGGCATCGGAAGAAGAAAAATGGTTGGAGCAAAAAATTTTTGGTCCTGGTGGATAATCTTCTTCTTTCCATACTAAGAAGTCATAGTTAATACTTAAAGATATTTTTACTATGGTTCTATATATATTGTGTAGTAGTTTTGCTCTTTTTTTCACAACTGTTATTATCAAATTTAAGGCCCTAAAGGTCAAGTAATTATTACAATTTTTTAGTAATCCAACATCAAAAATCTATAAATCCACTAATAAAAGAAAATAAATGTTAACATTAGTATAGTTAACCTAATAACTCATAAAAAGTTAAAATAAGTTTTAATTTGAAACAAATTAATGATTTATAAAAATTTTATATCTATAATAAGTTATTATATTAAATATATTTGAAATATTGAGTTATAAAGAAATATAGTAATAAATAAATATAATTTTATATTTGACATTTAGCTTTAAAATGATATGATAATAAAATCTACTATAAAAAAGAAAGAGGAGAATTAGTAATGAAAAAATTTGCTATTTTACTATGTGTTATGTTAGCATTCGGTTCATTTGTATTCGCAGCAGGTGAAAAAGAAGCCGCTTCAACTAAAACAGCTTTAAAAGTTGGTATGGTTACAGATGCAGGAACTATTGATGATAAATCATTTAACCAAGGAACTTGGGAAGGTATTGTAAGAGCTGGAGAAGATTTCGGTTTTGTACCAAAATATATTAAACCTGAAGGAACAACTGAAGCAGATTATCTCTCAGGCGTTGCTGATTTAGCTGACAGTGGTTATAAATTAAT
>CAZJGS010000160.1:0-5214 GCA_964545735.1 uncultured Spirochaetaceae bacterium
TTTAAATAATCAAAATTCATATCCATCTCTATCTCAATGTCATCACTTTTTATTTTCTTGGTGTAATTATTATCCAAGTAGTTCAATAACTGCTCAGTAAGAATTTCTCCCTTATGTTTTCTCTCTGCTGTATCTACTTTTGCCAAAACAAACTCATGTGCAACCTCACAAAGAAAGCTTAAAAACTCAATTGACACTCTTTGCTTGTAGAGCTCTTCTCTATTTTGATAAATCTTTATAATTTTTCTAATTTTATCTTTAAAATCTATATGAGAAATTTTAAAGACTTTTGGAAGATAGCTAATTCCATCAGTTGGTGTCTTTTCAGCTAAGCAATAACTAAGTTTACTAGATCTTCTTTTTTCTAACATGTTTGGTATAATTTCTTTCTCGCTCAACTTAGAAGTAGAAAGACCATCATCAGAAAAATGAAAATAATAATAATCGCATGTGGCTAAGGCATAACCCTTATGTTTTATCCCAGGTTTTAAAATAAAAAAATCTCCAAATTGAAGGTGATATCGAACACTGTCTTCTTTAATGAACATTTCCCCTTTAATTATGATGTAAACGACATACTCTTTTTCAAGTTTTCTCTGAAAGTGTATCCAAGGTGTTGAATATTTAATACGTCCTGCCATACGAACCGTAGGTAAGACTTCAGTATCCAATGAATACATTTCCATATTTTACTCCTCCATTTCAATAACAACCATTGTCCAAAACTTAAGTTTTGGAATTACAACTGAATATAAACGACCTAACTCTATTATAGCATAATCAAAGTTCAGTTTTAAAGCTCTTATATCTTCAAAATCTGGGCTAGCAATCCAGATATTTTTAATTACCCTATTTAAACGAATTTTTATGAAAATATCCTCAACTAGATCAGGAATTTCTTTACCTTTGTTCCATAAACTATTATTACCAGTTAAATTGATTAATTGACAAGTAATCCTATCTTTTGATTCCTTTATAATAGTCCAAACACTATCTTCTCTGCCATTAGAGGAAAACTTTACTTTTGATGAAGAAAAAATAATATCTTCATTTATTCCTCCAGAGGCAAGAAAAGAAACGTCCATGCCTTTATTTTTATAAAGCATTTTCTTATAGGCAACCACAAAGTCAAAGTAACGAATAGTATCTGCTACAAAAGAATCTCTAAGAACAGAATAATCGGCATAATAGCTGTTTGAAAGAAGAGAGTTCTCTTCTCCCATAACCAATTGAGTGCCACCAGAAGAATTTATTACTGCAAAAGCAAGTCTCCAGGCATTTTCTGCTATACTTTGATTTTCATCTCTAAAAGGTTCCACATAACAAGCTAATACAACATTTTCATGTCCAAGCAGCTTTGCTTTTTTTATAAGTAAATACAAATCAAAATAAGAATCATGTGGAGGCCAAACTTCAATATAAGCAGCATCACTGCATTTTGAGACTGTTTCTGTAGGCCAATCGTTTACTGCATTAAATATTATCCCGTTTTCACAATTTTCTTGAATTAAGGCTTGTTGAACTTTTTCCATAAGATGGGGTATTTCATCTTCTAAAAAAACTATATTGCCTTCATAGTCGCAACCTGTTTTTGGGAAACCATAAGTATCCATATGAATGCCTTGAAAACCAATTTCTTTTACCGCTTTTAAAAATTCTTCAGTAATAAAATTGCTCCAACCATTTGATTTGGAAATATTCATATAATAAAGCCAATCAGCAAATTTTAAAGGTTTCCCATCAATTGTGTACAAACCCCATTGTGGATAACTAGTAAATATTTTTTCCGTAGCTGCGTAAATAGCTCCATAAGCAAAAGCTCTCATACCAGAAAGACGACATCTTTTTACTTTGTCACGTATAACATTTAAGTTTATCTTCCTATTCATAGGATCAATATACTCATCATCCTTTGAAATAAGGTCATCATGACGGAACATCCAATCATAAAATTGAACTGTATTGATATGAAGTCGACATAGGCTTTCTATTTCCCTTCCATTGGAAGGCTTTTCAAAATCTGATAAAAATCCATAAAGAACACAGTCGTTAACCTTTTTATCAATTGAAAAAGCCCCTTGCCCCTCGCCTATAGTGACGATATAGCTACCTTCTTCAAGATTAGAAAAAGAATAAATGCTTCTATCTTTTGTTGTTTTCAAAGAGCAAGAATAATCTTTCATTATTTTGGACTCTTTTTGTAAAACAACCTCATCATTCGTTTTTTCATCTATTGAAACAATAACATTATCACCAGCAATATAACTTGCCTTACTAAAAACTAAATTTGTATTCATAATTATTAACCTTTAACAGCGCCTTGAGAAAGGCCACCAACAACCATTTTTTTCTGAGAAACTATAAAAATAATAACAACTGGAATCAAAGACAGAATAGAAGCTGCAAACACCCATTCCCAACGAGTAGCATGCTCTCCATTCAACCTTTGCAAAAGCAAAGGAAGAGTAATCATCTTTTCATTGGCTCCAATAAGGACTTTTGCACTAAAATATTCTTCCCAAAAACCTTGGAAAGCAAAAATACTCATTGTTCCAATTGCAGGAGTAGACAATGGTAATAAAATTTTAAAGAAAATTGTTCCATGTCCCCCACCATCAATAATTACTGATTCAGAAAGATCTTTTGGAATACTCCGAAAGAAATTCCTTAAAAAGAAAGTATTCCCACATATACAAGTTGAGATGTAAACTAAAATTAGGCCAGATCTCCTTCCTATAAGACTTAGATCTGTAAATGGAATTCTCAGTGCTTTTAAAATAATAAATTGTGGAATAATATTTAAAAACCCTGGAAGCATTAAAGTGAAAAGATAAACTGCAAAAATCAAATCACGCCCTCTAAATTTTATTCTTGCAAATCCATAAGCCGATAAAGTCGAAATAAAGATAGCAATAACCATCGTAATAAATGTATTTACAATGCTGTTAATTACTGCAATAGAAAACAGGGGCATAGATAAAACATATTTATATCCATCTAAATTAAAACTTGAAGGCAAAATTCTTGGGGGATAGGGAAGTACATAACTAAATGTCTCAAAAGAGTTAGAAATCATGAACAAAAAAGGAATTGAGAATAATAATAGAAAAAACAAAAGGATAATCCAATTAATAAATTGTTTCATTAATTTACCTCCTGATTATCTAATTTAAAAGTTTTGTTCATAAAAAGGGTTAACACCACAATAGTAATTGAACTGATTAATCCAACAGCTGAAGCTTGACCAAACTGGAACTTTCCAAAAGCCCTGTCATAAAGCATATATTGCAGGACACTTGTTTTGCCATTAGGAGCTCCACTTGTTAATAACATTACTTGTAGAAACACATTAAATGACCCTATTATCATATTTACCAAAACAAAGAAAGTTGTTGGTTTGAGACTGGGCATAGTAATAAGCCTAAATTTTTGCCAAGTTGAAGCCCCATCTAAATCAGCAGCTTCGTAAAGGATATTATCAATTGATTGCAAAGCTGCTAGATAAATCAACATTGACCATCCTGTATTTTTCCAAATTCCCATTAACCATATTGCCGCATTTGCAGGCCACTCTCTAAGTAACCAAGGCACATAATCAGGAAGCACATGTATTAGATCTACTAGAAAATAATTTATTAATCCTCTGCTAGAGTTATTAAACATATATTTAAAAACTAGAGAAACAATAACCCAAGAAGTGATTACAGGGAGGTAAAAGCCAACCTTGAAGATACTTCCACCTCTCTTAAGATTATTTATTAGATAACTGAAAATCATCCCTCCAAAAACAATGAAAGGAACAGTAACAATGGCATACAGAAAGTTATTTCTATAGGCATACCAGAATTCTCTATTTGATTCTGTAAAAATTGCCTTAAAGTTTTCAAACCCAACAAAACTAATATTACCTTGAACAATTTGATAGTTTGAAAAAGCTATCCTAAGTGTAAAGATCATGGGGAAAAGAACAAAGACAGATATCAATATTAATCCTGGAAGTACAAATGGGGAGCAATACCTCCAGCCATTTAAGTCTCTTCTGCTATAGTTTTTCATTCTATATACCATTTTTTTATCAACCTATTTAGAAAGAATTGCATCCAATTCTAAAGCAGCCTTATCCATTTGATCTTGAACATCAGCTCCTTCAACAAAAATTGAAGTCATACAATTTTTCCACACTGTTTCGATATCACCTGTATATGGGGATGGAATTCTAGCTTTTGCTGTTTCAAGTTGCTCCATGTATACAGACCAAATTGGATTTTCTAATACAGCTGGGCTTGTGACCATATCCTTTAATACAGGTAACTGTCCTGATTTTAACATAGCGTTTTGTACTTCGTAACTAGCCATGAACTGTGTAAATTTCCATGCAGCCTCTTGGTGTTTTGATGTTGAAAAAATTGCAATATTTTCTCCACCAACAACAGAAGCACTTCTTCCTTCAAAAGTTGGAATTAATGCAGGAACAATTCCTATTTCAGCTTTTGCACTAAAATTATACCAAGGACCTTCAAAGAACATTGCATATTCACTTTCAATTCCGTCCCAAGCATCTACACTTCCATCAAGATCTCTAATAGTAAAAATACCTTCATCATGAAGTTTTATCATGGTCTTAACTGAATCAACACTTTTTGGGCTATTAAAATAACCCCTTGCCTTTGTAAATCCATCATTGGTAAGAACTCCACCAAACAACCAGAAATAAGGATAAAGATCCCAATCACCAAATCCAGAAACATTCAAAGAATAAGTATCTCTATACTTTGCTTTTTCAAAAAATTCTTCCATTGTAGTTGGAACGTCATATAAGTTAAGTTCATCTTTTAGAATTTTAGTATTAACAACAGCTACTTTACAATTTGTATCAAGAGGAAGTCCGTAATATGCTCCCCTAAAACTGTTTGTTGATAATGGTCCTTCAAGGAAATTATCCTTCAAACTATCGAATTCTGGGTAATTACTTACAGCTGTTAATCCACCTTGGTTTGCATAAGCGGCCGTTTTTGTAATCTCTATTCGTGCTACATCTGGCCCATTACCAGTTCCAAAAGAAGTAACTATCATTTGATGATATTGACTTCCATCTTGTCTGATACAGTCAATCTTAATATCTGGGTTTGCTTCTTCCCACATTGGAATTACTTCATCGAGCAAAACTGCTTCTTCTCCTTCTCCATAAGTATACCAAAATCTTAATGTAACTTC